>JANNGT010000341.1:0-9469 GCA_031404015.1 Gammaproteobacteria bacterium | reverse complement strand
CTGTTGCTGCTGGGCGCGCTGGCGTCGATGGCCGTGCCAGCCGAGCCGATCAGCAACGGTCGCACGCAATTGCAGGTCGCAGAACTTCTGGCCGGGCCGCTGCCATCCAACCCCTGGCGCATGGATGCGTTTGCACCGACGACAGCCGTGGGGTCGAGGGATACGGCGGCGACGACCTTCGGTCGGCTGATTCTGCGCGCTGGCTCACAGCCGGTCGGGTTTCGCGTCCTGCATGACAGGTATGGCGTGGCCGATGCTCCGTCGGGGCCAGCGCGCCGCCGCCTGCCATCCGTCGTGCAGGTCGACCTCGTCCAGGATGGCGATGCACTGATTCCGCGGCAGCGCACACCCAAGGCAAGCTCGCACCCCGATTGGGAGTTGGCCTTTGGCGTGGGCCGCACCTGGCAGGAACCGGGTGACGGTGACTGGGCGCGCGCGGCGCTGCCGTTCAGCCTGATGGAGGTCAACGAGAACTGCCTGCACCACGGCGTGCTGACGTTCGTCTTCGCGCCGGCAGGGCGCATCTCGCACGTGGCGTATCAAGTCAGCAGCGAGACGTGCGCCTATTTCAAGGCCGATCTCTGGGGCTTCCTGCAGGCTGAGTTGCTGGAAGTCGCGTTGCCGGATGCTGGCCGCGTGGTCGAGGCGCGCCGGACCGAGATCAGCGGTCGCCTGCCACGACGTCCGCTTGCGCAATTGGCAGTCGATCATCCGGGAGCCGATCCTGCGGAGTTCGGCCATCCAGCGGAGGTGACGCCGTCGCAGATGTCGACGTGGGGCGTGATCGTCGATGGCATTCACTACAGCGGCGGATGTCCCACGCGCGCGGGCGAGTATCCGTTCTGCGCAGAGTTGGTGCTGCCGTCGTATTCGGTGGCCAAGTCCGCGTTCGGCGCGCTGGGCCTGATGCGGCTCGAACAGCGTTTTCCCGGAGCGCGCGAGCAGCAGGTCGTGGACTTCGTGCCGGAGTGCGCGGCGCAGGGAGGCTGGAGTGGCGTCACGTTCGCGAACCTGCTCGACATGTCGAGCGGGCAATGGACCTCCGCCGCAGCCTACGAGGACGAAAACTCAGCGGCGACGTCGAAGCATTTCTTCGACGCAACTCGCCATGCCGGCAAGATCGCCTATGCCTGCGCCCATTCCCCCCGGCGCGAGGCGGCGGGCCGGATTTTCGTGTACCGCACCAGCGATACCTACGTGCTGGGTGTCGCGCTTGCGGCTTTCGTGCGGAAGCAAATGGGGCCGCAGGCGGACCTGCTCGACGACGTCGTCTGGCCCGACGTCTGGCGTGCCGCAGGGCTCAGCCCCGTTGCTCACTTTTCGCGCCGGACCCGTGACGACGTGCGTCAGCCCTTCGTCGGCTTCGGCCTGACGCTGCTGCCGGACGATATTGCCAAGCTCGGCCAGTGGCTCAATCCCCCGAGTGCGTCGGCGCAGGAACTGCTCGACACGCGCATGTTGCGGTCTGCCCTGCAGCAGGATCCGACCGATCGCGGGCTTGCGACGACTGCAGACGGCACGCTCCTGTACAACGATGGCTTCTGGGCCATGCGCTTCGGTGACCTGCCCGGGTGCGACGCGCCGGTGTTCGTGCCGTACATGTCGGGCTTCGGCGGCGTCACGATCGCGCTGCTGCCGAACGGCGTCACGTACTACTACTTCAGCGACGGCAACGAGTTTCGCTTTCGCCGTGCCGTCTACGCGGCGGCACGCCTCCATCCCTATTGCCGGACTGCGACGGCCCCACCTGCAGTCGTTGCCAAGGATCCTGCCTCATGAACACTTCGACGCCTGACGCGGGCACGCACACGATTTTTGGCTTGCCCAAGGCCGCTCCCGATGGCGAACTTGCGCGCGTGCTGCTGGCCTTCCTTGCCACGGCCGGCATCTTCTACGTCAACATCATGCCCGCGCTCGTCGACGGACTCGTGCAGGGGGCAGGCTTCAGCAACCGCCAGGCTGGCATGGTCGGTTCCAGCAACGTCTACGGCGCGGCGATCGGCGCCTTGATCGCGGTCTTCATCGTCAAGCGGATCCAGTGGCGGACGTGGGCATACGCACTGCTCGCCGCATTGATCACGCTCGACCTGCTGTCGATGCTGGTCCACCGCTTCGAACCCCTGATGGCGATGCGATTCCTGCACGGCACGGTGGGCGGCATGCTGGTGGGCATCGGCTTCGCCGTCATGTCGCGCACGGCGCAGGCCGACCGCACGTTCGGCTACCTGCTCGTGGTGCAGTTCGGACTCGGGGGGCTCGGCCTCGCCGTGCTGCCGCCGCTGGTCCCGACGTACGGCACCAGCGTGCTGTTCATCGCATTGATCCTGTTCAACCTCGTCACGCTTGCGATGGTGCCGTTCCTCAACGATTACCCGGCCAGTGCCGTGCGCAGGCCCAAAGTGGGTGACGGACAAGGTGTCAGGCGCGGACCGTTGCTGCTGAGCCTGCTGGCCACATTTTTCTTCCAGGCCGGCAACATGGCGGTGTTTGCCTACGTCATCGGACTCGGCAAGGCGGACGGCCTCGAAATGGGTTTCATCAGCCCGGTGCTTGCGGCTGCGTCCTGGATCGGCATCGCCGGAGCGGGCCTCGTGATCCTGCTGTCGACGCGGTTCGGGCGTGCCTGGCCGCTGGCCGGCTCGATCCTGCTGACTGCGCTGGCGACGTGGGCGTTGCACGGCAGCGAAATTGCGTGGGTTTATGGGCTTGCGAATGGACTGATCGGCGTGACCTGGTCGTTCGGCATCCCGTACCTGTTGGGCATGTGCGCGCAGTTCGACCAGACCGGGCAGTCAGCTGCGCTCGGCGGTTTTGCGTCGAAGATGGGCATGGCCTCGGGTCCCCTGGCCGCCGCGTGGGACGTCGGCGCCGCCGAGTTTGGCCGGGTCATCAAAGTGGGTGCCGTTGCACTGGTGTTGAGCCTGGACGCCGCGATGATTCCCGCGGTGCTGCTCGATCGCGCACCCGTCGACTGAGGGCAGGAAGGACAGGAAGGACAGGAAGGACAGGAAGGACAGGAAGGGCAGGGCGCGCAAACGCCCTGCCCGGAGCCTGCCTCAGTCGTTGAGGTGCTCGCAGCGACCGAACTTGGCGCCCGCGGCGACCTTTGCACGCAGGCCGTTCGGATACCCCGTCTGCACCGAGTTGCCCCGCTCGCAGACGAACACCTGGTCGATGTTGGCGAGCCACGAGAACGCCGCGCCTAACGTGCCGCCGACCACTTCGCGACCCGTGCCGCTGATGGAGATCGGGTTCGAGAACTGCACGTTGCTGGCCTCGACCACGCCCTGCTTGCGGAAGAACGAGTCCCAGGTCATCCAGCCGACCTGCTCGATCCAGACTGCACCGACGAAGCCGGTGAAGAACGAACCGCTGCGGCCGATCAGGATCGACCCGTCGTCGCTCATGTCGAAAATGTCGACCGGCGGCTTGCCGACCGCGGCCTCGACTTCGGCCGACGTCATTGACTCGCACAAGTCACCGCCGAACCAGCTGACGTAGGGCACGTCGGTGCACCACTGCAGCGAACCGATCGGTGTAAGGCCCTTGGCGTAATCCCAGAGCGCCACGCCCTTGCTCATATAGGTGTCGGGGTCGGTGAGACTCAGTGCAACGCGGTGGCCGTCGAAGTTCACCGCAAACGCCGGATCGGCGCCGTAGCGCTCGGTCAGGTTGATCGCCTTGCCTTCCTTGACCCAGGCGAAGGCGTACTGGAAGTTGGACGTGCCGAGCACGACCTCGCCATTGCCCGAAACCGAGTGCGCGCGCACCCACGGCAGCTCGTTCATCGGCAGGTTCGAAGTGTTGAGCTCGCGCATGCCCTTCTGCGCCGTCCAGATGAACGGCACGATCTCACTGGCGTTCGGCGATTCGCACGATCCATCCTTGTCGCGGTCGACGTACGCGGCGCCCACGGCCGTGCGGCCGGTATCGTCGACGGCCCAGCCGTAGCTGCTGGTAAACCCGGACTGGCTGCCACCGCCACAGGTGTCGCCGTTCAGGTCGCCGAGCGAAAGCAGGGCGCCGTTCTGCGAGCGCAACGTGGCCTGGCTGATGCCATTGCCATTGGCGTCGTGCGCCACCAGCACCCATTGGCCATTGCGGGTCATGGAGGTGTTGGTCGCGACCAGTTCGGGCGGCAACACCTCGAAGCCCTGGGCTTTGTTCCAGGTGAACACGGTGTTTTCGGCCTGGCCCGCTGCGCTGCGTCCGTTCTTGGCCAGGTCCGTGAGGTACGCCGACACGATCGGCGTGAACTCAACGCCCCGCGCATAACCGTTGAAGGTGATGTTGGCGGTCTTGGTGACGCCGGCCTCGGCACGGATCGTCGACTTGTTGCACGGCCGGTCCGTGCCCGGGTTGCTGCTCTCGGCAACGTCCCAGTACTCACCCTGCGAGACCAGCTGCGTCGGTGTCGTCGGGTAGCCGCCCGCGACGATCTCCTCGATGTAGACGACGTAATCCTGCCCGGGCGTGAGGTTGTTGATCGTGAAGCGGCCGTCCGGTCCGATCAGGCCTTGCGTCTGGTCGCCGGTCATCGCCGAGACGGCGTCGACCAGCGGGTTGGCCACGTTGCGCGCGATGATGTTGATGCCGCTGTAATGCGTGCTGCCGTCCTTGAGCCGCAGCACGCCGGAGATCGAGCCGGTCGACGTGCGGTAGTTTGCGGTCGGATACAGGTTCGAAATGCCGGCGATGTCGTCCGGATGCGTCACGGTGCTCTGCTCGCGGCCGACCGCGGACAAAGTGTCGATGAACGGATACATCGTCTCGACGATTGCAGGATCTGCGCGGTTCACGCCCACGTCGTCCCAGTGGTTCCAGTAATGCACCGGCGCGACGCACTGCGGCACACCCGGATAGAACGGACGGAACGTGTAACTCGAGTACACCATCGGGCCGTTCACCTGCGCGTGCGAGAGGTTGACCGCGTGGCCGAACTCATGGGTGAACACACCCGCAACCAGTTCGCCATTGACGTCGCTGGCATCAACGTACCAGCCGTTCAGCAGTGCGGTGGCCTCGGTGATCGTGCCGTTTTCATCGGCCCATTCAGGGAAGGCGATGCCGAGCACTGCATCACGCGAGATGCCAAAGTACTCCTCGAGAATCGCGCCGTCGGTGTCGTACAGCACCCAGAAGCCGTACCCATTCTGCTTCTCGTAAAGCTGTGCCGCGTTGGCGCCGGTCACGTCAGCGATGCCAAGCTTGCTTTCGATCGTGCCGGCGATCTTCGCCTCGAACGTGGCCGTCTTGACGTTGTTCCACTGGTCGAAGGCGAACTGCGTGATCTGGTTTGCCCGCTCGATCGTGATGAATGGAGTGACGCCGTCGAAGTCGAACGTGAAGGCTTTGCCACCGTCGGTCCAGACGGGAATGGCGCCCTTCGACGTGTCCCAGGCGTAAGGACGCGGCGGGCTCGAATCGAGCAGGTACAGGGGTCCGGCCGCCTGGGCGGTTCCGGCGGCCAGCAGCAGTGCAATGCCGGCCTTGATGATGAAGCGGTGCATCAACGCATCTCCCCTGAGGTGATCCAGTTTTCGCTGACGGCCCGGCCGACGAGGCCGACGAAGGTCGCGGCGTCCACCGGTCCCTGGCTGGCGAGCATGGCCCGCTCGTTCTTGCTGAGCAGCGCGTCATTGATTTTCACGCCGTCGAACAGGCCGCGATTGTTGAACTCGTTGAAGACCTGTCCGTCGAGCAGGTTGAGCTTGCCCTGGGCGAGGCCGGACGTGGTCTGCAGGCCCGTCTTGCTGGCCGGCTTGTGCATGAACGCGATCACGCGTTCGCCTTCCTGCCAGCGCGGAAACCCCTCGGGGCTCACGGCCAGCAGCATCTTGCCGTTCGGCATCTTGCGCGGTGCCACGAGTCCAAACTGGCGGAACTTGTAATTGGCGCCGCCTCGCAACGTGCCCCTGGCGCTGTCCTGGACCGAGAGCGTGATCTCCGTGTACGGCAGGCCTTGCGGCGTGACGCCGTCCGCCACGCGCACGACCTTGCCGGCGACGATCATCTGTGCATCGGCGATCAACTGCGTGAGGTTCTGCTGCTTGAGTTTCGCTGCCTGCACGGGGACGGCCGGCAGCAGCGCCAGCGCAGTGCCAAGCACCGCGGCGGCCATCAAAGAGGGTCGTAGGAATCGCAACACGTGGGGTACTCCTGGAGGTCGGGCTTGCTCGCCGGGGCGAGCCTTCGAGACAGTGCGCAAATGTGACGCTCGTCTCGTTTTATAGCCATCAGGTATTCCCTGAGATTCGCAGGATTCGCGGCCGGCCAGGCCCACGTTATGTCACGTCGACTCCGGCGGCAGCAGGCCATTGCGCAGCGCAAACCGCACGAGGCCCGGGAGGTCGTGGATGCCGAGCCGCTGCATGATCTGCGCGCGATGCGTCTCGACCGTCTTGACGCTGACGCTCAGCCTTGCGGCAATCTGCCGGGTGCCCTGGCCTTCGGTCACCAGTTGCAGGATCTGGCGTTGTCGCGGCGTCAGCAGTTCGAGCTCGGACTCGCCGTTGCCGGCGAGCCGCGCGAACTCCCCGACCTGCGCCGGATCGATGGCGCGGCAGAGATAACGGCGGCCCGCGCACACCGCGTCCAGTGCAGCGGCGAGCTCATCGAAAGCCGAGTCCTTGTTGAGATAGCCCGCGGCCCCGACGGCGAAGGCGCGCGCCGCGTATTCGGGCGAGGCGTGCATCGACAGGATCAGGACGCGCGTGGCGAGGCCAAGCTTGGTGATGCGCGCCGCCACATCGAGACCGTTCAAGCCGGGCAGCGTGATGTCGAGCAGGATCGCGTCGGGCAGGTCGCGCCGCACGCGCTCCAACGCGTCCTGGCCGTCGCCGGTTTCGCCGATCACGTCGATGCCCGGCAGCGATTGCAGCAGCACGCGAATGCCCGCGCGGACCAGCGCATGATCGTCGGCGAGCAGGATGCGGCGGCGGATCATTGCGGTACTGCCGCTGTCGACGCGGAGGGATCAGGCGTTGCAGGCTTGGCGAA
Organism: Gammaproteobacteria bacterium; assembly: GCA_031404015.1. Taxonomy (GTDB): domain Bacteria; phylum Pseudomonadota; class Gammaproteobacteria; order Steroidobacterales; family Steroidobacteraceae; genus RPQJ01. The sequence goes on along the minus strand of JANNGT010000341.1, from coordinate 2,470 downwards.
AGGCAGGCGCACCTTGATGCGGCTGCCGCCGGCGGGCCGTGAATCGAGCTCGATGGTTCCGCCGGCGTTGCGCACGCGTTCAGTCATGCCTAGCAGGCCGAGATGCTCGCCGCGGCGGATGCGTTGGCCGACCACGTTGACGTCGAAGCCGACGCCGTCGTCCGCTACGACGAGTCGCAGCGTGTCCGACTCTGTGTCGAGCGTGACATGGACGGTTTTGGCGCCGGCATGGCGCAGCGCGTTGCTGACCGCCTCCTGCACGATGCGAAACACCGTCGTGTTGAGGCCCGACGGCGCCGCATCCACACCGATTCCCGCAAGCAGGTCGATCTGCACGCCAGAGCGTTCGGACACCGACCGCAAGTGATGGTCCAGCGCAGGCACCAGGCCTGCCTCATCCAGCAGCGCTGGCCGTAGCCCACGCGCGATGTCGCGCGCCTGGCGGATCATGCCATCCACCATCGAGACGGATTGCGCGAGGCCGTCCACGACGGCGGGATTGTCCGCGCGGGTGCGCAGCATCTGCAGAGTGATCTTGGCGGCGGTGAGCGTCTGCCCGAACTCGTCGTGCAATTCGCGCGAGATGCGCGTGCGCTCGTCTTCCTCGGCCGACTCGAGCCGGCCGGTGAGTTGCCGCAGGCCGGCCTGGGCCTCTTCGAGGTCGTGCTGGCTCGCGCGGGCGCGGTCGAGTGCGAGTTCGCGCTGCCGTTCGAGATTCTCCAGTACTGCGTTGCGCGCCTCGAGCGTGCGCATGCGGGCGCGGTGCACACCGAGCGCGAACAGCACGAGCAGTGCAGCGACCAGCGCCCTGAACCACAGCGTCATCCAGAACGCCGGCACGACCTCGAACGACAATGCCCGGCTGGTGCCCCATTGCCCGAACACGTCGCGGCCGCGCACCTCGAACCGATAGTCGCCGGGCTCGAGGCCCAGAAACGTCACCTGCCGCCGCTGGCCGAGTGCGGTCCAAGGGTCCTGCGGTTGCATCCGGTACGCGTACTCGTGCGTGGTCTCGGCGAAATCGAGGACTGCGAACTCCACTGCAATGCCGTTGCCGTGTGCCGTCTCGAAGCCGTCGTCGAGCGCCGCCGGTGACAGCAGGTTGTCACCGTGCGTGCCGAGGCGTTCCAGCGCCGTGATGACCACGGGCGTAGGCGGCCTGGGTGTCAGCGGCGTGCCCTTCGGCATGCTGAGCAAACCCTCGACCGAGCCGAAGTACACGTGCGACGCATCCGCAGCCGAGGCGCCGGTGTTGAAGTGCCGAGCGGGCAAGCCGGATTCGGCAACGTGATTGACGACGCGCCCCGTAGCAGGGTCGAGGCGAGCAATGCCATGCCGGGTGCTGAGCCACAGTGAGCCGTCGTCGTCGCGTTCCACGGCCATGATGCCGTCGTCGATGAGGCCCTCGGCCGCACCCCAGCGGTTCGTGTCGACGCTGCGGGGGGTATCGGCGCTGATGCGCTGCAGACCGCCGCCGTCCGTCGCGACCCACAGGGTTCCAGTTGCATCCGTGCGCAGCGCCGTGACGTGATGATTGGCAAGTCGCACGCCGTCACTGCCGTCTGCGCCATCGCGCCGGCAGGACCAGGGTTCGATCCGGCACAGGTTCAGGCCGTCCGAGCGCGTGCCCACCCAGATGAATCCGGCACCTCCCGGGCTCAGTGCGGTGATGTAATTGCCGCTCAGCGAATCGAGCAATTTCGGGTCGTGACGAAAGGTCCGGTAGCGTCCGGCCGCGTCACGCAGTTGCAGACCGCTGCCACCGACACCTACCCACAGGCCGCCCTGTCCGGCGGGGAGGAGTGCGGCGACGTACCCGGCCCCGATGCCGTCGCTGCGAGCAGGGTCGTGCTGTTCCAGCGCAACGTCGCTGCCGTCGGCGTCGAAGCCGAACAGGCCTTCCGTGGAGCCCGCAAACAGTCGGCCTTGCAACTGCGCCAGGCTGACGACGCCGGCCAGGGTCACTGGCTCGTTCGCCGCGCCCACGACTGGCGGGATCGACGTTCCACCCGCGACGTCCACACGTTGCGGCCCGCCGCCGAAGCTGCCCACCCACGGGTGGCCGACCCTGCCGTCACTCATCACAGCAGTGATGTTCCTGTTGCGCAGGACGCCAGGGCCGACTTGCGCGAGCAGCTGGAAGGCCGGCGCTGCGCGCGGCGCCCGCAGCACGCCGGCACCCCAGGTGCCCAGGAATACATGGTGCCTGCCGGTCGCCACGCTCAACAACGGCTGCACGGTCGTGTTGCCGGTTTTCAGAACAATCTGAGGGAGCGCCCGTGCCGCAGTGCCCGCGGCAAGATTCACTTCGATGAGACCATGCTGCATGGTCGTCGCCCACAGGCGTCCTGAATCATCGGCGTGCATCGACGTGACCAGCGGCTGCGCGCCCTTCTCATCGGCCAGGTCGATCAACCGTGCCGTGCGCTGCGCCGGTTCGATCACGACCAGTCCGCCGCGAGTGCCGGCC
>JANNGT010000340.1:0-3128 GCA_031404015.1 Gammaproteobacteria bacterium | reverse complement strand
TCCGCGAGTTTGCCGTGCCCGAGCGCGACTACCTCGACGTGGGCCTCAGCTATTCCTTCACCGCAGGCGCAATGCGCGGGCTTGCTGCGTACCTTGGCGCGGAAAACGTGCTCGACGAAGCGCCGCCGATCTTTCCGAGCTGGCAACAGGCCAATACGGATCCGTCACAGTACGACGTGCTCGGCCGGTCGTATTACCTGCGGCTGCAATACGCGGTGCGGTGACCGCCTCACTTGCCGATGCAGAAGCTCGAGAAAATCTTCCCGAGCAGATCGTCGCTCGACACTTCGCCCGTGATCTCACCCAGGCTGCGATGCGCGTCGAGCAGTTCCTGCGCGACGAGTTCTCCCGCATGACGTTCGGTGAGCAGCTGGTTCGCGGTCTCGACGTGTGCGCGAGCCCGCCGCAGCGCATCGACGTGCCGGGTGCGTGCGGAGAGTGCGCCGTCGGCCGACGGCTGAAAGCCGATGCACTCCTGCAGATGCTGGCGCAGACCATCGACGCCGACGCCGGTCGTCGCGCTCAGGAACACGCGCGGTGCACCGCCCTGCCCGGCTTCGACTCGCGCCTCATCGCCGCTGCGATCAATCTTGTTGAACACGAGCGTCAGCGGGACTTTGGCAGGGACGTGCTGCAGGTCGTTGTCGATGGCGGACACCGCGTGCGGGTCCGACGCGTCCACGACGAACAGCACGCGATCGGCACGCGCGATCTCGAGGCGCGCACGGCGGATGCCTTCGGCTTCCACGTCGTCCGGTGCGTCGCGCAATCCCGCCGTGTCCAGCACGTGCAGCGGCAGGCCGTCGATCGCGATGCGTTCGCGCAGCACGTCGCGCGTGGTGCCGGGCGTCGCCGTGACAATCGCGGCGTCGTAACCGGCAAGTCGATTCAGCAGGCTGGATTTGCCGGCGTTCGGCCTTCCGGCGATGACCACCGTCATGCCATCGCGCAGCAGCGTGCCTTGGCGCGCGGTTGCGGCGAGACTTGCAAAGCGTTGGCGCAGGCTCGTCATGCGCTCGCCGAGCGCGCGGTCGGCGAGGAAATCGATTTCTTCTTCGGGAAAATCGATCGCGGCTTCGATCCACAGGCGCAGCTGCAGCACCTGCTGCGCAAGCTCGTGCACGTGCACCGAAAATTCACCTTGCAGTGAGCGAACTGCGGCGCGCGCTGCTTGCGACGAGCCGCTGTCGATCAGGTCCGCGATCGCCTCCGCCTGCGCGAGGTCGAGCTTGCCGTTGAGGTACGCACGCTGTGTGAACTCGCCTGGCGCCGCTGCACGTGCGCCAAGTTGCAGGATCCGCTGCAGCAGTACATCCATGACGACGGGGCCGCCATGACCGTGCAGCTCGAGCACGTCTTCGCCCGTGAAGGAATGCGGTCCGTCGAAGTAGAGCGCAAGTCCTGTGTCGATCGATGCGCCTGCGGCGTCGCGGAAGGGATGCAATTCGGCGCGGCGTGGCGCCGGCAAGCGCCCAAGCAGTTGCGTTGCAATGTTCGGCGCCGCGGGGCCAGAAATCCGGATTACGCCGATACCGCCGCGTCCGGCAGGCGTCGCGATCGCTGCGATCGTGTCGGCGGCATCGTTCTTCACGTGCGATTCGCTGGGCTTTTTACTTGGGGGGCCATCACGCCGCCGGCCGCGGCAACGCGCCGTCCACGAGAAATGTGGCGAGCGGGAACTTGCGAATCCCGCCTCCCGTGCGACTGTAGTACGTCACGTTGTTCGCGGCCGTCGTGCAGAACCATTCGTCGAGGATGTCAGGCTTGTTTGATCCGAGCGCCGATGGAGTGAAGAGCGCGACATTGAGACCGCACGCAGGATCACGCGCCGATCGGTACTCGATAGCATCGATGCCCGCCTCGCGCAGCGCCGTGCCGAGCGCCTGCGTGGCGCGGTAGTCACGACGATCCGTAAGTTCGGCGGAGAAATCGTCGAACGGTGTGGACTGCAGGTGCACGCCCTTCGTCGCTTGAATTTGCACGCTGAACAAGGTGTGTCGGGTTTCGAGCGATGAGTTGGGGGCAGTTTGCATTCCCGACCAGAACACGAACCGGTAGTAGGCGCTTTCGGCCAGCACCGTTTCGCGGGTACACGCAGCGTAGAACAGGCTTGGTTCAAAGCGACGTCCAAAGCGCGACCCCCATGGTAAGGGCGGATACCGGAACGGCGTAGCCAGCAGGTAGTGCAACCCGCGGGCGGGTTCCGGCACGCGGGGTTTCGACACCTCGATGAGCTCTTCCAGCAGGGCTTGTTCTGCGAGCGTGCGCACGAGGGAGTTGGTTGCGACCTGCTCCTGGCTTTCGACCAGACGGAAAATCTGGCCGGTGAGGGCCGTCGGCGCAACACGGGCGGAGCATGCCGCCCAGATGTCGCTCACACGCGGCCCCGAATTGCGTCGAGGTATTCGACGACGCGGACCAGCCCCGGCACTGTGCCGATCACTTTTGCGGGGACGCCGCCGACGTGCAGGTTATGCGTGTGCATCCAGTGCTTCATCTGGCGGGGGTCGCCACCGACCAACACGTACAGTGCGCGGTAGGCGCGAACGAACAGCAGCGCGAGCTCGCCCGACTTGGTGTTGGGCTCGATGGCGGCCCGACTGAGGGCAGTGCGGTCGCGGCCGACGACTGCGGCAACCTCGGCCTGGGTAAAGCCCAGCTCCTTGCCAGCCTTGACGAGCGCGCGTGTCAGGACGTCCGCCGCGCTTGGGTGGGCTTCGACGGCTACGGCAGCGGGCGAGCTTGCGGGGTGAGCACGTTCCATGGCCACATCATACGTCCATTTGTGGCTTTTGCAACAAAACTGAGGATGACGGTTTGGGTTTGCGGCCCGGTCGGGGCACGTTCGTCTGTTGGCTTGGGCACCGAGTGAGGTTACTTGCGCCGCGCGACCTTTTCCGCCCGGGGCGGAAAAGTCGTGCAGGCGCCGCGGTGAGGGCGGTCGATCCGGTGTCTTTTCCCGAGCGCGTGTCTGCCTTTCCAAGCTCGGTAAAAGACACCGCATCGGCCGCCAGTTCGCCAAGCCACCAGGAGCAGACCCTCCCCCAGCCTGCGGCCGACCCTCCCGCTAAAGCGGGAGAGGTGAACTCAGGCGGTGGAGCTGGAGTGCCCGGGCCCGACCCAGGTGT
>JANNGT010000339.1:0-17291 GCA_031404015.1 Gammaproteobacteria bacterium | reverse complement strand
TCCACCACCTCACCCGACGCGCTGCGCAGGCGCAGCTTCAGGTGACGGTTGCCGACCACGCGCGCATCCGCAACGCCGAATTCGCCGTCGAACATCGGCTCGGGGAATCCCGAACCCCAGGGGCCGCCTTCCCGGAGGGCGTCGGCCGTGTCCACGTTGAATTCGCCGCCGAGCAACTCGCCGTCGGTATGCAGATGGCCCGCCAGCGTGTCGGCATCGACCCAGCGCTCGACTTCGCGCGCGAACTCCGCCTCGAAAACCTTCAAGCTCGACTCGCGCAGTGTGAGCCCCGCCGCCATGGCGTGGCCACCGAACTTGTCGACGAGTCCCGGCGTGCGCGTGGCGATTGCATCGAGCACGTCACGCACGTGCACGCCCGGCACCGAACGTGCCGAGCCCTTGAGCCAGCCAGGCTCGGAAGCCGCAAATGCGATGACCGGCCGGTGCAGGCGTTCCTTGACGCGGGACGCGACCAGACCAACCACGCCCTGGTGCCAGCCTGCGTCATAGACGCAGACCCCCGATGGCACTTGCCCCGCCAGCGACGCCACGCGCGCATCCACCTGCGCCAATGCCTCGAGCTGCATTTTCGCCTCGAGTTCCTTGCGGTCTGTATTCAGCCGTGCGAGATCGAGCGCGGTGGCGCGCGCCTCTGCAGGATCGTCCGTAAGCAGGCAGCGTATTCCGCGCGTCATGTCGTCGAGCCGGCCCGCGGCATTCAAGCGCGGCCCCGCCTGGAAGCCCAGGTCCTGGCTGGTCACGCTCGCCAGCGTGCGGCCCGACGCTTCGAGCAATTCACGCAGGCCGGCGGCACAGCGTCCGCGCCGGATGCGTTGCAGTCCTTGCGCCACGAGCACCCTGTTGTTGAGGTCCAGCGTGACGACGTCGGCAACCGTGCCGAGCGCAACCAGATCGAGCAGCCGCGCAGGATTCGTGTCCACATTCGCCGGCAGCGTGCCGCGCTGACGCAGTTCATGGGTGAGCGCGACCATCACGTAGAACGCGACGCCGACGCCGGCGAGCGCTTTGGACGCAAAGCGATTGCCCGGCGCATTCGGGTTGACGATGCACGCCGCGGCCGGCAATTCACGCCCCGGCAGGTGGTGGTCGGTGACCAGCACGTCGATGCCGAGGCGGCGCGCCTCCGCCACGCCTTCCAGCGACGACATGCCGTTGTCGACCGTGACGATCAGGTCGGGCTTGCGCTCCGCGGCCACGCGCACGATCTCGGGCGTGAGACCGTAGCCGTAGCGAAAGCGATCGGGCACGAGGAAGTCGGGCGACTCGAAACCGAGCGCCGTGAGCTGGCGCAGCATGAGCGCCGTGCTCGTCGCACCGTCCGCGTCGAAGTCGCCCACGATCAGTACGCGCCGACGTGTGCGATGCGCGTCTGCCAGCAGTGACGCCGCCGCTTCGACGCCATCGAGCGTGCTGATGGGCAGCAACTGGTCCAGGCGCAGTGCCAGGTCTTCGGGCCCTGCGAGTGCACGCGCGCCATACACGCGTCGCAGCACGGGGTGCAGCGTGGCCGGCAGCGCCGCCTGCAGGTCGGCGCGTGATTCACGCCGCAGGATCCGGCGCGCAGTCGTCATTCGAGCCACCGCGCGATGTCGACAGGCCGGCGCCAGAACCGGAACCGTGACGCCACGTCGATGTGCAATTCGATGCTGCCCGCGAGCATGTCTAGACGCTGGATCGCGCCGGTCCGCACCTGCGTGGCCAGCCACGCCAGCAGTCCCGTATCGATGGCCGCCAGTGATTCTTCGCTGCTCACGGCGGGCGGTATCGTCAACGCAATGAGCGTATCGCCCTGCAGTGGCTCGAGCAGGGGGCTGGCGGGATCCCGGTCCAGCCCATCGCGTCCCCACAGCGCGCGTAACCAGGCATCGTCGCCGCGCAGGCTCCACCGATGGTCTGGCGGAACGGGCTGCGACGAGTCCTTGCCAAACCCCCAAAGCCACCACGCGTTGACCGGCAATTTTCCCGCGCGCGCACGCCGCTCGTTGACGGGATGCTCGTGCAGCAGCATCTGGATCTCGTTCATGAGGCTGCGCACGCGCGCCCCATCGGGTCCGGCTGGCATGAAGTCGTGCACGTTGTGCCCGACCGCCAACTCTGGCGGCTGGGTCGTGCTGTCGATCACGCGCGCGAAGCGCAACAACCACACGTCATCCGCGCAAGGCGCCACCGCGATTTCATCGTCACCGAAGTGCGCACGTATCGACGCGGCGAGTTCGTCCGCTTCACCCGCCGTTAGTGTCGCCGCCGCCAGCGGTGCAAGCCGCAGGTGATCGAGTCCAGCCGCCAGATGCACCGGCTGCGCCAGGCACCAGGTGTGTCCTGCACCGAGGTCCGCACCGCGCTCCCGCGCGACCGCGGGTCCTGCCGGCCAGTCGCGCAGGCACCGTGACATGTCGGTGGGTTCGAGCAGCCACTCGCGCCATGGCGTCGCCGTAGCGCCCTGCAAACGGCCGCGACCGCCGAGCCAGCGCAGCGCGGCGAGCGGCGGCTGAGTGTGGTTGCCCATGGCATCCGCCAGGGCCGTCTGCAGCCACGGCAGTGCAACGCGCACGGACGGCCGCGGCATCAACGTCGTGCCTCGAAACGGTGTCGGTCCCAGCGTGAACCCGGGCCGCGCATGCGATATCGTACGATCATGAAGCTCCAGCTGGAAAATTCGACGGGCACCAACCTGATCCGCAGTTACGGCGCGGGCCAGGTGCGCATCGGCGAAACCGCGCATGCCACCAGCGTCATCGTCACCGCGACCGCACTGATTGCGCCGTGGCGACCGCGCGCCGTGCAGGACCTGGCGGCCGCCGACCTCGAGGCGCTGCTGGGACTCGCGCCAGAGGTAGTGCTGCTTGGCACCGGGGCACGGCAGCAGTTCCCCGACTCGCAGATCCTCCGCATCCTCTTCGAGCAGCGCATCGGCGTGGAAGTCATGGATACCTCCGCCGCCTGCCGCACGTACAACGTGCTGGTCGCCGAAGGCAGGAACGTGGCTGCCGCGCTGATCGTCGCCTGACGACGGGACCTCAGGCGAGGCCCTGCAGCAATGGCACGAACACGACGGCGCCGAGCACCTCGCGCTCGTAGCGGTCGCCGCGTCGCGTGATGCGCAGCAGTTGCTGTTCGCGATCGTTGCCAACGGGAATCACGAGCCGTCCGCCATCCGCAAGCTGTTCCAGCAGTGCCGGCGGCACGGCATACGCCGCCGCTGCGACGATGATGCCATCGAAGGGCGCATGCGCCGCCCAGCCTTCGAAGCCGTCGCCATGCTTCATGTACACGTTGGCGATGCGCAGGTCGCGCAGCACCTGTCGCGCCTTGAGCTGCAGGGCCGCGATGCGCTCGACGCTGTACAGCGTGACCACCAGCGGCGCGAGCACAGCCGTCTGGTAGCCGCAGCCCGTCCCTACTTCGAGCACCTTGCGCGGTTTGCCTGCCTCGAGCAGTGACTGCGTCATGCGCGCGACGATGTAGGGCTGCGAGATGGTCTGGGCGTGGCCGATCGGCAGCGCGGTGTCCTCATAGGCACGGCTTGCAAGCGCCTCGTCGACGAACAGGTGGCGCGGCACGCTGCGGATGCGCTCCAGCACTTCGTTGTCGGTAATGCCCTGCTCGCGCAGGCGGGCGACGAGCCGCTCGCGCGTGCGGGCCGACGTCATGCCGATGCCGCTGACCCTGCTCTGGTCTTTCATCATGGGCGTGGGCTGCTCACTCGCCCCGACCCGCGAGCCATTCGCCGATTTCGCCAATCGCCGCATGCCGTGTCAGGTCCACCTGCAGCGGTGTCACCGACACGAATCCATTGGCGACGGCGTGGAAGTCCGTGCCCTCGCCCGCATCGGCCCCTTCGCCGGCGGGCCCGACCCAATACACCGCACGGCCGCGCGGATCGGAGGCGCGCAGCACGGGTGCCGAACGATGCCGATGCCCGAGCCGAGTCGCCTTGACGCCGCGCAGCTGCTCGTATGGCAAGTCGGGCACGTTGACGTTCAGGATCATCGATGAGTGCAGCGGCGAGCGCTGCAGGCGCAGCAGCAGTTCGCTGGCGACGCGCGCGGCCGTGTCGAACTGCCGGCGCTCACGCACGACGAGCGAGATCGCGATGGCGGGCAGCCCGAGGAAGCGTCCCTCGACGGCGGCAGCGACGGTGCCGGAATACAACACGTCGTCACCGAGGTTGGCGCCGTCATTGATCCCGGACACGACCATGTCGTGCTCGAGCTCGCTCGCGAAAAGTCCGGAGATGGCTAGATGGACACAGTCGGTGGGGGTGCCGTTGACGAAGTAACGGCGCTCACCATACTCCGCCACGCGCAGCGGCACGTCGAGGGTCAGGGAATTGCTGGCACCGCTGCGGTTGCGGTCCGGAGCCACGACGGTCACCTGCGCGAGCGGCTGCAACGCGTCGACGAGGCACTGCAAGCCCTCGGCGCGATAGCCATCGTCGTTGCTGACCAGGATTCTCATGTGGCGTGGGACCGTATCGTTATCTGGGCCCCAGCGACAGCGGGGTTGGCCACGAACGCCGCACAACTATACTGGAATCCCCGCCCGCCTCGGAAGCGAACTCGAACCACATGTCGAAGCAGGACCCGCCGCAAGGGGATGACGACCCGCAGGCGTTCCGCCGTGCCATGCAGGGCGTGCGGCCGCTTGCCCGAAAGCCGACGGCTCCGGCCGGTCCCAAGCCACGCCCGATCGCACGCTACGCACGTGCCGAACGGCAGCACGTGCTGCTTGAAAACCGGTCGTGGTCCGGGGATCCGGTTGGCGTCGACGCGGAAGATCGCCTGCAGTTCCGGCGCACGGGCGTGCGTGACGAGGTGCTGCGCAAGCTCAAGCGTGGCCAGTTCGCGCTCGAGGCCGAATGCGATCTGCACGGCATGCACCTGCACCCTGCGTTCGATGCCTTGCGCGAATTCATCGGCGACTGCGTGGTGCGCCAGCTGCACTGCGTGCGCATCATCCACGGCAAGGGACTGCGCTCCGGTCCCGGAGGGCCGGTGCTCAAGGTCGCGGTCAGTCACTGGCTGCGGCAGATCGACAACGTCGCCGCGTATACCAGCGCGCGTCCTGCCGATGGGGGCACCGGCGCGCTCTACGTGCTGCTGAGCTGAGCTGCCAGGTGGCGCGCTAATCCTCGCCGCCCTCGCCTGCATCCCAGGCGTCCGCCAGCACTTCGTGCAGGACAGCGGTCGCGAACGTGCCGCGCGGCAGCACAAATCGCAGCACCAGCGAATCGTCGTTGTCGAATGACCAGTCGAATTCGCGCACTGGCAGGCGCAGGCTGCGCCTCTCGTGATCCATGCGCTCCTGGGCCAGCAATGCGACCAGCCCTGCATGGGGCGCGGCCACCCCGTCCTCGAAATCACGCGCGGCTCCACTCGCAGGTGACTCACCGCGACCGGGCAGCGGACCGCTCGGGTGCACGTCCTGCGCGACGCAACGTGCTGCCAGTGCTGCGTCAATTTCGTCGGCAATGAAGAAACTGCGGCGCCCGTCCAGCATGACCGCCTCGCCCGGCAGCAACCGGTCCCAGTGTCCGGCCGCAACGCGCGCAGCCAGCACGGCGTTGAACACGTGGCTGCGCGCTGCGGACAGCAGGAAGCTCTTCTGCGAGCGATCCCGTGGAGCCGTGCCGCCGCCGGCCCACTCCTGCGCGCGGCGAAGGTTGCTGCCGTCGCGGCCGAACCGTTGCGGTCCGAAGTAATTGGGCACGCCGCGCTCGCGAATCGCTGCGAGCGTCGTTTCGATCGCAATGCGCTCTCCTCGCAGTTCGACGATGCGCAACTCGAACCGATTGGCACGGTGTGAACCAGGACGCAGCTTGCGACTGTGCCGGTGCGCAGCGAGCACGGTGTAGCCTTCGCCTTGCCACGCCGTGCAACCCGCGACATCGGCCTGCAGCGGCAGCGGCACTGAAAACGCCTGGCGCGTCAGCGCGTGACGATCCTTGTGGCCCGAGAAACCGACGTCACGCGGCGCGACCCCGGCATGCTGCGCCAACTGCGCCGCCACCCAACCCGAATTCGCACCGCGCTTCTCGACGCTCAGCAACGCATGGCCGCCTGCGCCATCCGGTTCGAAGCCGAGCAGTTCCTCGACGAAAAAGTCCTCGGGCTCGCGGCGAATCCGCCCCGTGGCGGGCGGCGGGCCGAGCGCGCAATCCACTGCGTTCAATGCCCGTTCTGTCCGTGCAACCGGGCGTTCTCACCGTACGCGAGCAGCACGATGGCCTGGCAGGCGAGTCCCTCCCGGCGCCCGATGGCGCCAAGGCCTTCTGCCGTCGTTGCCTTGACGTTGATGCGGTCGATGCGCGTGCCCAGATCGTCGGCGATGTGCTGCCGCATGTGCACGCGGTACGGCCCGAGCCGCGGCACTTCCGCCAGCACGGTCAGGTCGGCATTGACGAAACGCCAGCCGTGCTCGCGCAACAACGCAGCGCAATGGCGCAGGAAGAGGCGGCTGTCGGCGCCCTTCCAGCGCGGATCAGTGTCCGGAAAATGCTCGCCGATGTCGCCCAGGCCCATCGCTCCCAGCAGCGCGTCGCACAATGCGTGCAGTGCCACGTCGCCGTCCGAGTGCGCACGCACTCCCTGCGTGTGCGGGATGCGCACCCCACCCAGCGTCACATGGTCGCCTGCCGTGAATGCGTGCACGTCGTAACCAATTCCCACCCTCATCGACGTCCCCCCTTCTCGCTAGTGGCCGCGTGTCATTTTTTTGCCGCAAGGATCGCCTCGGCCAGTGCAGCGTCCTCCGGATTCGTAACCTTGATGTTGTCCGCATGACCGCGCAGCAGCCGCGGTCGCAGGCCCAGGCTCTCGATGGCGGAGGCCTCGTCGGTCACTGGACGGTCACGGTCCATGCACAGGCCCAGTGCGCGCCGCAGCAGGCCGAACCGGAACATCTGCGGCGTGAGCGCGCGCCAGAGCTGGTCGCGTGCAACCGTCGCCTCGACCCGCTGCGCACCGTCGGCACGCTTGAGCGTGTCGCTGACGGGCACGGCGAGCAGACCGCCCACATGGTCGGAGTCGAGCGTGTCCAGCAGCTGCGCCAGGTCGTCGCGTCGCAGGCAGGGACGGGCCGCATCGTGCACCAGCACCCAGTCGGTCTCGTGCGCCTCGTGCGCGATCGCCTGCAGTCCGTTCGCGACGGAGTGCTCACGTTTTGTGCCGCCCGTGCAGCGGCGGACGCGCGGGTCGGACATTTCAGGGAGGGTTCGCCAATGTTCGTCACCAGCCGCGAGCGCGACGACGATGGCGTCGATGCGGGGTTCGGCCAGCAATGCAGACAATGTCCAGGAAAGGACAGGGCGATCGAGCAACAGTGAATACTGCTTGGGCAACGCGGCGCCAAATCGCGCGCCTTGGCCCGCTGCGGGCACGATGGCCCAACGCCGGACCGCGGCGGTCACGGCAAGGTGGCCTGGGCCGTCCTTTTTACCGGTGCGGGTTCGCCGGGCGGCACGGGTGCATCCGCGCCCGTCTGTGCAGGCGGCACGACCTGGAAGAACGTCTCGTTCGACTTGACCATGCCCAGCACCGTGCGCGCGCGTTCCTCGAGGGCCTTGCGTCCCTCTTTGAGGTCGCGCACCTCGGCCGCGAGCGTGCGGTTGCGCGTTTCCAGCGTGGTGTTTTCGGCCGTCTGCGCTGCGATGGCCTGCTCGATGCGCCAGACTTCGCGCATGCCGTCGGGTGACGCCCAGATACGGTATTGCAGCAGTGTCAGCACTACCGCCAGCAGCCCCGCCATGATCCGGATGGTCATGGGAGGAAAAGAGTAGCAGATTCCGGGTGCATCAGGCACCACTGACGGCGAGCGGCAGCGGGAACGCCTCGCGCCCGGCATAGCTCGCGTCTGCCCCGAGTTCGGCCTCGATGCGCAGCAGCTGGTTGTACTTGGCGACGCGGTCCGAACGGCACAGCGACCCCGTCTTGATCTGGGTGGCGCGCGTGGCGACGGCGAGATCGGCAATCGTGCTGTCTTCCGTCTCGCCTGAACGGTGCGACACGACCGCGCTGTAGCCGGCATCGGCCGCCATGTCGATCGCCGCCAGCGTTTCGGTCAACGTGCCGATCTGGTTGGGCTTGATCAGGATCGAGTTCGCGATTCCCTTGTCGATGCCTTCGCGCAGGATCCGCGTGTTGGTCACGAACAGGTCGTCGCCCACGAGCTGAATGCGCTTGCCGAGCCGCTGCGTGAGCAGTGCCCACCCGTCCCAGTCGCCCTCGCCCATGCCGTCCTCGACGGTGATGATGGGGTACCGGTTGACCAGCCCTTCGAGGTAGTCGACGAACTGTGCCGGCGAGAACTGGCGCCCTTCCGATTCGAGGTGATAGACGCCGCCCTTGAAGAATTCCGAGCTGGCGACATCGAGCCCTAGATACACGTCGCGGCCGGCCTTGTAGCCGGCGCGCTCGACCGCCTCGAGGATGGTTTCGAGCGCGGCTTCGTTCGACGGCAGGTTCGGCGCAAACCCGCCTTCGTCGCCCACGGCCGTGGCGAGCTTGCGCTCGTGCAGCACCTTCTTCAGCGTGTGGAAGATCTCCGCGCCGCAACGCAGGGCTTCAGCAAAGTTCGGCGCGCCGACCGGCAGCACCATGAATTCCTGGATGTCGACGCTGTTGTCGGCATGCGCGCCGCCATTGATGATGTTCATCATCGGCACGGGCATGATTTTGCGGCCCGGCCCGCCGAGGTGCCGGAACAGGCTCTTGCGGGCTGCATGCGCGGCCGCGTGGGCCGCCGCGAGCGACACCGCGAGCAGCGCGTTGGCGCCGAGGCGCGACTTGGTATCGGTGCCGTCGAGCCGGATCATCGTCGCGTCGATGCCAGACTGGTCCATCACGTCGTGGCCGAGCAGCGCATTGCGCAGTTCGCCATTGGCGTTGATCACCGCCTGCAGCACGCCTTTGCCCATGTAGCGTTTCTTGTCGCCGTCGCGCAGCTCGACCGCCTCGCGCGTGCCCGTCGAAGCACCGGAAGGCACGGCAGCGCGTCCGAGCACGCCGCCCTCAGCAAACACGTCGGCTTCCACCGTGGGGTTGCCGCGCGAGTCCATGATCTCGCGGGCCTTGATGTCGATGATCTTCGTCATAGCGTCGATTCCTCAAATGGCCGCTGCTTCACGGCCCTGTCAAGCTGCACCAGCACTTCGAGCAACGAGCGCATGCGGTCGAGCGGCCACGCATTGGGGCCATCCGACAGTGCCTTGGCCGGGTCGGGATGCGTTTCCATGAAAACACCGGCCACGCCCACGGCGACGGCCGCGCGTGACAGCACCGGCACGAACTCGCGCTGTCCGCCCGACGCGCTGCCCTGCCCGCCGGGCAACTGCACTGAATGGGTGGCGTCGAACACAACGGGCGCATAGTCACGCATGACGGCGAGCGAGCGCATGTCGGAGACGAGGTTGTTGTAACCGAATGAAAAGCCGCGTTCGCAGGCCATGATCTGCTCGTTGCCCGTGGAGCGCGCCTTCTCGATCACGTTCTTCATTTCCCACGGCGACAGGAACTGGCCCTTCTTGACGTTGACCGGCTTGCCCTGGCTGCAGGCGCTCAGGATGAAGTTGGTCTGGCGGCACAGGAACGCGGGCGTCTGCAGCATGTCGACGACCGAGGCCACCTCGGCCATCGGCGTGTCTTCGTGCACGTCCGTGACCACGGGCAAGCCGAGCTGGCGCTTCACCTCGGACAGGATGCGCAGGCCTTCCTCGATGCCTGGGCCGCGGAAACTCGCCTGCGACGAGCGGTTCGCCTTGTCGTAGCTCGCCTTGAAGATGTACGGAATCCCGAGTTCACGCGTGAGTTCCTGCATGCGACCCGCGATGTCGAGGACGAGGCCTTCGCTCTCGACGACACACGGGCCCGCAATCAGGAAAAACGGCCGGTCGTGCCCGATCTCGAAGCCGCAGAGCTTCATGCGCCCGCC
The DNA here is from genome assembly GCA_031404015.1 of Gammaproteobacteria bacterium. Lineage (GTDB taxonomy): Bacteria > Pseudomonadota > Gammaproteobacteria > Steroidobacterales > Steroidobacteraceae > RPQJ01. The sequence goes on along the minus strand of JANNGT010000339.1, from coordinate 7,343 downwards.
GCCGCCGGCAACTGGGCCGCCTTGTGCTCGCGGGCTGCGCGGATAAAGCCCGTGAAGAGCGGATGCCCGTCGCGTGGCGTCGAGCGGAATTCAGGGTGGTACTGGCTTGCCACGAAGAACGGATGCTGCGGCAGCTCGACGATCTCGACCAGGCCGTCGCGCGAAAAGCCCGAGAAGCGCAAGCCCGCATTCATGAGCCGCTGCAGGTAGGTGTTGTTGAACTCGAAGCGGTGACGATGCCGCTCCCGAATGACGTCCGCGCCATAGACGGCATGCGCAACCGACCCGTGCGAAATGCGGATCTCCTGCGCGCCGAGCCGCATCGTGCCACCGATCTGCGAGGTTTCGTCGCGTGCCTCCACGGTGCCCTTCTGGTCCTGCCACTCGGTGATCAGCGCGATGACAGGGTGCGGCGACGCACGGTTGAACTCGGTGCTGTGGGCGCCCTCGAGCCCGGCCACGTTGCGGGCGTATTCGATGATGGCGAGCTGCATCCCGAGGCAGATGCCGAGGTACGGCACCTTGTTCTCGCGCGCGTAGCGGACGGTCTGGATCTTGCCTTCGATGCCGCGCTCACCGAAGCCGCCCGGCACCAGGATGGCGTCCATCCCGGCGAGCGCCTTGGTGCCGTGCTTCTCGATTTCGGTGGCCTCGATGTGCTCGATGTTGACGCGCGTGCGCGTGCGCAGCCCGGCGTGGATCAACGCCTCGTTGAGCGAGATGTACGCGTCCTTGAGGTTCACGTACTTGCCGACCATGGCCAGGTTGATCGACAGGTCCGGGGCCGCCTTGGCCGCGACGACGTGATTCCATTCCTTGAGATCGGCGGGTGGCAAGTCGTGCAGGCCGAATTTCTCGCAGACGATCTCGTCGAGCTTCTGGTCGTGCAACAGCGAGGGAATCTTGTAGATGTCGTCGGCGTCGACGGCCGAGAACACTGCGCGCTCCTCGACGTTGGTGAACAGTGCGATCTTGCGCCGCTGCTCGGACGGCAGCGGGTCCTGGCAGCGACAGAGCAGCAGGTCGGGCTGGATGCCGATCGAGCGCAGCTCCTTCACCGAGTGCTGCGTGGGCTTGGTCTTGATCTCGCCCGACGTCGCGATGTACGGGATCAGCGTGAGGTGCATGTACAGCACGTTGTTGCGGCCGAGCTCGACGCCAAGCTGCCGGATCGCCTCGAGGAACGGCAGCGACTCAATGTCGCCGACCGTGCCGCCGATCTCGACCATGCACACGTCCGCATCCCCCGCGCCCATGCGGATGCAGTGCTTGATCTCGTCGGTGATGTGCGGGATGACCTGCACGGTGGCACCGAGGTAATCGCCGCGGCGTTCCTTGGCGATGACGCGCTCGTAGATGCGCCCCGTCGTGAAGTTGCTGTTGCGGCCCGTGGTCGTGCGTACGAAGCGCTCGTAGTGGCCCAGGTCGAGGTCGGTCTCGGTGCCGTCGTCGGTGACGAACACCTCGCCGTGCTGGAACGGGCTCATGGTGCCCGGGTCCACGTTGATGTAGGGGTCGAGCTTGACCATCGCGAGCCTGAGGCCGCGAGCTTCGAGGATCGCACCTAAGGACGCGGCGGCAATGCCTTTGCCCAGCGACGAAACGACACCGCCGGTCACACAGATGAATTTGGTCATTGGGGTCCCCGTCGCATGAAGCGCAACGGGAGAGCAGTCTAGCGGAACAGGGGGTGTGCTGGCCACTTCGATGCAATCACATCTGCGACGGTTACGGCGCCACGTCCCGTCCACTCGATGACCAACGAGGGTTCGTCGGAGCGGGCGGAAAACTCCGCTGCATAACCGAGGTTGGCGACGGCGACGAGACGGTCGCCGGCAAACAGCAAGGGCAGCTGCTCGCGACGCCACGGCAGCACGTCCCGCTCCTGCAGCCACTTGCGCAGTGGTCGCCGATGTGCACCGCCCGCGGGCACGAACAGTTCGCCGCCCAGCCGCGTGCGCACCGATAGCGTTGCAGGGAGGCGCGCCCTGCTCAGGCCGACACCAACGGCAGGCTGCAAACGCAGTGTCGACGCACCGGTCAAGGCGTAAGGCGTGCTCGCTGCCCCGTGCCAGTCACCTGCAACCATCTTCTCGGACACGCTCGCCATTGCATGCAGCCTGCCCCTGTATCGACGCACGACGACGCCGGGCCAGCGCGTCTCGGGCAGTCGATCCTCGCCGGCGATGAGCATGTCGTGGCGCATGGACGCCAGCGTGCGTGTCGAGGGCGGTGGTAGACCCAGTCCGGCGAGCCACCCCCGCAGCACGGCGCGCTGCCGCGGCTCGCTCAAGGCTTCCAGCGCGGTCAGGTCGAGCGCGGTGCCGCACAGAACCCGGGGCAGGTCTGCGTCGACACCGGCGGCCTCAGCCGCGAGGGCATCGCGCGCGAAATCGGCCACACGGGCAGTCGTCTCGGCGACCGCCGGCCAGCGCGCGCGCAGGGCCGGCAACACCTCGTGGCGCAGGTAATTACGGTCGAAGCGCGTCTCGAGGTTGGAAGGGTCGTCCTGCCAGCGCAACCCCTCGCCCGTCGCCCAGCGCGCGAGCTCGTCGCGCATAAATGGCAGCAGCGGCCGCGCGTGCCAGGCCCCTGCGCCGAAGGGCCCGATGGGCGCCATGCCCGCGACGGCGCGCAGTCCCCCGCCGCGCAGCCATTGCAACAGGATGGTCTCGAGCTGGTCGTCCGCGTGGTGCGCCGTGAGCAGGACCTCGCCGGGAGCGAGCCGGGCTGCGAGCGCGGCGTAACGCGCATCACGTGCAGCGGCCTCCGGGCTTAGACCACCGCCGCGCGGCACCTCGACGCGCAACGACTCGAACGCGACGCCATGCTCGCGCGCAAGTTGCGCAGCGCCTGCGCCCCACGCAGCCGAATCGGCGTGCAGCCCATGGTCGACGTGCAATGCACGCAGCTCGACCTGCAACGAGCCCGTGCGCGCCAGCTGCGCCAGTGCCACGAGCAGCACGGTCGAGTCGAGGCCGCCGCTGAGGGCGATGCAGAGTCGAGACTGGGAATCACCCGAATGGCGCGGGCCGGCGACGCCCGGCAGCAACTGTCCGAGCGAAGCCGCGAGTCGGGAAACGGTGAACGGCGGCTGCGGCAATGTGCGCTGCCCGTGCGGCGCCCGGCGCGCTCAGTTCGCCGCGCGATAGACGCCCTGGCCGCGCAGACGCTCGTAGCGTTGCGCGAGGAGCGCTTCCTCGGACAGCAGCGAGACCTGGTCGAGGTGCCGCACGAGGGCTTCCTTGAGCGTCTCCGCCATTGCCTGCGGGTCGCGGTGCGCGCCGCCGAGCGGCTCACGCAGGACTTCATCGACGAGCCCGAGCTTGTCGAGTCGCTCGGCCGTGATGCCCATCGCATCCGCCGCGAGTTCTTTCTTGTCCGCGCTCTTCCACAGGATCGACGCACAGCCTTCGGGCGAGATCACCGAATAAATCCCGTACTGCAGCATCAGCAGACGGTCGCACACGCCGATGGCCAGCGCGCCGCCCGAACCGCCCTCGCCGATCACCGCGGTGACGACAGGGACGCGCAGCCCGGACATCTCAAACAGGTTGCGTGCGATGGCTTCGCTCTGGTTGCGTTCTTCCGAGCCCACGCCGGGGTAAGCGCCGGGCGTGTCGATGAGCGTGATGAGCGGCACGCGGAACCGTTCTGCCAGCTTCATGAGGCGCAACGCCTTGCGATAGCCTTCTGGCTTGGGCATGCCGTAGTTGCGGCGAACGCGCTCCTTGGTGTCACGGCCCTTCTGCTGGCCGATCAGCATGACGGGCCTGCCGGCCAGACGCGCAAAGCCGCCGACGATGGCCAGGTCGTCCCAGTACATGCGGTCGCCATGGAGTTCCTGGAACTCATCGAAGATCGAGACCGCATAGTCGAGCGTGTATGGGCGCTGGGGGTGGCGCGCGAGCTGGGCGACCTGCCAGGGGGTCAGGTTGGCGAAAATGCTGTTGGTGAGCGCGCGGCTCCTGGCGCGCAGGCGCGCGATTTCCTCGCCGATGTTGACCTCGGCGTCGGAGGACACGTAGCGCAGCTCGTCGATCTTTGCCTCGAGCTCCGCGATCGGCTGCTCGAATTCCAGGAAACTCAATGCCATGGGCGGGGAGGATGCCGGACGCGTGGGGTGAGCGCAAATCAGGCGTCGTGCCGCGAATAGGGACTAATCGACCGAAGGCCTCGCTTTCTTGCTCGCGTCGGTCGCGCATTCCAAGAGCGCTCGTCGGGACGCCGTAAACCCGTCCCTGGGGGCTCCGGCCGCCGCGTCCCTGCGGCGGACGGCCCGCCGAGCGCTCTTGGAACGCCCAACCGACGCCCGCACGTTGACGTGCAGTGGCTGTCTGACGAAGCGAACATTCGCCGCGATGGCGACGACGTTCGGCTGGTTGCTATTGCGTCGGGCGCAAGGCCGGCGCGCTCACCCGCTCAGGATTTCAGCGCAGCCCGCCACTGCCGGGCATTGGACATGTCGAGCGCACCGGCGATGGTCTTCAGCGCCGCCGTTTCTGCCTCGGTGCGTGCCTTGCCCAACCCGAGCAGGCCGCCAGCCGCGTCCGCCACGTCCTGGCACCACGCAAGCAGCAATTGCTCCTCGTCGGCGCCGAACTCGTCACCCATGCGGCGATCGGCACGCGCCAGCTCGTTGAGTGCCGCCAGGTCCGTCTTGAGCTGGTGTTTCGAGGGCGCGTCCTCCAGCCAGCGGGCAAGCGCTTCCTCGCCCCCATGATCAAGCATGCCGCGCTCCTTCGCGATGCGCAGGATCACGTCGCGCTCCGCCCGCTGGATCTTCCCGTCGGCCCATGCAACGTACACGAGCGGCAACAGTGCGACGACGCGGTACGCCTCGCGCGGGACGCGCAGCTCTTTCAGCCAGCCATCGATGTTCATGCCCGCTCCCGAGTTTATGATTGGTTCTTACAGGGCATTTTTACACGGGGCGTGGCGGGGCCCGCAAGCTGGACAAGAATTCCCGCGGCGCGGGCGCGGCAGCAGGTCAGGTGTCGCGCGGCGCGTAGATCAGCTCGATGCCCTCGCGTCCCACCAGCGTGCCGAGGCGCTCGATCAGGTCGCGCGAGGGCCGCACCTTCCATTGCTCGCCGAAGGTGATGATGGACGCAGCTTCGCCATTGGCGAATCGCACCGCCACGTTGCACTTGCCTCCCTGGCTGGGCTTGAGCGCCTGCTCGAGTGCGGTGATCAGCTTGCTGGCGTCGCCGTTGCGCCCTTTCGCTGCTGGCCATCGCAGCACCAGGTTGCGCGCGTACTGCTCGCGCGCCTGGTCGACGTCCATGATCTTCTTCGCGCCCACGCGCCAGTCGTCGATGAAGTCGTCCCAGCGCAGGCTGCCTTCGACGACGAGGATCGCGTCCTTGGTCACCACCGAACGGTACTGCTGATAGACGTCCTCGAACATGGTGACTTCGACGCGGCCACTGCGGTCATCGAGGATGAAGCTATTGCGGTTGCCGCGCTTGCGGATCTCGAGCACGAGGCCGGCCACCGTCACGCTGCGACCGGGTCCACGCCACGTATTGCCCTTCTCCTCGCCCCCGCCGCCAACAGGTTTCGCGCCGCCAACATCGGCGATGCGACCGCTGGTGATGGGCCGCAACTCGCGCTCGTACTCGGCGATTGGATGACCCGTGAGGTACAGGCCCAGGGTTTCGCGCTCGCCCGCGAGGCGCACCGCCTCGCCCCATTCGGGCAAGGTCTCCATGGTTGCCTGCGCCTCACCTGCGTCCGCGTCACCCTCACCCGCGCTCCGCGCCCCGCCCTCACCCGCGCTACGCGCGACCTCTCCCGCTGGCGCGGGAGAGGTAAGGAAAGAAAGGCCGAAGAGGTCTTCCTGGCCGGCAGCCTTGGCACGTGTCGTCTGCTCCGCCGCCTGCATCGCCGCCGGCAACTGGTGCATCAGCGACGACCGGTAACGCATGCCGCCCATGGAATCGGCCGCGCCGGAACGAATCAGCGCCTCCAGCACGCGGCGGTTGACCTGTTTGAGGTCGAGCCGGCGGGCCAGGTCGCGCAGGTCGCGGAAGCGCCCTTTCGCGTTGCGCTCCTCGAGCATGTTCTCGACGGCCGCCTGCCCGACGCCCTTGATGGCACCGAGGCCGTAACGGATCGACTTCGGGCCCGACATCGTGAACATGAACTGCGACGCATTGACGTCAGGCGGCTCGACCGTGAGCCCCATGCGGTTGCATTCGTCGATCAGCGTGACGACCTTGTCGGTCTTGTCCATGTCCGACGACAGCACAGCGGCCATGAACGCCGCCGGGTAATGCGCCTTGAGCCATGCCGTGTGGTACGACAGCACGGCATACGCGGCGGAGTGCGACTTGTTGAAGCCGTACCCCGCGAACTTCTCCATGAGGTCGAAGATGTGCGCCGCCGTGTGCTCCGCCACGCCGCGCACGACGGCACCCTCGACGAAGATCGAGCGCTGCTGCGCCATTTCCTCGGCCTTCTTCTTGCCCATTGCACGCCGCAGCAGGTCGGCCCCGCCGAGCGTGTAGCCCGCGAGCACCTGCGCGATCTGCATGACCTGCTCCTGGTACAGGATCACGCCGTAGGTCGGGAAGAGCGCGGGCTTCAAGTCCGGGTGCAGGTAATCGATGCCGCCGCCGATGCGACCATGCTTGCGTTCGATGAAGTCGTCGACCATGCCCGACTGCAGCGGGCCCGGGCGGAACAGCGCGACCAGCGCGATGATGTCCTCGAACGTGTCGGGCTGCAGTCGCTTGATCAGGTCCTTCATGCCGCGTGATTCGAGCTGGAAGACGGCCGTGGTCTCGCAGCGCTTCAGCAAGGCGTACGTGGGCGCGTCATTCATCGGCAGCGTCGACATGTCGAGCGGCGGCTCGCCCGCGGCGGCGCGCTCCGCGTTGATCGTGCGCACGGCCCAGTCGATGATCGTGAGCGTGCGCAGGCCGAGGAAGTCGAACTTGACGAGACCCGCAGCCTCGACGTCGTCCTTGTCGAACTGCGTGACGACGCTGTGGCTGCCTTCCTCGCAGTAGAGCGGCGCGAAATCCGTCAGCACCGACGGCGCGATCACGACACCACCGGCGTGCGTGCCGGCGTTGCGGACCAGGCCTTCGAGCGAGCGCGCCATGTCGATCAGCTGGCGCACGTCGTCTTCGTTCTTGTACCGCCTGCGCAGCTCGTCTTCCTTGTCGAGCGCGTCGTCGAGCGTGATGCCGAGCTCGAACGGGATCAGCTTGGTGGACTTTCCGGGCACATCGACAGCAGTGATGACCGCTTCGACGCCACTGATCTTCCAAGCACCGGAAAGATCGATGCTGACGATTCGGGCATGCGGATGCGGCGACCTCAGAGTGGCACCC
>JANNGT010000338.1:0-4192 GCA_031404015.1 Gammaproteobacteria bacterium | reverse complement strand
GTGCCACGTTCAACTTGTGCTGGTGCGCGTCGATCAGCGGCCGACTGGTCTCGATGGCGTTGCCAAGCACCGTCCATAACAAAACAGGCTCTTTACGCAGCTCGAGTTTGCGTTGCTTGATGCGTGAGACGTCGAGCAGGTCATCCAGCAGTCGCGCCATCGTCTTTACCTGGCGGTCAATAACCTCGCGACTTTGCTTGAGGTTAGCAGCCGAGGCGTCGACCGTGCCGAGCACACGCACTGCGGTTCGGATCGGCGCGAGTGGATTACGCAGTTCGTGGGCCAGGATGGCGATGAACTCGTCTTTGCGTCTGTCGACGCCCTTCAAGGCTTCGATCATTTCACGCCTTTCAGTCACATCGCGAAAGAGCACCGCGACGCCCGGTTCGACCCCGAAAGCACGCGCTTCAAGCCAGCACCGGCGGCCGTCCGCAAACACGTAATGATGTTCGAGGAATCGTGGCTTCCCGTCCAACAGTACCTGTCGATACATCCGGCCGAGTTCGGAATCGAAAGTTCCTGGAAACCGCTGCCAGTGGTTGGCGCCGAGGAGCTCCGAGCGCGCAGTGCCAATAAGTCGACATGCCGCGTCATTGACTTCGATGATGTTGAAGTCCTGATCGAAAAGCGTGAAGGCTTCGTCCATGTTCGTGAGCACGCCGCGATGGCGAGCTTCACTCTCCGCGACGCGTTCTTCCTCGCGCTTTCTAGCCGAGACATCCACCGTGATCCCATCAAAATGGATCGGGGTTCCGTCGCTCCCGTAGTCTGTGCCGCCGAGCGCGCGGATCCACTTCACCTCGTCTGTCGCGGGATGCCTGGTGCGATAAACGATGTCGTATGCACTTCGATTGCTAATCGCTGCCTCGATGGCCGACCGAGTGGACTCCCGATCCTCTGGATGAATCCGTTCGTAGAAGTCTTCGATGGTAATTCTTGCCGCCGGCTCGAAAAAGAAGTGCTCCTTGACCTGCTCATCCCACTGGAGGACGTCGAACGGCAGGTCGCAGTACCAGAAACCAACCCGTGAGAGCCGGGTCGCGTATTCGAGTCGCGCGTGATTCTGTGCGAGCGCCCGGTCCGCCGCTGCGCGGTCGACGCGCTCCTGAGAGAGTTGTTGGCTGAAGAAGTCGACCGATTCGGAAATGGCTTGATCAACCGCCTCGTTGAAGCGCATCACGTCGTCCGCCGCTGTCGCTTCACTAAACGCGCCGTTCGCATTCGTCCAAAGCCGCAGCACACTAGCGCGCAACGCGCGGTATTCGCTGACTAGCTGTGTCATCGAGAACCCGTCCCGCGCCCGCAGCGCGCCATGCACCTCGGCGGCCGTGAGCGGTGCGTTTCGGGCGATGGGGGCTAAACCGACCGAATTGGTCGATTGCTCATCCTCGGTTTGAGGCTGACGCAGATCGGCGGCAATCGCGCGAAGGATCTGCGGCGCGTGGTCTCGCAGTGACGGTGCGTCCATCGTCGCGGCCGATGGCAATCGCGTTGCGGCGAAAGCGTCCCATGCTGTAAGGATGTCCTGCAGGCGGGACTCAATGAATTCGGCCATGCGCATGGACGTTCTTAGCCTCGTGTCATTCTGTTGACGGGAGCTTGAGCGTTCACGTTAGCGGCGTCACGACGCGCAGGGCCAACAGGCCGACAAGCCGTGTCATTGACATCGACGATGTTGAAGTCCTGATCGAAGAGCGTGAAGGCTTCGTCCATGTTCTCGAGGACCCCGCGGTGGCGAGTCTCGCTCTCAGCGACGCGTTGCTCCATGCGCTTTTGTGCCGAGACAGCGCCGGTTAGAACCCAACGCCGAAGGTGAATGTCGCCCCCAAGCCCGGCTCGCCCTGCGCCTCGATATGCCCGCCGTGCCGCTCGATGATCCGCTGCACGACCGCGAGGCCGACGCCGGTCCCCGCGAACTCGGAGGACTTGTGCAGGCGCTCGAAGGGCTTGAACAGGCGGCTCGCCTCCGCGGTCTCGAAGCCGGCCCCATTGTCGCGGACGAAGAACTGCATGCGATCGTCGACCAGTTTGCCACCAACGACGATGCGCGCATGGGCTACGCGCGAGGAGTATTTCCACGCATTGCCGAGAAGATTCTCCATGGCGGAGCGCAGCAGCACGGGATCGGCACGACAGCGCAAGCCCGGTTCGATCTCGACCGTTGCCTGGCGCTCCGGAGACAGGCAACGCAGATTGACGACGATCTCCTCGGCGAGCGCAGACACGTCGACTTCGCTCCGCACGAGCGGTGCGCTGCCCACCTGCGCGAGCACGAGCAGGTCGTTGACCAGCTGCGTCATGTGCGTGATCGATCGCTGGACGCGCGCCAGGGGCTCGCCGATGCGCGGGGACAGCGCGTCACCGGCTTCCCGGGCGATCAGGTGGCAACCCATCGCGATCACCTGCAACGGCGCGCGCAGGTCATGGCTGACCATCGCATTGAATGCCTCGACGTCACGCAGCGAGCGCTCGATCGTCCGCGTGCGCTCGGCGACGCGTCGCTCCAGGTCGAGGTTGAGTTCCAGGACCTGCGCCTCGGCGAGCTTCTGGTCGGTGATGTCCTGGCACACGCCGAGGAGGCGCACCAGCTTGCCGGCGTCATCGAGCACCGGATGCGCCCAGGTGTGCAGGTAGCGCAGGGTGCCGTCGGGACGGACGATGCGCTCGTCGTGGGAGTACGGCACGTGCTCGTGGAACACGCGATTGGTGGCATCGATCACGCGTTGCCGGTCGTCGGGATGCACCATTTTCAGGTACTCCTCGTAGCTCGGCGTGTAGGTCTCCGGCGTCAGGCCGTAGATGCGATACAGCTCCTCGGACCAGGTCGCGATCGGCTCGCTGACCTCCCACTCCCAGGTGCCGAGATGCGCGACGCCCTGCGTGTCCACCATCAGCTGCTCGCTGCGCCGCAGCCGCTGTTCCGAGCGCTTCAGCGCGGTGATGTCGGACGCGATGCAGACAAAGGCGTCGGTCGCGCCATCGTTGCGAAGTGGCGAAAAGGCGAAGCGGGCCCACCGCTGCGTACTGGCGAGGCCGTGCTCGACGCTCTCGAAGTCCGCAGGCGTGCCATTCGCGACGACACCGGAGACGATGACGTCGATCCCGATGCGTGCGTCATCGGGGAACAGCGACGACACGCAGCTGCCCGTGGCCAGCGCCGGCCAGCGGGCGCGCGCCGCCGCGTTGAGGAAGAAGATGCGCCCGTCGACGGATGCGGCGAGCGATGCGTTTGGGCTCGATCCCAGCGCCCATTCGAGCACCTGCGTTCGCGCGGCCGTACCGGTTCCGGTGTCGGCCGGGTCGATGCGTTCCTGGGTCCCCATGGCCTGGATGATGGCATAAGAAATACGGGATACGGTTCATTTCTCAGGAGCATCGCGGCGTGGTCTGCCGAGGGCGCGGACACCGGCGGCGCGTTGGGCGAGGACTTCGACCTGCTGCCGGATACGTTCGCTGGCCCACACGGAACAGGGGTCAGAACACATTTTTCCAATTGTGATCTGACCCCTGATCTTGGGACCCCTGATCTTGGACGCCGCGCTGGACGATGTGCTGGGCGATGCCGGAGATGTCGAGCCGTGGCAGGCGGGCCATGGGCGATCCGGGCAGCGAAGGCCCGCAAAGCCTGCCGCCAGACACCGACGCGTCGTCATCGGGAGTTGCCTCGGGCGGTCGTCGGATATGAACCTGACCCCATTCCCGGCTGGAGGTCGATGAGGACGACGCCCCACGCCGCCGGCCCGGCGCGCCGCGTGGGACCGTCCGCGCGCAAGCCTCCGACGCCCCGTCACGTCACGATGAACTGGGCGCGGCGGCTGAAGCGCGTGTTTGGCATCGAGATCGACAGCTGTGACCGTTGCGGCGGCAGGCTGAAGATCATCGCCAGTATCGAGGAGCCCGAGGTCATCGCGAAGATCCTCTCGCACCTGCAGCGCACGGCGCTGCAGCAGATACACGTTCCCGAGGACGAGGCGGGCGAGACGAAGCTGCTGGTGCGCCGCGACCGGATCGAAGTCAAGGTCGAAGCCAATTTCGTCATGCGTGGGGTGGTGCATCCCGTGCGCCGCGGTCGATCGCCAGAATCCGCGCGGCCTGTTCGATGTGATGCAGCTCTACGAGCACGAGGGAATCACGCCCGGCATCCGGCACGACTACTCGCACAACTTGCAGGGAATGACTGAAGGTCCCGTGC
>JANNGT010000337.1:0-4141 GCA_031404015.1 Gammaproteobacteria bacterium | reverse complement strand
GCGGCGCCTCGTATTCCTGCAAACCGACGACGAGCATACCTGGGCCGCCATGTGCGCCGAGCGCGCTGCCGATCGGGACGAGCCGCGCGTACGTGACGTTCGGCAGGCTCAGCTCGCGCAGCAGCCATTGCCCGTCCGCTTCGCAGTTGGCGTGGCCCACGATCAGCCGGTACTGCACGTCGTGACGCATGCGCCGGCGCACCCAGCGCGCGAACTTTGCCTTAAGGTCGTGGCGGCCGAACAGCACGCCGCCCGGAGTAACCTTGCCGTTGCGATCATTGTGCAGCACAGGCATCAAGCGCAACGCGTCGGCGGCGCGTTTGACCCAGCGCGGAAGACGACCGCCGCGCACTGCGTATTCCAGTGATCCCGCCACGCCGAAAGAACGTGTCCGCGGCAGGATCGCGCGCGTCGCCGCGAGTATCCGCTCCGCGTCGTAGCCCGCCGCTGCGCACTCGGCGGCATACATCGCGATGAGTCCCTGGCCGGCCGAGATGTTACCGCTGTCGATCACCGTCACCGTGCCGTGAGTCGTCGTGCGCGACGCAGCGGTCTGCGCTGCGGCGCACGTGCCGCTTACCCTGGACGACAAGTTGATCGAAACGACCGCGCTGTGATGCGAGCCCAGGAACTCGAACTGTCGACGAAAGTCGCCGGGCGGGGGTTGTGACGTCTTGGGCGGAGCGCCGCCACGCGCGATCTCCTCGTAGAACTCGGTCGAGGTGATGCCCACCTTGTCGAGGTAGCTGCGCTCACCGAAGTGCACGCGCACCGGCACCATGTGGATGTCGAGGCGATCGAGTTCGTCTTCGGGAATATCGGCCGCGCTGTCCGTCGCGATGACCACACGACGATCGGTCGAATGTGCGGCGTGCTGTTGCCGCTGCATGTCGTCGGCTTTCTGGGCTGAGACCACACCGAATTGCGCCGCCACGCGGAACACGTCGGCCGGCTCGTTCACGTGCAGGTGCACGCGCACCTTGTGCTGCAGTCCCGCCACGACGAGGCTGCCGCCCAATGTCGACAACTGTTCGCGCAGGTGGCGTCGGTCGATGCTCTGGCCGGTGACGACACACTCGGTGCAGTAGCGGTACGCAAGATCTTCCTCGCCGCTGCCAGCGGTCAATTGGTCCGATGCGCTCGCAATTTCGGGCGAAAGGCCAGCCGCGGGTTCAGCGTCGGTGCCGCTCACCAGGTAATCGGTAATGCCCTGGATCAGTTCGACGAATCCCTGCGCGCCGGCATCCACGACGTTGGCCTTGCGCAAAGCCTCGAGCTGGAACTTCGTCTGCTCCAGTGCAGCGTGCGCGGCCGCAACGCCCTGTTGCAGCATCGAGAGCAGGTCATTGGCACCGCTCCTGCGCGCGCGCCGCAACGCATGCGCGAATGCAGTGAGCACCGTCAGGATCGTGCCCTCGCGCGGGTCACTGAGGCTCTCGCGCGCGCAGTCGGCGCCTCCACCCACGCCGTCGGCGAAGTCCGCCGGCTCGATCGCGTCGAGATGCCCGATCCGGTCGCCGAGTCCCAGGAAAAACTGCGCGAGTATGGCGCCGGAATTGCCGCGCGCGCCGTCGAGCGCCGCATCGGCCACTCGGGTCAGCGTCTTGCCGGCATGCCGGTCGCGCGACTTGCGCAGCGTGCCGAGCACCGCATTGAACGTCAGCGCGAGGTTGGTCCCCGTGTCGCCATCGGGCACCGGGAACACATTGATCTTGTTCAGGTGTTCCTGGCGCGAGAGCACGCGCAGAATGCCCGCCTGCAGCGCGAAGTTGAGCCGCAACCCGTCGAGGCTGTCTGCTGCGACCGCTACCGCTTTCAAGCGACCGACCCCCTCACCTCAGTCGTTGGACAGCGTGAAACGGCTGCCCCGGAAATTCAGCACGGCCCCTGCCTGCGTGATCTGTTCGACGACCGGGCCTTCCGCCAAAGTGTCGCCTTCCCTGTACTTGCGCGAATTGACGAACACGAACCGTTGCTGCGGTTGCGTGGCATACACGTGCAAGTCGAGATGCAATGCGGGCAGGCCTCCGCGCGCCGTCATTTCATCGGCACCGGGCAAGGCGTCCGCAGCCGGCTGGCGCGGCGCGGCCTGTACGCCGGGTTGCGGCGCGGGCGGAGTGTACGGCAGGTCGGTGGCTTCCGGCACCGGCGCGTAGACGACTGAACCGCGCTTTGTACCGCCATTGCTTTTCGCGACTGCCGGCGGACCGTACGGCACGGCCGATGCAGCCGCTTGCAGGCTGGGATCGTAGCGGCCCGCATCGTCACCGACTTCATCAGCCAGGGGATTGCGGGTCGTCGGCTGGGCTACAGGCGCCGGGCTTTGCGTGAGCGCGGGCGGCCGCGCGGTTGCAACAGCGGGCGGCGCGCGGAGCGCTGGATTGGCCGCGCCCGCCACGGCGGTGGGAGGTTCGTTGGCGCCAGCCGTCGCGGTCGGCGCCGCGGTCGTTGCAGGCGTCGCCGACGGTGTCGTACCGACAGCCGACGCAGCGACAGCCGGCGCGTCGTCCTGCTTCTGTGCGCGGCGCAGCAGCAGCACGCCGACGGCCAGCAGGTTCACGACCAGCAATGCGACGGCGGCTGTCGCCCATACGTTGGTCTTCGATTTCGCAGGCGCGACGGGAACCTCGGCGAGGCCCGGACCGGTCTGGCGTTGGCGTGCGTGCTCGGACTTGCGCAGTGCGTCCAGGATGAACGACATGCGTCAGCCTCCTGCCCGCTCGGCGTCGCCCAACGTGGGGGAGCCCGCTGGATTGATGGCCGTGTCGAGCACGATCTGCGTCTGCACGCCTGCAACGCCATCGGGCGTCAGGCGATGCGAGCGCTGGAAATCCTGCACCAGGCGCGTCAGGTCATCGTCATAGAAGTCGCTGGCGGGGCGTGCCTCGGGCAGGCCCTGTGCCGCGCGCAGGTTCTCTCGCAGCCAGCGCACTTCGTCGCCTCGCATGCCCGGTCCGAGCGACTTCGCGACCGCGAGCGGCGGACGCCACAACAGCAGGAAATCGCCGAACCAGTAGCGCGAGATAGTCGCGATCGGCACCGACTGGGTGCCGCCACCGAGTTCGATCGTGGCGGCCTCGTCGGTGAGGGCCACGAGCACCACCTGGTGCGTGCCGCCGACATCGTCGGTCAGCGTGAGCACGGCGGGACGGTTCAACGTGCGCAACTGCGCCCACGAACCTTTCTGGAACAGGCACTCAAGGCCTTGCGCGGTCGCCTGTTCGCAGCCACGGCCGCGTTTTGGCTCGTACGTCAGATTCCAGCGCGCGAACAATCCCGCCAGCGCCGCCTCCGTCGTGGTGCCAGTGGCATTCTGCGCGAGCAGTTGATCGAGGGCAGGGATGGGTGGCGCGACAGGCGCGGCGGGGATCGCAGGCATTGCGGCAGCCTGCTGCGCACTGATTGGGTTTGCCGGCTGCGCTGCGACTGTGGGCGGCGAACGGTTCGCGTACAGCGACCATGCACCGAAAGCGACCAGTGCGAGTGCCGCCGCCACAGCACCGCCCGTCGCCCAGCGCAGCCAGGGCGCCGGAATCGGGCGCCCATACACTTCCGACGCAGCTTGCCGAATGTAAGACGCGCCGACGCGGTGGTCCTCGCGCGTGAACGCGCCGAGCAGCGCCCGATCGCTCACGACGTTGATGACGCGCGGAATGCCGCTGCTCAACCGGTAAATCTCGCGCAGCGCGCCGGGCGTGAAGGCTTCGGCGGTGGCGCCTGCCACTCGCATGCGGTGCTTCACGTAACCAGCGGTTTCGTCGCGCGACAGCGGACTCAGGTGGTAGCGGCCCGTGATGCGCTGCGCGAGCTGGCGCAGGTCGGGTTGCTCGAGCAATGCCCGCAGTTCTTCCTGGCCGATGAGGATGATCTGCAGCAGCTTGGTCGTCGC
The DNA here is from genome assembly GCA_031404015.1 of Gammaproteobacteria bacterium. Taxonomy (GTDB): domain Bacteria; phylum Pseudomonadota; class Gammaproteobacteria; order Steroidobacterales; family Steroidobacteraceae; genus RPQJ01. Next base: position 252 of record JANNGT010000337.1, on the reverse strand, counting down.
GGTCTCGAGGTTCGTGAGCAGGCGCACCTGCTCGAGCGTCTCGAAACTCAGGTTCTGCGCCTCGTCCACGATCAGCACGACGCGCCGGCCGCGCGCATGCGCTTCGAGCAGGTAATGACCGAGCAGGTCCATCAGCGCCTTCGTGCTGGAGCGACCTTCTGCCGGCACCTGCAGGTGCAGTTCCTCGCAGATCGTGAGCAGGAATTCGGCCGGCGTGATCCGCGGGTTGAGGATCAGCGCGACTTCGGCGTG
>JANNGT010000336.1:0-4256 GCA_031404015.1 Gammaproteobacteria bacterium | reverse complement strand
CCGCCCTCGGGGCCGATCAGCAATTCCACCCGCGCGCCTACGCTCGTCAATCCTGCCAGTGAGGCCGGTGCCGCAGGGCTCAGCACGAAGCGCTGGCCTTCGCGCGTCGACGCAGCCAGGTAGCGGGACAATTCCTGCGGCACGCGGATGTCGGGCACCACGCTGCGGCCGCATTGCTCGCAGGCTCCCGCCACGATGGCCTGCCAGTGACGCAGCTTTTTCTCTGCCTGTTTCTCGTCCAGGCGCACGACGCTGCGCGCAGACAGCACGGGCACGATGGAGCGCACGCCGAGCTCAGCCGCCTTCTGCAGCGTCCAGTCCATGCGCTCGCCGCGCGAAACCGCCTGCACGAGCGTGATGCGCAAAGGCGACTCGGGCAACCCCGCCGCGCGCGGTCCGACCCGGACCAGCACGTCGTCGCCCTTGACCGACAGGATCTCGCAGCGATAGTCGTGCCCCGTGCCGTCGAAGGCGACGATGAAGGCGCCCTCGCGCAGGCGCAGCACGCGGCCGACATGGTTGGCCGCGGCGGCAGGCAGGTGCAGGTCCGCGTCCGGCGCGAGCGGCGACTCGACGTAGACGCGTGTCAATCGCATGTGGCTGCCACGATGCCGTCGCGCGCGGTGAGCATGAGCGCATCGATCTCGTCTGGCGTGATCACATAGGGCGGCATGAAGTAGACGACATTGCCGATCGGACGCAGCAGCGCCTCGTGCTCGAGTCCGTGCCGATAAACCTGCAGTCCGCGCCGCTCGCGCCAGTCGAACGGCGTGCGCCGGTCGCCGTTGCGCGCGAGTTCCGCGGCGACGATCATGCCGCATTGCCTGACCTCCGCCACGTGGTCGAGTTCGCCCAGCAACTCGCAGGCGCGACGTCCCAAGTGAGCCGCCAGTGCGCGATTGCGCTCGATGACGTCATCGGCTTCGAAGATGTCCAGCGTCGCGAGCGCAGCCGAGCAGGCGAGCGCATTGCCCGTGTAGCTGTGTGAATGCAGGAAAGCTCGCAGTTGCGCGTATTCGTCGTAGAAAGCGGCGTAAACGGCCTCGCCGGTCAGCACGACGGAAAGCGGCAGGTAGCCGCCGGTGAGGCCTTTCGAAAGACAGATGAAATCAGGAGTGATGCCCGCCTGTTCGCAGGCGAACAGCGTGCCCGTGCGGCCAAAGCCGACAGCGATCTCGTCCGCGATCAGGTGCACGCCGTGGCGATTGCAGGTTGCGCGCAGCAGCTGCAGGTACAGCGGCGAATGCATGCGCATGCCTGCCGCGCACTGCACCAGCGGCTCGACGATGACAGCGCAGGTTTCGTCCGCGTGCCGTTGCAGCAGTGTGTCGAGCCCCGCGATTGCACGTCGTGCGCAATCCGCCTCGGTCTCACCGGGCTCGCGCTCGTAGGCGTCGGGGGAGGGCGCCGTGATCACGTCCATCAGCAGCGGCTGGTAGATCTCGCGATACAGCTCGACGTGCCCCACGGCCAGCGCGCCGAGCGTCTCGCCGTGATAGCTGTTAGCCAGCGTGATGAAGCGTTGCTTGCGCGACTGGCCCTGGTTGCGCCAGTAGTGAAAGCTCATCTTGATGGCGACTTCGACCGCGCTCGACCCGTTGTCTGCGTAGAAGCAGCGTGTGAGCCCCGGCGGCGCGAGTCGCGTCAGCCGTTCGGCTAACTGCACGGCGGGCTCGTGCGTGAACCCCGCCAGGATGACGTGCTCGAGCTTGCCGAGCTGGGCGGTGATCGCCGCGTTGATGCGCGGGTTGGAGTGGCCGAACAGGTTGACCCACCACGAGCTGATCGCGTCGAGGTAACGACGTCCGTCGTAGTCGTAAAGCCAGACGCCCGCGCCACGCTCGATCGGCGTAAGGGGCAACCACTCGTGATCCTTCATCTGGGTGCAGGGATGCCAGACGACGTCCAGGTCGCGTCGAGCGAGCGGGTGCAGGGGGGCGGTCGGGGGGGTGGGATTCATCGGGGGATTTTAGGGCATCATGTGCGCGATGCGACGACAACGCCCCGCGAACCTGCCCGCCGCACGCTTCCTGCTCGACCGGGAGCTGGGGTTGCTGGAACTGGCGCGCCAGTTGCCGTCCCCCAATTGCGACGACCGGCCGCCCGGCACCGAGCCTGACCTGGTCATCGTCCATGGCATCAGCCTGCCGCCCGGCGAGTTCGCAGGGCCCTGGATCGACTTGCTGTTCACTAATGCACTGCCACGCGACGGCCACCCCTATTTCGCGACCGTGGCCGACCTCCGCGTGTCGGCGCACCTGCTCATCCGCCGCTCGGGCGAGGTGGTGCAGTACGTGCCATTCGGGCGTCGCGCGTGGCACGCGGGCGTGTCGTCCTGGCAGGGCCGTGAACGCTGCAACGACTACTCGATCGGCATCGAACTCGAGGGCGCCGATCATTCGCCGTACGAGTCCACCCAGTATGCAATGCTCGCGCGCGTGATCGCCTTGTTGTGCCGCGCCTATCCCCGGGTCACGCCACAGCGGATCGTCGGCCACAGCGACGTCGCGCCGGGGCGCAAGAGCGATCCGGGCGCTGCGTTCGACTGGCCGCGGCTGCGCTCGCTGGTGCAGTTCGAACTCGAGGTGGCCCCGGCATGAGCCTGCTCGCTCTGTTGTTCGCGCTGGCCTGTGAGCGGGGCCTCACGCACTGGTTGCGCATTCGCGAATGGCGCTGGCTCGACCCCCTGTTTGATTGGGCGGACCGTGCACTGGCCGGTCGCACCGGCCCGGTCATCGTCGTCGCGGCACTCGCGCTGATCGCCTTGCCCGCGCTGCCCGTGGCTTTGGCCGGGCATTGGATCGGTCCGCAGCTGATCGGCCTGCCACGGTTTGCGTTCGCAGTGTTCATCCTGCTGTTCGCGTTCGGGCCGCGCGACCTCAAGGATGAAGTGGACGATTATGCGAGCGCGCTCGAACGCTTTGACCGTGACGAGGCTTTGCGCCGTGGCAAGGAATTGCTCGAGTCGAGTCCACTGCCGCATCGGCTTGGCGCGCGCGAAGCCATTGAAGAAGCCATTTTCATCCAGGCGAATAACCGCATATTCGGCGTCATTTTCTGGTTCATGCTGCTGGGGCCGGGTGGCGCGTGGGCTTATCGCGTCAGTGACATGCTGCGGCGACGCGCTGCATTCGAGGCGGCGCGGCAGGGCGTGCCGCGCATGCGCGGCGACCTGGGCTCCACGCTGGCGAGCATCCACGGCATCGTGGCGTGGCTGCCGGCCCGGCTCACGGCCCTGGCTTATGCATTGGCGGGCAGCTTCGAAGAAGCGGTTGGCAACTGGCGCTCCGCGGTCGATCGCGTCGGGCCGCCCTCAGGAATTCTCGATCGCGCCGAGGCTCTGCTTGCCCGAGTGGGCACGGGCTCGCTGCAGCCCAGCCTCTCGGGCATCCCAACCGAAGCGCTCGACGTCGCGACGGCGCGGGGCGCCTGGCGCATCGTGCAACGCTCGCTGTGGATCTGGATTGCAGTGATCGCGTTGCTGGTCATCACGGGTGCAGCGGTTTGAGCCTGCCGTTGCGCCTGCATAAAACGCTGCGGACGCTCCTGCTCGCGAGCGCGTGTGTCGGGTTCGCCCCTTTGCCGGCTGCCGCAGGACCCGGCACGCTGCGCATCATCAGCCTGGCACCAAGCCTGACCGAGATCGCGTATGCCGCAGGCGCGGGCTCGCAACTGGTCGGCGTCGTCGAGTTCAGTGATTACCCGGTGGCTGCGAAGGCCGTCCCGCGAGTGGGCGATGCCTGGCGCGTGGATGCCGAGCGCGTGCTCGCGCTACGACCCGATGTCATTCTCGTGTGGCCGACCGGTACGCCGGAAACGACGATCGAGCGCTTGCGCGCGCTGGGGCTGAACGTCGTCGACGTCCCGACCCAAAGCCTCGCTGATGTGCCGCGGGCGTTGCGGCAGTTGGGCCGGTTGGCAGGCACGTCGCACATCGCCGAGCAGGCGGCGCGCGATTTCGAGCAACGCGTGGCGCAACAGCGGGCGCGTTTTGCGCAGCGCCCGCAGGTGACGGTCTTCATCCAGATCGAAGACGAGCCCATCTTCACCGTGAACGGCCGGCATGTGATCAGCGAGATCGTTGCATTGTGCGGCGGCCGCAACGTGTTTGCCGAGCTGCCGCAATTGGCGCCGCCCATCGCGGCGGAGGCGGTGCTCGCGGCGGATCCGCAGGTGATCGTGAGCACGGACGATACGATCGCGGACCCGCGCGCCCTCTGGCAGCGCTGGCCGCGCATGCAGGCGGTGCGGTCCGA
>JANNGT010000335.1:0-15526 GCA_031404015.1 Gammaproteobacteria bacterium | reverse complement strand
GTGCGCGAACAGCGTGATCGGCTCGTAGTGGCTGGCGATCGCGAAGAAGTTGCGCGTCTCTGGCGGCGAGTAAACGCCGATGTGTGCACGCAGCGCCGGGTCCAGGTACTCCTCGACGCCGAGCAGGTTGGTGGACTTCAGGAAGGCCATGTATTTCGTTACGGCCTCGTTGGCTTTGCGAGTGTATTCCTCCGGGCTCGAGGCGGCGGTGAGTGGCGGCAGGCCGCGGTTGCGCTGTTCCTCGAGCCGCAGCGACGCGTAGGCACGCGCGAGCTCGCGCTGCAGCAACGTGACTTCCTGCTCCCAGCTCAACGGCACGAGGTGCACGTGGCGCAGGCTCCAGTCGTAGTGTTCCTTACCGATGCCGGAGGGTCCGTTTTTTGACGGCGCCTCTTGCTCGAGCCAGGCCACGAACTCGTCCGTCGCACGCTTCGCGGCCTCGATCGCAAGGCGCAACTCCGCGCTGGCCTGCGGGACGCGGGCGAAGAGGTCGGTGAGGGCCGCGCCTTGCTGCTGCATTGTGCCGGTGCCGGTCAGCCACAGGTCGCGTGCGTTGCCAGTCAGGTTGCCGCGCGCTTGCCGCAGAAGCGGCGGCACCGTGCGCAGTTCGTCGGCGAGACGCGACTGCGCCGCGGCGGACAACGGGAACTCATAGGTCCAGAGTTCGACCAGCGCGTGGTGGTAAGGCCCCTCGTGCGCGGGCGTGTCGCTCTGTTCGGTCCATACCGACTGGTAGAAGGCTGGGTCGCGGCTCCAGGGACGCAACACGCGCAGGTTGAACTCGTGGCCGTTCAGTTGCGCCCTGACCAGCGCATGGTCGATGCGCTGCTCGAGCGGCCAGCCCTTCGGGTCGAGCGCTGCGAGCTTCTTGTGATAGGCCTGCAACTCATTCAGTTGCCGCGCCAGCGAGGCCTCGGTGTAGTCCGGTGCGCCATCGAGCGGACGTGGCCGCTCGAATGCACGCCATTCATCGAACAGCACCATCAGATCGGCATGGCTGCCGGCATGCACCGTGCCGAGGTTTCCGGCCATCACGAGTCCAAGGATGCCAAGAACGCGCCAGCTGCTGCGCCGACCATTGCCAATTCGCATGCCCCCCCCCGTATTCGACGGCACGCCTGCGTGCCGTGCCGATCGGAAAGTTAGCACGAACAAGCCGGAGTCAGGACTGCGGTCGACTCGTCGCGGCAAGTGGACGCGGCTCCGCTGGTTTGAAACGTCTTTCGGGTATCACCCGCGGACTGGATGAATCAAAAGTACGACACGCCCGTTCCCGTTGACCAGAATCCTGGCCTGACAGGCGTCGAAGACTGACCACGCCGACGCTGGTCAATCGGGCAGCTGGCTTCGCTTTAGTTGCACTCGAAACTGACAGTCAGCGCGTTTTGAATTGGGGCCGCATCACCTTGGAGTTTGCCCGAAGCGCCGACAGAGTTGCTGCAGCGATTGACGTTTCATTCACGATAGACCGGACCCTTGCGAAGTTTGGCGCAATCAACACGCGCCTTGAAGACCAGGCCGATCTCCGCGTCAATGTCTACCTGTCCCGTTGTCTGTCATGTAGGGCTGCGCCATGGATCTACGCACAAAGCCTCTGTACAAAGACAAGAAAGATGAAGCGCTGCACCGGCGTGCCATTGAGAAGCTCGCCCGCAATCTCAACCGACCGATCGGGGCGGTCAAGATCGTCTACGAGGAGGAGTACTCCCGGCTGAAGCTCGATGCGAAGGTAACGGGTTTCATCGGCGTGTTCGCCAGCCGACAAGCGCGGGCCGTGTTGCTTCGGACGCCGACTTAGTGCCCGGCTGGCGTTCAAGCCGATGCCCGATTTGACGCGCAGACAGCTCTTGCTGGGCGCCGCTGCGCTGGCGGCAGCCACACCTGCCATGACGGCCTGCTCCCCCAGTCCAAGCCATGAGAGCATCGCTCGCAACCTGCGTCGTCCAATCGACACAAATACCAACGACCGGACGCTGCTGCTGCGTGAACTCGTGCGTTACTCAACGCTGGCGCCATCGAGCCACAACACTCAGTGTTGGAAATTTCACGTGCTGGAGCATTCCATCTCCATCGCGCCCGATCCATTGCGTCGCTGCCCAATCGTCGACCCGGATGATCATCACATGTTCGTGTCATTGGGCTGCGCAACGGAAAACCTGGCGCACGCAGCGCTGGCTCACGGATTTCAGGCGAACGCTCGGTTCGATGCAGCGCGAGCGGGCACGGTCGAGATTGGCCTCGAGGCAACAAGGGCGCTGGCATCCCCCCTGTTCCAGGCGATTCCATTGCGTCAGTGCACCCGCGGCGACTACGACGGCCAGGCGATATCCAGCGACGAACTTCGACTACTGGAACGGGCGGGATCTGGTGATGGCGTGCGCGTCGTGCTGCTGACTGAACGCGCAGTCATGGAGCGTGTGCTGGAGTACGTGGTAGCGGGGAACACCGCACAGATGAACGCCCCCGCCTTCATCGCCGAGCTCACGGCCTGGATTCGCTTCAGCGCGGATGAGGCTGAGCGCACGGGTGACGGCCTCTTCTCCGGTACGACCGGCAGCCCGGTCCTGCCGCGCTGGTTGGGCAGCCGGCTGATGAGCCTGTTCTTCACGCCGAAAGCCGAAAGCGAACGCTACGCCAGGCAGGTCCGCAGTTCCGCCGGCATTGCCGTGTTCGCGTCCGACGCGGACGACAAGGCGCACTGGGTCGAGGCGGGACGTTGCTACGAGCGCTTTGCGCTGCAGGCCACCGCGCTCGGCTTGCGTAACGCGTTCCTGAATCAGCCGGTCGAAGTCGGGTCGATTCGGCCTCAGTTCGCCGCGGCGCTTGGCTTGGGCACCCAGCGGCCGGATCTGGTCGTGCGTTTCGGGCGCGGTCCCGCGATGCCGCTGTCGATGCGCCGGCCTGTCCAGGCCGTGCTCGTTTGACCCTGAAGCAGCACCCGATCGAGGCCCCGCCATGATGGTGGTAGTCTGGTCGGCATTCGCACTGGGAGTTCGCGCGCCCGCGAGAACATCGCGCTACGACGCCCGCGAGCGCGACGGACTGCCAGCGCCGGTGCAACGATATTTCCGCGCCGTGCTCAAGGATGGCCAGCTCAGCGTGACGGTCGCGACCGTTCAAATGGCTAGTCTGCGTGTGATTGGCGTGTGAGTATGCGACGAACCCCCAGTCCCGCGAAACTTGTTGGCGGGTAACTGTTGCCATGGGGCCAAGGAGCAACGTGTTCAACTTGCAGAAGGCCGGCGGTATCGCGGCGATTGTTGAGGCGATCGCCTACATTGTCGGCTTCAGCGTAATGGCGACGCTCCTGAACCCCGGCGACACGCAGGGGTGGACGCCCGATCAGAAGCTCTCCTTCGCGCTGGAAAGGCAGTCGACCTTTCAGGCGTTGACGATTCTGATCTATGTCGTCTTTGGCATCGCCTTGGTTTTCCTGGCTGTCGCCCTGCACGAACGCTTGAGCGACAGGTCTAGCGAGTTGATGAAGATTGCCACCCCGTTCGGCCTGATCTGGGCCGGATTGGTGATTGCGAGCGGAATGGTTGGGAGTGTGGGGCTGCAAGCTGTAGCCGCACTTCATGCTCAAGATGCAGCGCACGCGACCTCCTTGTGGACTGCGATCGGCGCTGTTCAGGACGGGCTGGGAGGTGGCGTGGAGATCGTCGGGGGCGTGTGGGTGCTGTTGATCAGTATTGCGTCACTACGCTCCAGCGCACTACCCGCCGTCCTAAGCTACTTGGGATTTATTGTTGGCGCGGCGGGCATGCTAACGGTTGTTCCGTCGCTGGCTGAGTTCGGCACCGTCTTTGGACTCGGTCAGATCTTATGGTTTGCGTGGCTCGGCATCATCATGATTCGAGCCCGTCCATCAGGTGGGGGAGGTGCTACATGAGCGTTGGTGTTTCGACAGCCATCGGGGCCGCACTGGGTGCCGCGTACGGCGCACCTGCGCCGAGACTTCGGTCATCGTGCGCAGTAGCTCTGGCCCTGGCCACTCTTTTTTTGTAATCGGCGCTTCGGGCGCGTCCGAAAACTTTGGTGGTCTATTCAGGACAAAGCCTTACGAGAGTCTTTGCCCCATAAGCAGCGGCGTTGCAGTGAAATGCCGAAGGGAAATCCGGGGCAGCCCGCGCCAATGTTCCTGGCCAATTGTGTAGGGCGTCACATGAACAACCGTCCGAGCGAATCGCCATTGCGGTATCGAAAGATGATCGTCGCTGGCGGTCTGAGCTTCGTTGTGGGCGCCTTTGCGTTCGTGCTCGTCTTCAGCTACCTGGCCGCGAACTTCGACTACCCCGATATTCTCGATGGCGGTCCCGCCGAGGTTCTTCCGCGGCTGGTTGCTGGTGGTTCCACCATGCGAGCCGTCTGGGCGATATACGCCTTTCTTCCGCTATTTCTGTTGGGCGGCGCGGTAGGTGCGTATTTCGCCTGTCCCTCCAGTCGCGACCGCATGACGCTGGCACTTGTCTTCTCTTCAGTGGGTGCATTGGCCATGTGTCTCGGGCTCATGCGCTGGCCAAGCATCCATTGGGTCCTCGCGGGTGCCTACGCCAGCGCCGGCACTGAAGCCAAGGTCACTCTCGGCGCAGTGTTCACCGGCTTGAACCTCTACCTCGGCAACTACATCGGGGAGTTCTTGGGTGAAGCATGCCTCGCAGCGTTCTTTCTTCTTACTGGCTTCTCGACGCTCAACGAAGCACGATTTCCAAAGTGGCTGGGTTGGGGCGGAATAGCATTCGCTTTGCTGTTCCTTGTCGGGGCATTGCGGAATGTCGCGTCCACAGTGCAAGTGGTTGCCGATGTCAATAACGTACTGCTGCCTTTGTGGATGGTCGTCCTCGGCGGCTCGCTCATTTGGTACAAGCCGAGCCCAAGCCGGTGAGCCGTGGGCCTTCGAAACTGGATCACCGTGACCTTCAAGCCGAGGTCGATTGGCTGCTCTGCAGACAGACGTGTCAGTGGAACGAGCGGAAAATCGGCGCGCTGCTCCCTTGATCTTGCGAGGCATCGGCGTACGTTAGATCAACAAATAGGGGCATGTAACATGGAATGTAGAAGCACCCTTGATGCCTGCCGTAGGCGTCTCGTTGATTTCGCGCTCGTATCCGTTTTGTTCTGTGCAGCTATGCCGACGGCAGCAGAGATCAGGTTCACGGATGTGTCCGCCGCGTCCGGTTTTACCAGCAAGAGTGTGTCGTGGGGCGCATCGTGGGGCGACGTGAATGGGGATGGCCACCCGGATCTCTTCCTGAATAATCACGCACGGAAAAGCTCCATCTACCTGAACAACACTTCGGGAAAGTTCACCAACGCGATCGCGCAGCTCGATGCCGAGGGCTTTTTAACGCGTGTCGCTCAGAACGAGGATACGCACGGGGCGGCCTGGGTTGACTTCGACAACGACGGTGACCAGGACCTGGTCATTTCGACGGGCGTCTGCTGCAACATCCAGTTCATGGTCAACATAGCTGGCAAGCTCTATAACCGTGCCACTCAATACGGTTTCGCCTCCGATGCGGATCAAGGCGGCCGAATGCCCATCTGGTTCGATTCAGACGACGACGGGTTGCTTGAGACCACGCTGATGACCTTCTATTCGGCGCCACTGTTGAAACAGACCGGAGGCGTGTTTGTGAATGGCAAGGCGGGTACTGGCTATTCGTGCAACCGCAATGAGTATGGATCGCTGATCGATCTCAACAACGATGGCGTTTTGGAGCTGATTTGCGTCACGACCGGCGGCCCCTTCGCCCAAGCTTGGGACATGTCGCGCAGTCCGTGGTTGAACGTGACGTCGTCGCTGCCCGCCACGGCGAACGTCCAGGACGTGATCATTGGTGATTTCGACCGCAACCTCCGCAACGACATGCTGCTGCTGCGCGGTGCGCAGCGGCCATCCGAGGTGGTCGCATTCAACGGTAACCAGATCGAGGCGCAGTTTGTAAACAACGACCGAAGCTTTAGTTTCAAATCGAATGGTGTGTTGCAGGTCAGACTCGATTGGAACAGGGACTTCGTCAACTTCACCAACATCAACATCGGACAGAATGGTAATCATCCGTCTTCGAACCTGTTCACGCTTGATCCGTCCAATGCAGCTACGCATGGACTGGAAGCGCGAGATCCGGCGTCAACCACTACGGAGCTGTATGTCGGCTATGATCCGGGCACACAGACTTGGACATTCCAGCAGTACTGGGCCAACACGTGGACTTACAGCTATATCGAAGTGACCAGCGCAGCGACGATCACGAATCTCGTGGCTAGGGGTATCGCGGCGGGCTTTGACACGCCGCTGACGCCCGTTCTACTTATGAACCTGCCCGCGGGTATGACGGATCGAACAGCCGCCGGCAATTTGAATGCGAAGGTGCACTGCGGAAGCGGCATCGCCGGGGACTTCGACAATGACATGGATCAGGACATCTTCCTGGTCTGCCGCGGCGGGGTTCAAAACATTGCGGACATACTCCTGGAGAACGACGGACGTGGAGTATTCAGGGCTGTCGCCGGAGCGGGTGGCGCGACCGGCCCGATTGGCATGGCAGTGGCGCAGGGTGCAGGTACGGGCGACTCGGTCGTCAGCGCCGACTATGACCTCGATGGGCGACTCGACTTTCTTGTGACCAACGGCTTGAACATGAGGCCGCATGGCCGCAACAACGGGCCCGACCAGTTGTTCAGGAACACCAGCCCGATACGCAACTGGGTCGAAATCGACCTGATTGGTACGACATCCAATCGTGATGCAATCGGCGCCAAAGTCTTCGCCACGGCAGGTGGGGTAACACAGGTGCGTGAGCAGAACGAAGGCTATCACCGCTGGTCACAGAACCAGAGACGGTTGCACTTCGGTCTGGCCGATAACACCAGCGTACAGCTGAGGGTGGAATGGCCCAGCGGGCAAACGGACACCTATACCGTTCCCGCCGGGCAGATCTATGTCGCCACTGAGGCGACCGGGGTGCAACCGGCGAGATTCTGATCTGGCTGGCCTTGTCGGTGGCCAATTCGTGGCGTGCGGTCCGACGCCGGCCGTCGCAATGGCGGTTGGGTCCGGTTGCGCAATCCCATATCCTACAGGGCATGCGTGCCTGGCCACGCACCGCACCTCAAAGGAAAGATCATGCCGACAGCACCCGGAAAATGGACAGGGCGGATTGCCCGCGCGACGATAGTCGTCGCCCTGCTGGTGCTGCTTGCCGGCCCGGCGACAAAGTTCGGTTTCCTGCCGTGGCAGGCAGGGCTCGGCATCTTCGCCCTCGCCGCCCTTCTCGCCGGCATCGGTGGGCTGTCCAGCGTTGTCTCGCTGTTGCGCCGTCGCGGCGGGTTGGTGACGATGATAGCGGCCGCAGCGGGTGTTGCCGCCTTGGCCGTGCTGATGTCCAGCATCGTCGCCGGCCGCGCCGTGCCGCCGATCAATGACATCACCACCGATCCCGACAACCCTCCGGTGTTTATCGCCATCACCGCGGCAACGCGGGGCGCCGATGCCGGGCCGCTGAGCTACGATCCGAGCTTCGCCGCGCAGCAGACAGCCGCTTATCCCGACGTCAAGCCGCTGCTGGTCGCGTTGCCGCCGGCCGAGGTCTTCCCCAGGATGCTCGCCGCTGCCGAGGCGATGGACTGGGCGGTCGTTTCCAGCGACTTGGCTTCAGGCCGCATCGAAGCTACCGCCACGGTGCCCTGGTGGGGCTTCAAGGACGATATCGTCGTTGTCATGAGCCCGAACGACGGCGGCACGCGAGTGGACGTCCGATCAAAGTCGCGGGTCGGCAAGAGTGACCTCGGCGTGAACGCAAAGCGTATCCAGGAATATCTCGGCAGGATCGGCGGGTAGGTGAGTCACCGACGGCGCCGCCTATGGCTTCGTAGGCGCATGGAAGAGGGCGCCCGCGCCCGTGCGTGTACTCGGTTGGCTGCAGCGCTATCACGCATGGAGGCGTGGTTGACGGTGCCATGAAGCTGTCCGTCGTCGTACCCGTGCTGAATGAGGCGCGCGCGCTCCCGGCGCTGCTCGAGTGCCTGCTGCCACTGCGACGCAGCGGCGTCGAGGTCATGCTCGTCGACGGTGGCAGCGAGGATGGCAGCGCGGCGATCGCGACGGATGCCGGTCTGCAGGTCATACGTGCCGATCGCGGCCGCGCGCGACAGATGAATGCTGGCGCGGCCGCGGTCCGTGGCGACGTGCTTTTGTTCCTGCACGCCGATACGCGGCTGCCGGACGGCGCCGTGCCACTGATCAACGCGGCGCTGGCAGATGGCCGCCATGCCTGGGGTCGCTTCGACGTCGAGTTTGACGTCCGCACGTGGACCATGGCCGCTACCGCATTCGGCATGAACCAGCGTTCGCGTCTGACCGGTATCGCGACCGGTGACCAGGCGCTCTTCATGACACGAGTCGCGTTTGACGGGGTGGGTGGATTTCCCGATCAGCCGCTGATGGAAGACGTCGAGATCACCGGTCGCCTGCGCCAGCGCTCACGTCCGGCGTGCATCCGGCGACCGGTGCTGGTGTCGGCGCGCAGGTGGGAGGCACGGGGCGCATGGCGCACGATTTTCCTGATGTGGCGACTGCGCCTGGATTACTGGCTCGGCGCGTCACCCGCGGATCTCGCGAGACGCTACCGTTGACCGTGACTCGGATCGTCATCTTCGCGAAGGCGCCGGTGGCAGGCTTTGCGAAGACACGCCTGATTCCTGCACTTGGCGCGGAGACGGCCGCGCGATTGGCGCGTCGCATGTTGCTGCACACGCTGCAGGAAGCCAGTGCGGCCGCCGTGGGACCGGTCGAACTCTGCGTCACGCCGCACCCGTCGCATCCCGCCTGGCAGGGCTTGGGTCCGCTCGAAGGCATTTGCTGGACAGAACAGGCGGCGGGCGACCTAGGCGTGCGCATGGCCGCCGCGGCACGGCGCGCATTGGGGGTCAGCGAGCAAGTCCTGCTGATCGGAACGGACTGTCCGCAGCTCGATGCGGTGCTGCTGCGGCGGGCGGCCGGTCTCCTGCATGACAGCGATGCGGTGTTGCACCCGACGTTCGATGGAGGGTATGCATTGCTGGGACTGCGGCGATTCGATCCGCGGCCATTCGAGCAGATCCCGTGGAGCACGGCAGAGGTGGCAAACCGGACCATCGAGTGTATCCGCGCGCTCGGCTGGAGCCTGGCGGTCGGCGGCATGCTGCACGACATCGACGAGCCCGCAGACCTGCGGTGGCTACCGGATGACTGGCCGGCGTTGAGCGCCGGTTCGTGCTGAAGCCCGGTCAATGTTCGACGCCGACTAAGACGAGCCCAGCGCGCGTCACAATCCGCAGTTATCGCTTATGCTGAGACGGCATGCCCCGACGCCCCAGCCTGCCCACTCTGTCTGAAAGCCGCCTGCTGCGGCTGGTCTATTTCTACGCGTTCTACGGGGCGCAGGGCGTCTCCATCGGCCTATTCACGTTCGCCATCCCGGCGTGGCTTGCGGCCAATGGCGCTTCCGTGGCTCAGGTCGGCACGGTCGTCGGCGCGGCGATGTTTCCCTGGGGCATCAAGTTCCTGAAAGGCTTTTTCGTTGATCGATTCGCCTGGTTGCCGATGGGGCGGCGACGCGCGTGGATCGTCGGGTCACAACTGGGGCTGCTGGCGGCGTTCGGCGTGCTCGCCGTGGTCAACCCCGGGGTGAGCGACCTTGCGCTGATTTCGACGCTGGCCTTCGGCGTCAATTTGATCGTCAACTTCCAGGACGTCTCGGTCGACGGGCTGGCGGCCGACATCGTCCCGAAAGAGGAGCGCGGGCGCACCGCGGGAGTGATGTTCGGCGGCCAGTCAATCGGGATAGCAGTGACCTCGGCGGTGACGGGCTGGCTGCTTGTCCATTACGGCATGCGCGGCGCGGCACTGGCGTGCATGTTGTATATCGTCGCAGTGCTGCTGCTGGCGGCATCGTGCCGCGAGCGCGCAGGCGAGCGCCTGCTGCCCTGGACGCGCGGTGAAGCTTCGCCCGAGGCCGCCGCAGTGTACGTCGGCGCGTGGCGGCCCCTGTTCGCGCGAACCTATCGTGCGATGGCGCGCCGCGAGTGCCTGCTGCTGTGGTTCGCGTCGTTCGCGTTCGGCGCGGCTTACGGCATGAGCCTCAGCGTGTTGCCTTTGCTCGCGACGCAACGGGCGGGTTTCAGCGCCGCCGAGTACGGCGCGCTGACCGGCACCGTCAATCTCCTGGTCGGCATCGCGTGCTTGCTGCTGTTCGGGCACATCGCCGACCGGGTCGGGCCGCTGCGCATGTACCGCACGTCGCTGGTGGTCGGCCTGCTGGCGTGCATCGCCATGCTTGTTGCGCAGCCTCTCTGGGCCGACGTGCTGCCCGTGACGCTGATGGTGATCGCAATCCTGACATTGCGCATGCTGACTAACGTCCCGTACAACGCAATGGCGCTCGGCCTGTCGAACCCGGCGGTGGCGGCCACGCAGATGACGTTGTTCAATTCGCCCTCCAACCTTGCGATGAGCATGGTCGGATTCCTGCTTGGGCCGCTGGACCGCGCCGGTGGGCCCGCCGCCATCGTGGCGTGCATGGCAGTGTTCGTGGGAGTCTCGCTCGGGCTGGCCCTGACCATTCGCGGCCGGGCGTACGTCCGGCACGAAACGCTGGCGGAAGAACGCGCGACGTATTGAAAAAAAGGGGGTGGAAATAATGGCCAAGCCGATCAAGTTCGCACACGTGGTCTACATGACACGGCGCTTCGACCAGATGGTCGCGTGGTATCGGGACGTCTTCGAAGCCGAGGTGGTATATCAAAACCCGGCCCTGGCTTTTCTTACGTATGACGACGAGCACCATCGGTTTGCTTTTGCCAACCTCGACCTGTTGAAGCCCGGCGGCACGTCGGCGGACAACCGCGGCGAGATCGGCGTCAACCATGTCGCGTACACGTACGCGAACGCCCGGGATCTCCTCGGCACCTACGCTCGCCTCAAGCGCGCCAACATCACGCCCTATTGGCCCGTGCACCACGGGACCACGATGTCGCTCTATTACGCCGATCCCGATGGCAACCGCATGGAATTCCAGGTGGACTGCGGGACCGTGCAAGAGGCCACTGCCTTGATGAGTACCCCTGCGTTCGCGGCCAATCCAATCGGAGTGATGTATGACCCGGACGCATTGCTGGCGCGTCTGGAATCAGGGGAGGCGGAGCAGGCACTGCTTGCAGTACCAGAGGGACTGCCATCGGGGATCCCAGCGGCGCACGGGTTGACCTGAAGCTGCAGGCCGCGTGCCGCAGCGACCGTCCGCGCACAGTGTTGAACATAGGCGAGTCTGCATTTTACATAACGATTGTTGCAGCCTGACCAGACCGCTGGAGCGGCCGGAAAACATTGACGCGCGTCACCAATCCGTGCAATTTCGGCGTTCAGAAATTTTAACGCCCCGCCCCACGGTGGCCATTGAGGAAGGGAGAAATGACAATGCAATCCGCACGCGCGGCACGTTCCGCTGTTGCACCTCGAGCCGCCGCGGACGACGCCCCGCGCAAGCTCGGATCGCGGTTGTCTGCCGTCGTCGCTGGCCTGCTGATTGGCAGCATTGCCGGCCTCGGCAGCCCGCTGGTCCTCGCCGCGCCCGGCGCAAGGGACCTGGCCCTGCCCGAACCGGTGACCGTCGCCGCAGACTCGGCGCGCGCCGTTACCGGCAAGGTCAGCGTGGTCATCCAGCTCTCCGGTCCTTCCCTGGCGAAGGCCATGGGTCCGGCGAGAAAGTCCGGCGTGGCGCTGGATCGCGCAACGCAGCGTGCGCACCTGCAGGCGGCGAAAGCCGAGCAGGACGCCGTGTCGCAGTTGGTCGTCAGTCTCGGTGGCAAGGAAATGGCGCGGGTGAGCAAGACCCTGAACGCGGTCATTGCCTCGGTGGACGTGAGCGAGATCGACACAATCGCCGCCGCTCCGGGCGTCGCCTCAGTGCGCCGCTTGCGCAGCTACCAGATGCACCTGTCCGAGACCGTGCCGTACATCGGCGCACGCAGCGGTGCGTTTGCACAACCAGGCGGCGCAACTGGCGCAGGCATCAAGGTGGCGGTGCTCGACTCGGGCATTGACTACACCCACGCGAACCTCGGCGGTGCCGGCACGCTGGCCGCGTACCAGGCCGCGTATGGCGCAGGCCCCGGCGATCCGCTCCAGACCACGCGCGACGGGCTGTTCCCGACTGCCAAGGTGGTGGCTGGCTACGACTTCGTCGGCGAGGCCTGGCCGAGCGGCCCGCTGGCGCCGGACCCGGATCCCATCGATTTCGAGGGCCACGGCTCACACGTGGCCGACATCATCGCGGGCAGCGGCGGCGTGGCACCGGGTGCGAGCCTGGTCGCAGTCAAGGTCTGTTCGGCGGTCGCCAGCTCTTGCAGCGGCGAAGCGCTGCTGCAGGGCATGGACTTTGCACTCGACCCCAACGGCGACGGCGACATCTCGGATGCCGTTGACGTGATCAACATGTCGCTGGGCTCCAGCTATGGCCAGGCCGAGGACGACCTGTCCTTCGCCGCGCAAAACGCGGTCAACTTCGGCGTGACGGTCGTGGTCTCGGCCGGCAACAGCGCCGACCGTCCGTATATCGTCGGCTCGCCGTCGAGCACGCCTGGCGTGATCAGCGTCGCGCAGACGCAGGTGCCGAGTGCGATCGCGTACCCGCTGGTCGTCACCGGGATCACTCCGTCGGTTATCACCAACACGGCAACCGTGGACTGGGCGCCGATCGGCGCTGGCTTCAGCGGTGGCGTCGTTCGTGTCGGCCGGCTGTGCCCAGGCGATGCGATTTTCAATGGCAACTCGATGGCGGGCAAAGTAGCGCTCGCCGATCGTGGCACCTGTTCGGTCAGTCTCAAGAGCGACGTCGCCACCAAGGCGGGCGCGGTGGCGGTCATCATCGCCAACAACGCCGCCGGTGATCCGCCGTCGTTCAGCTTCGGCGGCGGCGACCTGCCGCTGGTGCCGACGATCGTGATCTCCCAGGCCGATGGCACCCGGATCAAGAATGCGCTCGGTGCGACGGGCGTCAATGCTGCGGTCGTAGCGAGTGTCTCGCCGGCGGTGACGGTGCCGCTGGCCGGCAGCATGGTTGCCTCGTCCTCGCGCGGCCCATCGATGAGCTTCGACTCGATCAAGCCCGACGTCGGCGCGCCTGGCGCCTCGATTTCGGCGATCGCGGGCAGCGGCACGGGCACTGAGGCGTTCGGCGGCACCTCCGGCGCCGCGCCGATGGTGGCCGGCTCGGCCGCGCTGCTGTTGTCGGTGAATCCGGCGATGGATCCGCTGACCGTCAAGGCCCGGCTCATGGGTACGGGTGAGACTACGATCTACACGAATCCGGCCACGGCGCCGGGGGTACTGGCGCCGATTACACGTATCGGTGGTGGCGAAGTGCGGGTGGACAAAGCGGCGGCGGTTTCGACCATCGCCTTCGATGGCGCCTCGCGCCAGCCCAGCCTGTCCTTCGGCTACCAGGCCTTGACCAGCCCTACGACTTTGCAGCGCAGGCTCACGATCCGCAATCTAAGCGCAGCGCAGCGCAGCTACACCCTGACCCCGGCGTTCCGCTACCAGGCGGACGAGGCGAGCGGGGCCGTCACGCCGTCAATCGTGGGCGGCGGAAGTGTCACGGTTAACGCGGGCAGCGAGACGACGGTCACGGTCCGGCTACGGATCGATCCGTCCAAGCTGCCGGCCTGGCCGTTCGCGTTCGCTCCCAGCTCGCTCGGTACCGGCAGCCGATTGAACACGGCTGAGTACGATGGTTACATCACCGTCAGCGGCGGTGGCGACGATATCCGCGTTCCGTGGCACGTGCTGCCGCGGGCGGTGGCCAATGTCGCGACTGCTCGACCCATCGTGAACCTGGCCTCTTCCAACCCGACGATCGGCGTGTCCAACAACGGTGGTGCGATCGACGGTGAGTGGAGCGCCTTCGCCCTGACCGGCACCAGCGGCCGCGTGCCGCGCGGACTGCTGCCGGGAGCGGGCGACAACGTCGCGTCGATCGACCTCAAGTCGGTCGGCGTGCGAGCTTTCCCCGAGTTCGACGCGATCCAGTTTGCCGTCAACACCTGGGACGAGCGCTCGCATCCGGCCTACCCGGCCGGCTTCGAGATCCAGATCGACACGAACCGCGACGGAGCGCCGGACTGGTTCGTCTACCATCAGGAACAGACGGGTTTCGCCGCGACGGGCGTGTCGCTGGTTTACGTACTCAAGGCCGGTGCGTCGAGTGCGTCCGCGTACTACTTCCTCGATGCGGATCTGAACTCGTCGAACCGGGTGTTCTCTGCGCCGATGTCGGTGATGGGCATTACGGCGGCCACTCAGTTCGATTACACCGTGCTGGCCTATGACAACTACTTCAGCGGCATGCTCACGGATGCGATCGGACCGATGCGCTACACGGCTGGGACGCCACGCTACACGTTTGGTGGCGATCTTAACGACGGCGCCGTGCCGGCCGGTGCGGCCGGTGCGGTACCGGTGACCGCGGTGGCGGGTGGTGCTGCCGCGTCTCCCTCGCAGACTGGCATCCTGCTGATGCACTACGCGAACCCGCAGGCTCTGGAGGCCACGACGATCGAGGTGAGGCCCTGAGTAGCCTCGTCGCTTCATGAGCGAAGGAAGGCCCCGGCGACGGGGCCTTCCCTTTTTCGGGGCTCCTTAGGCGTCCCAAATGCCACGCAGGCGGGAGCTATCGACCTATAAGCTTCACCACGGCCGCGATGCTGGGATAATCGCTTCTACGACGAATCCTGCCGCCCGCTTGGCTGCGGTAAACGTTTGTGACCGACCGCTATGAGCTATCGACTCTCGCCCCGAGCGCCGCTTCCTGACGAACTGCGTCGTGTCCTGCTCGAGGAACTCGAAGGGGCCGCAAGAGAGGTGCGCGGGATCGATGGCAGCCACACGAGCGAGGCGATTCACGAGGCGCGGAAACACTTGAAGATGGGACGGGCAGTCGTGCGGCTCCTGCGCCCTGCGATGGGTGACACCTTCTATCGACGAGAGAACGGCGCGATGCGACGCGTCGCCCAACTCATGTCCCCGATCCGCGACGCGCACGTGGGCGCCCAGACTATTCGTGAACTGATGCAAGGATATCGCCCACGCTCGCCACCGGCGGCGCTGGGGCGCATTCATCGTGAGATTTGCGCGGAACTCGATCAGGTGCTCGTCACCAGCAACGCTACCCGGTGGAGCGAGGCGGCAGGTGCCGAGATTGAACGGATTCTCCGACGCCTTTCCAAGTTGGGGCTACCTGGAGCGACCATGCAATCTCTTTGCGAGGGGCTCGAGGTTTCCTGCAAGAAGGTGCGACGCGCCCTCAATGCCGCAGAACGTGAACCCAACGACGAGAACCTGCATGAGCTCCGCAAGCGTGTAAAGGATGTCGGCTACCACTTACGGCTGCTGGGCGGTGATCGGCACACGTCCGTGACGCGCCTGGTCGACCGCGTCACCAGGCTGGGTGAAAAGCTCGGGGCTCACCACGATCTCGCCATGATT
>JANNGT010000334.1:0-17498 GCA_031404015.1 Gammaproteobacteria bacterium | reverse complement strand
GCCTCGCCGGAATTCATCAGCATCACGTCGGCGAGGCCTTCGACCTCGAAGTTCTGCTGGAACTCGTGCTTCTGCTCCTGCCAGAACACGCCGAGCATGCCGCGCAGGCGCTGGTCGACAGGCGTACTGATGCGCAACTCGTGACTCTGCTTGGAGTAGCCGTCGTTGTTGGTGAAGCGCGCAACCTGCGGAATCGCATCGCCGTTGTTGTCGAAGTGCAGGCCAGCGAAGTACCCAGTCGAATAATAGGCGTCGTAAAAATAGGAATAGTCGGAATAGTCAAACGAGGCGTCGACGTCGCGGGAGAGGTAGTTGCCCGAGTACACCAGGTCGAGGTTGGCAATCTTGCCTTCGATCGTCATGCCGATCTGGTACCACTCATCGTTCGAGTACTCCGGCTTGAAGTGAGTGACGGCGTTGTCGCCCTTCGTGAAGCTGCTCAGGTCGTCGCCCCACGAACCTTCGCTTTCCTGTTTCTGCGCCTGGAGCGAGGGAGTAACGATCCAGTTGTCACCGAGTTCGATGCGCAGGGCGGCACGGCCACCGAGTGTGTCGATCGTGTTGTAGTTGTCCTGCGCAAGCTTCCTGTTGTCGATCGTGATGTCGTCTTCGACACAGGTGGCCGAACCACAGTACGTGTCGGAATCGGGATCGTTGTCCTCGTTACCTACGAACGTTCGCGTGCCGAACTTGTTGTCGACCCAGCCCGCGTCCCGGCGCGACCAGCCGACCAGGCGGACCGCTGCTGTATCGGTGAGCGGCACGTTGACGTAGCCTTCCACCGTGTAACCCGTGTCGTCCTCATCGACGATGTTGCCTTCGACCGCATACCCCGCAGAGAACGCCGATGTGTCCGGCCTGTTGGTGATGATGCGAATCGTGCCGGCCTGCGAACTGGCCCCGTAGAGCGTACCCTGCGGACCCGCCAGCGCCTCGACTCGCGCGATGTCGTACATGTGTACGTCGAGGTTGCCCTGCACCGTCGTGATCGGCTGCTCGTCAAGGTACATGCCGACGCTGGGCTGCGACGTGGTGGCTTGGCCGTCGCCGCCCGTCGCGATGCCGCGCATGTAGACCAGCGAGAAGCCGGCACCTGCGCCAATCGCGGGCTGCATCGTGACCGTCGGCAGCATCTGCACGTAATCACGGAAATTCTTGATGTTCAGCTCTGCCAGCCGCTCGGTGCCGAGCGCCTGGATGCTGATTGGCACGTCCTGCAGGCTTTCGGACCGCTTCTGCGCGGTGACGATGATTTCTTCGAGACCGCCGGAGTTGCTCTCCTGCGCCATCAGGGCAGGGCAGGCCAGCAGGATGGCCGCGGCAACAGGCGAGCGTCGGATACGACGTCGCACCAAGGCATTGCTAGTACGCATCGGGGTCCCCATCTTGTGTAATCGTTGCGCTGAAGATACGCAGCGGATGATAAAAAAACAAACGATATGCGAAACGCCATCGGGCGATGCCGCCCAAGGGAACAAGTGCCAGCGCGCGTGTGCTGCGCTGGGCCGAGGACTTGCGCGCTGCGCCATGGATGGCTCTGTTGTATTTCCGCCATATGTGACACAGCGCATTCCGACGGCTGCGGCAGGGCCTAGAATTGGTGCCGGGTGGAATAGCGCAACATGGGCGGCGCAAGTGGTAGCCCTTTGATCTGTATAGAATTTCTGTTAGCCTCCGCGGCCCGCAGTAAAAGGACTCAACATGTGCGGAATCGTCGGTGCCGTCGCCCAGCGTGACGTTGTTCCTATCCTGATCGAGGGCCTGCGTCGCCTCGAATACCGTGGCTACGACTCGGCGGGCGTCGCCGTGCTGAACGGCACCGGCACGATCAAGCGCCTGCGAGCCGTGGGCAAGGTCCGCAAGCTGCAGGACGCAATCGACGAGAGTCCCACGCACGGGCTGCTCGGCATCGCTCACACGCGCTGGGCCACGCACGGCGTACCGAGCGAGCGCAACGCGCACCCGCACGTCTCGAAGGACGGCATCGCGCTGGTCCACAACGGCATCATCGAGAACCACGAGGAATTGCGCGAAGAGCTGCAGGCCGCGGGCTACGAGTTCACGTCCGAGACCGACACGGAAGTGATCGCGCATCGCGTGCACTACCACCTGCAGAAGACAGGCGACCTGTTCAAGGCCGTGCGCGCCACCGTCTCCGAACTGCAGGGCGCCTATGCCCTGGCAGTGATTTCGCAGAAGGACCCCGAGCGCATCATCCTGGCGCGCGAAGGCTGCCCGGTCGTGGTCGGCTTGGGCGAAGGCGAGAACTTCGTGGCGTCGGACGTCGCCGCGCTGTTGCCCGTCACCCGCAAGTTCATCTTTCTCGAGGAAGGCGACGTCTGCGAGATCAAGCGCGACAGCGTTCGCATCCTGGACCGTGACGGCAACACGGCCCAGCGCAAGTTGCATGAGAGCGAACTGTCGGCTGACGCCGCCGAGAAGGGCGATTACCCGCACTACATGCTGAAGGAAATCCACGAGCAGCCGCGCGCGGTCGCGCAGACGCTCGAGGAACGCGTTGCGGGCGGCAAGCTGCTCGAGGCTGCGTTCGGCCCTGCCGCACAGGCCGTGTTTGCAAGAACCGAAGCGGTGCGCATCGTTGCTTGCGGCACGAGTTTCCACGCGGCATCGGTTGCCAAGTATTTCATCGAGCAGATCTGCCGCTTGCCCTGCTGGGTGGAGATCGCCAGCGAATACCGCTATCGCAATCCGGTCGTGCCCAAGAACACGCTGTTCGTGAGCGTCTCGCAGTCGGGCGAG
The DNA here is from genome assembly GCA_031404015.1 of Gammaproteobacteria bacterium. GTDB lineage: Bacteria > Pseudomonadota > Gammaproteobacteria > Steroidobacterales > Steroidobacteraceae > RPQJ01. The sequence goes on along the minus strand of JANNGT010000334.1, from coordinate 14,738 downwards.
ACGGCAGACACCCTGGCGGCGCTGCGTCTGGCGAAGCAGGCCGGGTATCTGTCGCAGCTCGCGATCTGCAACGTGCCCGAAAGCTCGCTGGTGCGCGAGTCCGAGCTCGTCATGCTGACGCGTGCGGGCCCTGAGATCGGCGTGGCATCGACCAAGGCGTTCACGACGCAACTGACCGCGCTCGGCATGCTGGTCGTGGCGCTCGCCAAGTTCCACGGCGCCGATGCGGAGCGCGAGCGCGGGCTCGTGCAACGACTGCTCGGCATCCCGTCGCTGATCGAAGCCACCCTTAAGCTCGACCCGGTCATCAAGGACATGGCGAAGCGCTTCGTCGACAAGCGCCATGCGCTGTTCCTGGGTCGCGGCCCGATGCATCCCATTGCGATGGAAGGTGCGCTGAAGCTCAAGGAAATTTCGTACATCCACGCCGAGGCCTATCCGGCCGGCGAGCTGAAGCACGGCCCGCTCGCGCTGGTCGACGAAGACATGCCGATCATCACGGTTGCGCCCAACAACGACCTGCTCGAAAAGCTGAAGAGCAACCTGATGGAAGTTCGCGCGCGCGGCGGCGAGCTGTATGTGTTTGCCGATCCCGAGTCAGGGATGCAATCGTCGGATGGCGTGCACGTGATCGAGATGCCGCGACACGTGAGCTATTTCCAGGCGCCGGCCGTGTACACGATCCCGCTGCAGTTGCTGGCGTATCACTGCGCCATTCTCAAAGGCACGGATGTCGATCAGCCCAGGAATCTGGCGAAGAGCGTGACGGTGGAGTAGTTCTCTTGGAAATTTACAAAAGAGTCCGGATTCGAACCGTAAGCTCCCCCGTAAAGTAGACAGTTTGAAGCTGGACTCGCCGGCTGGTAATTCCCTCGGCATGTAGGTCAACGGCGGCACTCGCCCGAGGGAGTCGTGAGGCCGCCCGCCAGGTGCTCGTCGAACTGCAGGATCGACGGCCGCGCGAACTCGTGTCACCGATCTCGCTGGCAATCGCGCTGACCGGACTCGGCCAGACCGACGTGGCGCTACGACAGCTCGAACGGGCCGCCGAAGAACGCCACCGCGAAGCATGCGTCATGGGGTACTCGCCCATGCTGGCCGACCTCCGTGCCGAACCTCGACTCCAGGCCTTGCTGGCTCGCATGGGATTGCCCGGGCAGGCGCCGCCCACCGCGACACCCGTCGCACCGACGCAATCTGTGAACTGATTCAAACTCCTGTTGTCCGCTGCTCACGTCCGCGCGACGCGCAGCGGCAGTATTCCGGCACGTCAGCCCGGGACCGGAGCTGATGAGTCGCTTACAGTACCCGTGAGTCTGCAACAGAAATCGCCGATCACAGCCGTCCACCCGCTCAGCCTGCCGATCGGCATCTGGCTGGTGCTCGGCTTTGCGCTCGTCATTGGCGCCTTCGCGGCCGCGAGTGTGTTGGCACTGCGCAGCACCCGCAATGCGACGGTGGATCTTGCCCACATGCAGCGGCAGTTCGAACCGCTCGCGCGCAGCGTGCGCGACCTGGGCGACGGCCTCGCCACCTTCGATCGCACGATCCTCGCCTACCTGCGTGCAGATACCCGCGACAACCGCGCGGCCGCGGTCGCCTCGGCGGCGCGGCTTTCACACGCGGCCAACGAAGTCGTCGACGTGGATGCGGACGGTGATTCGCTGCCGATCGAGACCGTGATGCGCCGGATCGCCGCACACGAGGTCGATGGCTTGCGCCTGCTCGAACTGCAGGACCAGCGCCGGCGCGCCATCGCGGCACTCGAGGCGGCCTTTGGCGCGCTCGACCGCCGCGTCAAGAGCGCAGGCGGGTCGGGCATCGTCGTCGGTGAAAGCGTCATGGCGCGGCCGTCGCTCGCGGCACTGGCACGCGCGCTGGAAGCGGCGCGGCACGACGTCGCGAGCGAGCTTACCCGCGGCGGCAACTTCGCCGCCGGGCCCGACGGCGGCGTCGAACGACTGCGGCGGACGCTGGTCGCGCACAACGCCGAGTATTCGGTGTCGCCGGGACGCACCTGGCTGGCAATGCAGCGCGAAGACTTCGGCGCGGCCTCGAGGCTGCGGCGCCAGGCGCTGCGGCTGGGCTCCGAAATCGACGAGCTGCAGGCGGCATTCGCGGCTGACGGCGACGCGCTCGGGGCTCAGATCCGGGAGGAAATCGAGACGCCCGCATGGCGCGCATTCACCGCTGCCGCGGCCGGCGCACAAGTGGCCGTCGAGCAGTCCGAACAGACCATCCGGAATGCGACTTACAAGGCGATTGCGCTGACCCTGCTGGCGCTGCTCACCACCGCCTGGACGATCACCTGGCCGGTGCGCCGGCTCACCGCCGGAACGCGTCGCCTGGCCGCGGGCGATCTTGCAACCCGCGTGGAGCGCGGCGGCGCGCGCGAGCTCGATGAACTAGCCAATGCGTTCAATCACATGGCCGGCGAGCTGGCGGCCGCGGAACGCGTGGTCAAGACTCATCAGGCGCACCTCGAGCATCGTGTCGAAGAACGTACGTTGCAGCTGAGGCACCTGGCCGAGCACGATCCGCTGACCAACCTGCCGAACCGGCGGCATCTGTTCCAGAGCCTGAACGAGATGCTCGACGCCACTCGCCTGCCCGGCACGGCAGCTTCGCACATCGCGGTGCTGTTCCTCGACGTCGACAACTTCAAGACGGTCAACGATACGCTTGGTCACGAATTCGGCGATCGAGTGCTCACCAAGATCGGCGAGCGCCTGCGGCAGGTCGCTGGCGAATCCGGCTTCATCGCGCGTCTCGGCGGCGATGAGTTCACGCTGGTGTTCGGGTACACCGGCGACTCGCAGGAAGTCCAGCAGCGCGCGGAAAGGCTGGTCGGGAGTTTTCAACGGCCACTGCTCATCGACCGGCACGAAGTCTCCGTCGGCGTCAGTTGTGGCGTCGCGACGTTCCCCGAGCACGGCCGCGATGCGACCGCGCTGCTGCGCGCCGCGGACGTGGCACTTTTTCGCGCCAAGGAGCTCGGGCGCAACCGCCTGTGCATGCACGAGCCATCGATGCTGGTGGAGGCGTCGAACCGTTTCCGCGTGGAACAGGCCCTGCGCAAGGCCATTGAGGGCGGCGAGCTGGTGCTCCACTACCAGCCGCTGGTATGCCTGGGCAAGCAGCGCGTCACAGCGGTCGAGGCGCTCCTGCGCTGGAAGCGCAGCGACAACCAGATCGTCACGGCGGGCGAGTTCATCGAAATCGCCGAACAGTCCGGCCTGATGCTCGACCTCAACGACTGGATCCTCGAGACCGCCGCCGAAGCGGTTGCCCGCTGGCGTCGCGAGGGCTGGCCCGATGCGCGCGTCGCGATCAACGTGACTGCACAGCAGTTCCTGACCGGGAACTTTCCGCTCGACATCGAGCGGCTGCTGGAGCGCCATGCTCTGCCACCCGAGGCCATCGAACTCGAACTGACGGAGACGATGCTGCAGACCGGCGCCGTGACCGTCGAAGCCCTGCACGGGCTGCGCCTGATGAACATCGACACCGCGCTCGACGATTTCGGCACCGGTTTCTCGTCGCTGACCTCGATCGAGCAACTGCCGCTCAGCCGGGTCAAGCTCGACCGCAGCGTGATAACGGGAGTCGACAGCAACCCGCGGTCGGCGGCGATCGTGCATTCGATGATCCACCTGTGCCGCAACCTGGGACTGCAGGTGACGATCGAAGGTGTGGAGCGGCTCGCACAACTCGACTTCCTGTCGGCCTGCGGCGAGGTGTCGGTGCAGGGCTTCCTGGTCGCCAGGCCGGCCGAGCCATCCGCAGTCATCGGACTGGTCCGCGACATGCGCGGCCACCTCCAGTCACTGCTCGACGCGGCCGACGACGAGCGCGGCGCTGTCGACGACGACCTCACGAGCTCGGTGCGCATGTTGCGTCGCCATCGCCGCTAGCGGCGATTCGCCCCTAGGCTGGCAAGGCTGGCGCTCCATACAGCCGCCGGCTGCTGGTCCGTACTGGAAGCTGGTTTACGCCAAAAAGATGTCTTAGGCCCGTGCAAACGACGAGATACGTTGGCACCCAATCGGCCAGACATAACATTGGGTTCGAGGTTACCGCCTCAAGTTCCAATCACCGATGTATCGCTCAGGCGGAGCGCGGCATTGACGCCATGTCAGTCGACGATGGCCAGCGCCCGGTCGTGGGTCTCGACGGTCACTGGGACCACGTCGCAGACCGCGCGGATCGTATCGATGACTTCCCTGATCTCGGGCAGCGGCATCTTAAGCTTGCGGATGGCGACTGCCGCAGATTCGTTGAGCACCTGGACGGTGATGGTGCCGTGTGCGGCGAGCAGCGCTTCGACGCGATCGGCCTTCGCCGCATCCTGCGACAGCAGATACAGCAGGACGCTGTTGTCGAAGAACGCGTCAGCGCCGCTCATTGGCCTCGAGACCAGCCCAACGCATCCGTTGCGATCTCCCGTCCGATCATCCATTCTCCAGAGCCTCGTTTTCCGCAGGAACAACGGACTTTCTTGATGGCGATCGGTTCACGTGGCCGGCACGATCCGGCGGGCGGCCTGCTGCGCGGCGTCGCATGTCGCGCCATTGCATGCGCACTGCTGCTGGGCTTTTTCAGCGCCGCGCAGGGCGAGGAAAAGCGCCTGCACATCTACAACTGGGCGGACTTCATCGGGTCGCGCACCGTGCAGCGGTTCGAGCGTGAGACGGGCATCAAGGTGGTCTATGACACCTACGACGCCGAGGAGACGATGGAGGCCAAGCTGCTGGCGGGGGGGTCCGGATACGACGTGGTGAGCGCTTCGACCAACTTTTTCAGCCGCGAGATCAAGGCGGGCGTCTACGGACCGCTGGACAAGCGCAAGTTGCCGAACTGGAAGAACCTCGACCCAAAGGTCCTGGCGCTGCAGGCACCTGCCGACCCGGGCAACAAGCATGCAGTCCCTTACCTGCACGCGATCAATGGCTTTACGTACAACATCGAAATGATCAAGGCGCGCATGCCGAACGCACCGCTCGGCAGCCTCGACATGCTCTTCAACCCCGACGTCGTCCGCCGCTTCGCCGACTGCGGTGTATCACTGCTCGATTCGCCCGACGACACGATGCAGCTTGCGCTGGTGTACCTGGGGCTCGATCCCAACAGCCGTAAGCGCGAGGATTTCGAGGCGGCGCAAAAGATGCTGGCGCGAGTGCGGCCGTACATCCGCAAGTTCGACTCCGTCGAGTACATGAATTCGCTGGCCGACCGCGACCTCTGCCTCGCCATGTCCTGGTCCAGCGACTACGCGAACATCATGGCGCGCGCCCGGGAGGCGGGCACGCCGTTGAATCTCGCGTTCACGATTCCCAAGGAAGGCGCCAACCTGAACTTTTCCTCGCTGCTGGTGCCCGTGGATGCGCCGCACCCCGAGGCCGCGCACAAGTTCCTGAACTTCATCCTGCAGCCGGATGTCATCGCGGAGATCACCAACGAGATCTACTACGGCAACAGCAACCGGGCAGCCAATGCCCTGGTGCGACCAGAGATCCTGAACGACCCTGCCATCTATCCGAACGATCGCGTCAAGGCACACCTGTACACGACCGACGAGATGGACATGGCGACGCAACGTGTCCGTACCCGGATATGGACGCGGATCACGACCGGCAAGTGACAAAGCCAAAGAAATCACGGGCCACGAGCGAGAAAGCGCTGCACCAGGCGCTGCCGCTACGGCAACGACAGCGCCTGATCGACGCCAGCATCACCGCGCTGCATCTGTACGGGCCCACCGGCACCACCGTGGCCAGGGTCGTGGCCATCGCCAAGCTGTCGCCCGGCATCGTGCGGTTCTACTTCCGCTCCAAGGCAGCGATGCTGGTGGCGTCGCTGCAATTCCTGGCGACGGAGTTCGAGGCGCGCGTGGTGACGCCGGTCGTCGCGCTGCGCGAGCACCCGGCGCTCGCGCTGCAGCGCCTGGTCGAGCTCTACCTCGACCCGGACATCGCCAGCCCGCGCAAAGTCGCTGTCTGGTATGCGTTCTGGGGCGAGGCGAGCGCACGCCAGGAGTACCTGGCCATTTGCGGGCAGAAAGACGCGAACTTCGCCGCGCTCGTCCATGACCTGATCGAGCGCATGATCGTGGCCAGTGGGCGCCGACACCTCGACAGCGACGCCGTTGCCCTTGGGCTCATCGGAGTCCTCGAAATGCTGTGGCAGGGATTTGCCTTCGAGGAAGAAGCCAACATCGATCGTGCGCTCGCCCGGCGACGCTGCATGGCGTACCTGCGGTCGGTCTTTCCGCGCGAATTCTCCACGCCGGAGGGTGGCGCCACTGCGGTAACGCGCGCCACGCAGGGCGACCTCGACGAGGAGCGCGACCGCGTCTTCCGTGGCGCCTGGCAGTTCGTCGGTCTTGGGCAAGACGTTCCAGACGGCGGCGATTTCGCATCGCTCGACCTGGTCGCGACCCGCGTACTCCTCGTGCGCGACGCAAAAGGCACGGTGCGGGCCTTTCGCAACGCCTGTCGCGGCCTGCCTCACGCGCTGGTAACGACGCGCCGCGGTCACTTTGCCGACGGTCGCATCACCTGCGCCGCGCATGGTCTTGCCTACGGGTTGGACGGCCGGTCCGTGCCGCCGCGCGACGGTGCGGGACTGCTCGAACTCGACGTGCATCGTTCGCGCGGATTGATCTTCGTGCGCTCGCCGGCGGCGGCTCGCCGCTGGCCGGAGCCGAACCTGGCCGGTCTCGACGACGCGGGCGGCTGCGTGCCGGCGCCGGATTCGGCAGAGTGGTCGATGACCGTCGCGGCGGACTGGAAGATCGTCATGCGCACACTGCTCGATGCCCGCTCACCGGGCACGACCACCAGCGCGAGGCAGTGGCAATTCCTGTGGCCCAACGTGCTCGTGCTGCAGGGGCCGGGTGTCCTGTCGATCGTGCAGGTGCTGCCGGTCGGTGCGGGCTGCAGCTGCGTGCAACAGTTCGAATACGAGACGCCTGCCGCCGACCCGCAGGTGCAGGTACGAAATGGTCACGCACGAAGCCTGTCGCAAACTCAGCTCGAGCGCGAGCTGGCGCTCGCCGCGTCGACGCAACAAGGCGAGTCCGATCCGGACTACCAGGCGGACTCCAGCGTGACGCCGTCGCCCGCTGTGTCCGTCTTCCTGCGCATGCTGCTCGACTCGGAGTACTGACCCGAAGTCGGTATCACGCGAACCGTGCTGGCGCCTGTGCCTGCCGGGTTTCCGGGATGCGTGCGCGCAGCAGGTCGTGGAACTCGCGCATCCAGCGCTCGAGCTCCGACAAGGGACCGGGCGTGTAACTGCTCGACGCCAGTCCGCGCTGCACGCGCTGGCACAGCCATTCGTCCTCGCCATTGACGGACTGGTTGATTCTCTGGCCCAGGTAACGAACGACGCGCATCTCGCGACTGGAATCCGGCAAGCCGTAAATTGCGCCGCGAATGGTGCACTTGCCGGGCCCTGCCGGCAGCACCTGGAAGAAATCCATCTGTTCGGGGAAGACGTCGATGCCGAGGTTTGGCAGCATGCTGTAGAAGCGCCAGCAGCGGCGGTTGGCTTCGGGCAGGTGCGATGCAGCATGGCCGACGAGCTGCTGGTACCTGCGCTCGGCCCAGTGGGTCGAGGGCTGCTCGCGCATCCAGCTCACGCCGCGCGCCACGCCCGGAACCGCAGCCTGGTCGTCGTAATCGGGAGTGAACATGCGGTACAGCCCCGGATGGCCGATCGGCACGTGGTACGACTCCAGGTAATTGTCCATCGCGATCTTCCAGTCCACGTTCCAAGTCTGGCTCGTGATGGGCGTGAGCGGGATCATGTCCTGGAAGCGATAGTGTTCGAAGTCGTCGGCGAGCGTGCCCCAGGTGCTGCCCACCGGCGGCGGGTCGCCGGCCAGCGCGACGAAGACGAAGCCAAATGCGATCTCCACTTTCACTGGCCGCAGGCCGTGCTCGGCGCGGTCGAGGCCCGGAAAGGTGTCGCGTGCCGCCACTCCTAGCAGCGCGCCGTCATGACGGTACGACCAACCGTGGTACGGGCAGGTGATGGGGCCAGCACAGTTCCCGTCGCCGTCGAGCAGTCGCGCGCCGCGATGACGGCAGACGTTGTGGAACGCACGAATCACACCGTCGCGGTCGCGCAGCCCGACGACGGATTCCGCGCCGATATCCAGCGTGACGTAGTCGCCGGCATGACGCAGCTGGCTGACGTGGCAAAGCATCTGCCAGCTCGGCAACAGGATGCGTTCGAGCTCGAGCCGCGTCATCTCGGGGTGGTTGTAGATCCAGGCGGGCATCGCCCGCGCGGACGCGGAGACCGTGCTGCGGAGATCGCTGCGGTCGACGGTAGCGGTCGTCATGGGGCGACTCCGGAGGCGGATAAACCGCGCCGACTATATGGACATGCAATTTACTCCCTGACATGAATGTCTGGCAAGCCAGAGCCGAAATCGCAGTAAACCCCGGCCGTCCAGCTTCTAAAGGCAGAAATTATATGGTCATATAGCAGTGCTGCCGACCCCCTTCCGGTGCGTGCAGCGATTCCTGGGTTTACCCGATCATGGAGGGCCGAGACATGGCGCGAGACCTGACCCGGAGCAATGCCCACTTCCGGCGGGCCGTCAAACGCCTGCCCCTGGGCGTCGCGTCCAACTTCCGCTTCTGGGGCGAGGAGCGGACCATCTACGTCAAGCACGGTCGCGGCGCGCGCGTGACCGACATCGACGACAACGAGTACGTCGACTATCGCCTGGGTTACGGCCCGGCGATCCTCGGCTACGCCGATCCCCGCGTCGACGAGGCCGCACGCAAGGGCATGGAGGTCGGCGGAGTGTTTGCGCTTTCGACCGAGCGCGAACTGGCCGTCGCCGAGCGCATCGCCCGCATGGTGCCGGCTGCCGAGCTCGTGCGCTTCTCCAACTCCGGCACGGAAGCCGTGATGGCCGGCCTGCGACTGGCCCGTGCCTACACCGGCAAGGACGACTACGTCATCCTCGAAGGCAGCTACCACGGCCTGTTCGATGCCGCGATGTGGTTCACGCCGATGGACAAGTGGAACGAGGTCGGCGAGCCGACCGTGTATCCCTACAGCGAAGGCGTACCCGTCGGGCTGCGCAGCTTCGCCCATTTCGTGCAGGCGAACGACGCCAACCAGCTCGAAGACGTGTTCAAGCGTGCTGCCGGGCGCATCGCCTGCCTGCTGATCGAGCCGATCATGGGCAACTGCCTGGGCATCGCCGCCGAACCGGAGTACCTGCGCGCCGCGCGCGCCCTCTGCGACAAGCATGGAGTCCTGTTGCTGATCGACGAAGTGAAGACCGGGTTTCGCGTGGCCCGCGGCGGCGTGCAGGAGCTCTACGGTGTCCACGCTGATCTCTGCACGTTCGCGAAGGCCATCGCCAACGGCTATCCGATCTCGGTGCTGGCGGGTCGCGAGGAGATCATGCGCAAGCTCGGCCGGGGCGTCGCGCACGGCGGCACCTACACCGCGCACTCCGTCGCGCTGGCGGCGGCCGAGAAAACGCTGGAAATCCTCGAAGAAACCGATGCGCTCGAACGTGTGGCGGACTACGGCACGCGCTTGCGCGACGGCATGCGTGCAGTGCTGCAGTCGCGGGGTATTCCGCACAGTTTCGTCGGCCACTCGTCGATGAGCGGGCTGTATTTCGCGCACGAGCCGCCGCGCAACTACCGTGACTGGAAGCGCAGCGACTATTCGTTCTACGACGCCATGGCGCGCGTGCTGCACGACGAGTGCATTCTCTGCGAGCCGGACTCACGGGAGCCCTGGTTCGTGTCGGCGGCGCACGACGACTCGTGCCTGGCAGACACGATGCGCGCTTTCGAAATCGCGGTCGACGAAACCCTGCGCACGGGCGGCGCCGGCCACCGGCAGCCTGCTTGAGCGCGACGACTCACGACGCGATCGTGATCGGCGCCGGCCACAACGGGCTGGTGGCCGCGTGCTACCTGGCGCGCGCCGGTCTCAAGGTGCTGGTGCTGGAACGCAACGACTACGTCGGCGGCGCGGCCGTGAGCCGCCAGTTGTACGAAAACTTCACCTATTCGAACTGCTCGTACGTCTGCAGCCTGCTGCGTCCGGAGATCATGCGCGCGCTGGAGCTGCCGAAGTACGGACTGCAGATCATCCCGTACGACGGTGGCTGCACCATGATGAGCGATGGCGGGCATCTCGCCATCTACGACAACCACGATGCGTTGCGCCGCGAAATCGCGCGGCACTCGCCGCGCGACGCCGAAGCCTACGACCGCTATTCGCGCGACGTGATGCGGCAATGCAAGTTCATCAAGCCGCTGCTGTTGCGCGAACCACCCGACCCCACGTCGTTCCGGCCGCGCGACATCGCATCGCTGCTCGATCTCGGGTTCCGGCTCAATCGGCTTGGTTCCGAGCGCATCTACGACACGCTGCGCTTCTGGACCATGAGCGCCGCCGATTTTCTCGACGAGTATTTCGAGAGTGAGATCGTCAAGGCGCACTTTGCCGGCAGCTCGATCATCGGCACGGCCCTCGGGCCGCGCTCGCCCGGCACGGCCTACGTGCTGCTGCACCACTACATGGGCGAGATCGACGACACCGTCGGCGCGTGGGGGTTTGCGCGTGGCGGCATGGGCGCGGTCTCCGCGGCGCTCGCGGCCTCGCTGCAGGCGAGCGGCGGGACGATCCGGACCGGCGCCGGGATCGACCGGATACTCGTCCGCAACGGGCGCGCCGTGGGTGTCGTGCTGCACGATGGCGAGGAAATCCGCGCGTCGCAGGTGCTCTCAAGCATGGACGTCAAGCGCACGTTTCTCGAGTCGGTCGATGAAAAGGAGTTGCCGGGCGAGTTCGTGCAGCAGGTGCGCAACTTCAAGATCCGCGGCTCGTCGGGCAAGCTCAACATCGCGCTCGACGGGTTGCCGGTGTTCCCGGCGATTCCCGCCGGTGCGCCGTGCTCGCGCGGCGACCTGCATGTCACCGATACCATCGAGATGATGGAGCGTGCCTACGACGACTGGAAGGAGGGGACGTGGTCGCGCGCGCCCTACATCGACATGCTGATCCCGTCGCAGATCGATCCCACCATGGCGCCTGACGGCAAGCAATACATGTCGGTGTTCGTGCAGTACTGTCCGTACGAACTCGCCAGCGGCCCGTGGGACGCGCAGAAGCGCCAGGCCTTCGGCGACACGGTGATCGACACCATCGCGCGCCACAGCCCCAACTTCAAGAGCCTGATCCTGCACGCCGAAGTGCGCACGCCGTGGGACATCGAGCGCGAAGTCGGACTGACCGAAGGTAACATCTTCCAGGGTGAACTCACCATGGACCAGTTGCTGTTCAACCGACCGATCCCGGGGTATGCGCAATACCGCACCCCCCTGCAGGGACTGTACCTGTGCGGCTCGAGCACGCATCCGGGCGGCGGCGTCATGGGCGCGCCGGGCGCGAATGCCGCGAACGCGGTGCTGCGTGACCTGGGCCGGACGGTGCCGCGGTGAGCGCCGTGCAACCTGCGACCAGCTACGACTGCATCGTCATCGGCGGCGGTCACAACGGCCTGGTCTGCGCTGCGTACCTGGCCCGCGCGGGGCGCTCGGTGCTGGTGCTCGAGGCGGCCGCACAGGTGGGCGGCGCCGCCGTCACGCACGAATTTGCCCCGGACTACCGGGTCTCGGCCTGCGCGCACATCCTGCACCAGATGTCCGCGCAGCTGATCGACGAACTGGCCCTTGAAGCCCACGGCCTGCGCTTCGCAACCACGCAGATGCCGACGTCTGCGCTGTCACCGGACGGCGATTCGATCCTGTTCGGTCCGACAGGGTTGTCCGGTTCGGCGCGCTTGTCGCCGCGCGATGCGGACGCCTACCCGCGATTCATCGAGCGCCTTGATCGCTTCGCGCGGCTGCTCGGTTCCATCCTCGAGCAGGAGCCGCCCCGACTCGGCACCACCGAATGGTCAGACCGCGCGGCGTTGCTGGGCCTCGGTTGGCGGGTGCGGCGCCTCGGTCGGCGCGACATGCGCGAGCTGCTACGCATCGGCGCGATGAATGTTTACGACCTGCTGCAGGAGCAGTTCGAGTCGCCGCTGTTGCAGGGGGCGCTGGGCCTCGACGCGGTCCTCGGCACGAACTTCGGTCCGCGCTCGCCGGGAACCGTATTGACGTTACTCTACCGACTGGCGGCGCAAAGCGGTGCCGGTCCGCGGGCGCTGTCGCAGCCACTCGGCGGCATGGGTGCGGTGTGTGACGCGTTGGCGCGAGCCGCCGCCGCTGCTGGCGCCACGATCCGCACTGACGCCGCGGTGGCTCGTGTGCTGGTCGAGAACGACAGCGCCTGCGGCGTGCTGCTCGAATCCGGCGAGCGCGTCGCGGGGCAGGCAGTGATTTCCAGTGCCGACCCAAAGACGACGCTGCTGCAGTTGCTCGGTGCGGAGCACCTCGACACGGGCTTCGTGCGCAAGGTGAGCCACCTGCGCACCAACGGCCTCACGGCCAAGCTGCACCTGGCGCTCGACTCGGCGCCGAAGTTCACCGGCCAGGATGCAGCGGCGCTCGGCGGCCGCCTGCTGGTGGCGCCGTCGCTGGACTACATCGAGCGCGCCTTCAATCACAGCAAGTACGGCGAGTATTCGGCTGCACCGGCCATCGAAATCACCGTGCCGACCGTGCGCGATCCCGCGCTTGCCCCAGCCGGAGGACACGTGATCTCGGCCATCGTGCAGTACGCGCCGTACGCGCTGCACGACGGGTGGGAAGCCGGGCGCGAACGCATGGCCGACCAGGTCATCGAGGTACTCGAACGCTACGCGCCGGGTCTGCGCAGCCAGGTGCGTGCATGCGAGCTGCTGACGCCTCTCGACATCGAGCGGAAGTTCCGGATCACCGGGGGGCATTGGCACCATGCGGAACTCGCGTTCGACCAGTTCTTCATGCTGCGTCCGGTGCCGGGAGCGGCGCAGTACCGCACGCCGCTGCCGGGTCTCTACCTGTGTGGCGCGGGCTCGCATCCGGGCGGCGGCGTAATGGGCACGGCCGGCCGCAATGCCGCACGACACGTCCTGGCCAAGGCGTCCTGACATGCACGACGAATCCCAGCGCCCGCCGCACTACCTGCAGCCGCTGCTGCCGACGCCGTTCCATCCGCGCGCGCGTGCCCTCAGCCAGCTCGACAGCTTCGTACCGTGGAGCGGCTACACGACCGTCGACGTCTTCACGACGGTCGAACAGGAATACTTCGCCATCCGCAATGCCGCGACGCTGTACGACCTGACGCCGATGGTGAAGTACCGCGTGGCCGGCCGGGACGCCGCGCGTTACCTCAATCGCCTGGTCACCCGCGACGTCGCCAGGCTCAAGTTGAACCGCGTCTGCTATTGCGTCTGGTGCGATGATCAAGGTCACGTGATCGACGACGGCACGATCTTCCGGCTGGGCGAGAGCGAATACCGGCTGTGCACCGCCGAGCGACAGATCGACTGGCTGCTCGATTCGGCGCGCGGCTTCGAGGTCACGGTTACCGAAGTCACCGAGCAGATCGCCGCACTGGCGCTGCAGGGCCCGACTTCGTGCGCAATCCTGAAGCAACTCGGTCTCGTCGGCGTCGAGCAGCTGAAGCCCTTCGAGGTCGGCGAGTTCGTGGCCGATCAGCTGCACGTAACTGTTTCACGCACGGGGTTCACCGGCGATCTCGGCTACGAGCTGTGGGTCGCGCCCGGGGATGCACTGCGCCTGTGGGACACGCTGATGACGCGCGGCCAGTCGCGCGGCATCCGCCCGATCGGTTCCCGCGCACTGAATCTCGCCCGGATCGAGGCGGGCTTCCTCGCACCCAACGTCGACTTCCTCTCGGCCGAGCGGACACTGCGGTTCGGCAGTTCGCGCTCGCCGTTCGAACTCGGGCTCGGCTGGCTGGTCGACTTCGGCAAGGGTCACTTCACCGGCCGGCGGGCCCTGCTCGAGGAGCAGCGGCGTGGTCCGCACCGGCAACTGGTCGGACTGGACATCGATGGCAACAAGCCGGCCGTCAACGCGCTGCTCTACGCGGACCGTGCCGGGCGCAAGGAGGTCGGCAGCGTGTCCTCTGCGATGTGGTCGCCGACCTGCAAGCGCAACCTGGCGCTCGCCATGGTCGATGCCCCGCACATCGACGTTGGCAGCGTCGTCTGGGCCGAGATCTACCTGAACCGTGAGCTGGTGTGGGAACGCCGGATGTGCCGTGCGCGTGTCGTCGACCGCCCCTTCTTCGCACCGGACCGACGTCGCGCCACACCGCCGGCCGACGTTTGAGCCGGGCTCCGCGTCGAGCATGCGCACGCCCGCATGCTATATTTTGGCCGTGAAAAAACGCGCAGGATGGCGGCAATGACACCCGTGCGCTTTACCCGCATGGAAGATGGCACCCGGGAGGATTTCGAGTACCTGCAGCGGCTCGATGATGACTACTCGCGGGCGGTCGCCGACCGGGTGCTCGACTATTTCCGTGTACAGGTCACCACGTTCGCTGGGTATGCGATCGACCGCCAGCAGCACGCGCTGCAGACGGCAACGCGGGCGTGGCGTGACAAGGCGGAGGAAGAACTGGTGGTCGCAGCCTTGCTGCACGATCTGGGCGACGCGCTGGCCCCACAGAATCACGCCGAGTTTGCGGCCGCCATCCTGCGGCCGTATGTGTCCGAGCGAACCTGGTGGATCGTGCAGCATCACGGCATATTCCAGGCCTACTATTTCGCCCATCACACCGGCGGG
>JANNGT010000333.1:0-2530 GCA_031404015.1 Gammaproteobacteria bacterium | reverse complement strand
GTCGAACTGTTAGCCGTAAATGTACCGGTCCTGGTCCAATTTCCTGAAACAGTAAGCGTATTTGAACCTGAAATGGTTAATGTCGCTCCACTCCCTATCGTAATATGATGAGACAATCCACCTGCTGCTCCTATGACTGGTTGACCCGAACCCCCTCTCCCAACAACGTCCCCATCAAACGATCAAAACGCTCGGCTGCACACCCACTCGAATTCAAGGAGAGGCGGAAAAATGCATTGCCTTCACCATCGACAGGAGCCACACCATGCAAGCCATGCCCGTAGGTATCGACATCGCCAAGAGCGTCTTCCAGATTCACTACACCAATGCCGACACCGGCGAGATCGTGAACAAGGCTCTCAAACGCGCGGTGCTCCTGGAGTACTTCGCGAACCGGAGCCCCTGCCTGATCGGCATGGAGGCGTGCGGCGGCGCGCAGCATTGGGCGAGAGCGCTCACGCTCTTGGGGCACATGGTCAAGCTGATGCCTGCCAGGTTCGTCAAGGCCTTCAACATCGGGAACAAGAGTGACGCTGCCGATGCACGCGCAATCTGGCTCGCAGTGCAGCAGCCGAGCAAGTCGGTTGCCGTGAAGACCGAAGCCCAGCAGGCGGTGCTCGCGCTTCATCGGATGCGACAGCAGCTCGTGAAGTTCAGGGTCGCCCAGAGCAACAACCTGCGCGGCTTGTTGACGGAGTACGGCGAGGTGATGGGCAGGGGCCGCGCCGCATTGAACGACGCCTTCCCGGTGGTACTCGCAAGGTTGATCGACCGCCTGCCGGCGGTGCTGATCGACACATTGCGAGATCAGTGGAACGGATTGACCGAGATCGACAAGCGGATCAACGATATCGAACGTCGGCTCGGCCAGTGGATGAAGCAAGACGGCGCCATCAAGGCCATCGCTGAGATACCTGGCGTCGGGTTGCTGACTGCAACCGCAGCAGTCGCGACCTTGGGCGACGCCAATGCGTTCCGATCAGGCCGCGAGTTCGCGGCCTGGATCGGTTTGGTTCCAAGACAGAGCGGCTCCGGCGGCAAGGTGGCGCTGCTGGGCATCAGCAAACGGGGCGACGCGTACTTGCGCACCCTGCTCGTGCACGGAGCGCGCAGCGTCCTCAAGCATCGGAAGGATCCGCAAGCGTGGACCGAACAACTGCGAAGCAGAAGGCCGCTCAATGTCGCGATCGTGGCGCAGGCGAACAAGACCGCCCGCACGATCTGGGCGATCCTCGCGCACGGCACGAAGTACGAACAAGGGCACATCAGCACACGGCCGGTATAGGCCGCTCGGCCGCGAGCAGAACTCCCAGTACACAAGCGTTGAGAGGTTGCGTCGGCAATTGACTGTGATGACAAACCAGGTCGGACCGGGGTTCACCAAACCTGCATCCTTCGCCGAGCTCGAAGCTCGCTTTGCGAATGAGGCGTGAACCAGCGGATTTCATCGGGGCCCGCAGCGCCTCAGGCTGCAACAAGGCCGGATATAGAGCTGCAACCCACCCTGTAGTCAGAGCACGAAAAAGTCTTCGCAATTCTCGGGGGGCGTTCATATAGCGAGGGATGGACGCCCGTCAGGGTCGAGACGCTGGGCCTTTGACAGCGGCTCGATGCGCAGCACGACAGCCCGGCCCCGCAGCGCGGGGACGCGCCCTCGATCCCCGCATCGCCACCGAGCCGACGAAACGTCGCCGGCTATCCCTTCGCCGTCGCTCCTCGCGAGCGCCGCCACGCCCACGGCGCCATCACCGTCGTGTCGCCCCACAACCCGCGCTGCGCATCGCGAGCCGCCCGTTCGGCATCGACATACGCCGCGCGACGCGACACCGGCAACTCGTGCGCATACCGCGTGAACACCCAGGCCAGCCCGACACGCAACTGATCCAGACAGACATCGACCCCGGCCACGACCACACGGCAGACACGACGGCCATAGCGATCGACCTTGTGGCACTCGGCCACCGCCTCGCGATCGAAGGCCAGGTCCGACAGATGTCGCTTCGACGCCTGCCCGAACGCCTGGCCCTTCTCCGGCGCATCGATGCCATCAAGACGGATCACATGCCGCTGCAGGTCGGCATCGAGAACCGTCAACGTGTCGCCATCGGCGACGCCGACGACACGACCGGCAATCGGTGCAGATCGGCCAGCTTGCCCAGGCACCAGTCGATCTTGTTGGTCGCGATGCGCTGGCTCTCGGAGGCCGCCTTGGTGGTCTTCGCCAACAAACTGCGCTTGGCATCGGCGAGACGCTTGCGCTGCTTGAACAACGCCTGCTCGGTCTCGCGAGTCTGCACCGCGCTGAACTCATCGATCAGCGACTGGATCTGGCGCTCGACCTCGTCCTGCGGATCGGCAAAACCTGCCTCCATCGCCTTGGGGATCTTCACCCGCTTGTCCGCACCACGGAAGACGAACAACTTCAGGAAATCGTCGAGGCTGACGCGCGCGCCGGAGTAGCCGGCCAGCTGGTATCCGATCAGTACGAATCCGGCGGTCATGATGGCTACGTTTGCTGTGTAGGCGTGCC
>JANNGT010000332.1:0-29723 GCA_031404015.1 Gammaproteobacteria bacterium | reverse complement strand
ATGAACGTGCCCAGCGCGACCATCACCGTTGCCAGGAAGTGCAGCCGCGGCCCGACGCGTGACCAGCCGAACAGCATCACGCCGAGGAAGCCGGCTTCCAGGAAAAAAGCCGTGAGCACTTCATAGCCCATCAACGGACCGATGACCGGCCCCGCCTTGTCCGAAAATACGCTCCAGTTCGTCCCGAACTGGTAGCTCATGACGATGCCCGACACGACGCCCATGCCAAACGCGATCGCAAACGGCTTTTTCCAGTAGTTGAACAGGTCGCGGTAGACCACGCGACCCGTGTAGAGCCAGAGTCCTTCGAGCACGGCCAGGTAGCTGGCGAGGCCGATGGAGATCGCGGGAAAGACGATGTGAAAACTGATCGTGAAGGCGAACTGCAGCCGGGCAAGGGTCAGTGCGTCGAATTCCATGCGTCACCACTGCGCTGCGCGCGCGTAACGAGCCTAGCCCTTTGCGGTGCGCCTGTCGCGGGCTTTGCGCCGGGCGTACAGGCTCATCAATGGCGTGACGGAGATGCCGTGCAGCACGACGGAACTCGCGACCAGTGCTAACGTTAATTCGACCAGGAGCTGCGCTTCAGATTCGCGCGCGCCGTGATTGATGGCGTACATGAGATAATAAATCGAACCGATGCCGCGGATGCCGAACCAGCCCATCAGCCAGCGCTGGTCGCGCGATGCCGAGGCTCCGAGCAATCCCACCCAGACCGAGAATGGGCGAACGACCAGCAGCATCAGCGTGACGAACACGACCACGCGCAAGTCGATCTGCACGTAGTACAGCATCGCGCCGACGACCAGCACGACGGCCACTTCAGCGATGCGCTCGAGCTGGTCATTGAAGTCGCGCACTTCCTGCATCAGGTAGGCGCTCGCGTAGCGCTCATCGGTGGCGATCTTCTCGGTGGTGGCGCGGTCGGGAAGGGCGCCGGCGGCAGGGACAGGCTCCGGCGGGTCGGCCCTGGGGACATTGGTCACGCGTTGCAGGGCAATGCCGGCAGCCAGCACGGCCAGGAAGCCGTAAGAGTGGCACAGCAACGCAACACCGTATGCCAGCGCGATCAAGCCGAGCGCCAGGAACTCATCGAGTCCGACCGAGAGC
Source organism: Gammaproteobacteria bacterium (assembly GCA_031404015.1). GTDB lineage: Bacteria > Pseudomonadota > Gammaproteobacteria > Steroidobacterales > Steroidobacteraceae > RPQJ01. The sequence continues at coordinate 28,613 of JANNGT010000332.1, read as the reverse complement.
CGGTGCTGCGTGCGCAGGTGCAGCACCACCCTGCCGATGAGGGCTCCGAGCGCGGCGCCGATGGCGAGCCCGCCGACGATGGCCCAGGCAACGTCGACAGCGAACCAGCGCCAGCCCCAGGTACCCAGGTCGTGCAGCCCCATCAGCCCCAGGCCCAGCATCACGAAAGGAAATGCGGCGCCGTCGTTGAGCCCACCCTCGGCAGAGAGGCCGAAGCGCAAGCGATCGCGGTCGTTCGCTTCGACGACCTGAACGTCGGAGGCCAGCACGGGGTCGGTGGGCGCCGTGATTGCGCCGAGCAGCACGGCGGCGCCCAGTGAGAGGCCAAGCAAGCCGACGCCGATCGCGGTCACGCAGGCGATCGTGACGAACATTGACAGTGTCGCCAGGCGCAGCGGCACACGCCAGCGCCGGTCAGACAGTGGCATGCCCAGCTTGACACCCACGGCGAACAGCGAGATCAGCACAGCGATCTCGGCCGCGACTTCGAGCGCGGGCGCGTGCAGCGACGGGTCCGGAGTGAGCAGGGACCATCCAGCCGGACCCAGCAGCATGCCGACGCCGAGGTACAACATGCCTGTGCTGAGCGGGAGCCGTCGCAGCAGGCTGCCGAGGAGCGCCATCGTCGTGAGCAGCAGGCCGACGATCAGGGACCAGAGCGCGAAGTTCATGCGCCAGCTCGGAGGGGGCCCGGCGCAGGCGTGTGAGCGGTTGTTGGCATCGACCCTGTATACCGCCTGCGGATGCGCGTGTCGGTAGGCGAAAACGTGCAGAGCGGGTGGCGCAGGCACTTGTGCGCGGTGGTGCGGCAGTAGACCATCGCCTGCCTGGACGCACACGCAACGGACGGACGCCATGGCTCTCACGCTGGGAATGATCGGATTGGGTCGCATGGGTGGCAACATGAGCCGCCGTCTCGCGCGAGCGGGCCACACGGTGGTGGCCTGGGATCGGGCGGAGCCGGCGCGTGCGGGCCTCGGCGACGAGCCTCGCGTGCAGGCCGTAGCAACGCTCGAACGCCTCGTCGCGCAGCTGCCATCGCCGAGAATCGTCTGGCTCATGTTGCCGGCCGGCAGCCCGACCGACGAGACGCTGGCACACCTGGTCCCGTTGCTCGCACCCGGCGACGTCGTCGTCGATGGCGGCAACGCCATGTACAAGGACAGCCAACGTCACGCAACGGAACTCGCCGCGCACGACGTGCTGTTCGTCGACGCGGGCGTCTCGGGCGGTGTGTGGGGCCTGGAGAACGGCTACGGCTTGATGGTCGGAGGCCAGCAAGTCGCGGTGCGTGCGATCGAACCCGTGCTGCAGGCGCTGGCCCCGGCACCGAACCGCGGCTGGGTGCATTGCGGTCCGCCAGGCTCCGGGCATTTCACCAAGATGGTCCACAACGGCATCGAGTACGGAATGATGCAGGCCTATGCCGAAGGCCTCGCGTTGATGCAGGCGAAGAGCGAGTTTCAGCTGAATCTGCCGCAGATCACCGAAGCCTGGCGGCACGGCACCGTGATCCGCTCCTGGCTGCTCGACCTCACTGCCGAATTCCTGGCCAGCGATTCCACCCTCGAGTCGATCGCGCCCTTCGTCACCGATTCCGGCGAAGGCAGATGGACCGCGCACGAGTCGATCGACCTCGGCGTGCCGACGCCCGTCATGACGCTCGCGTTGATGGAGCGCTTCGGCAGCCAGGGGAAGGACGATTACACGAACCGGTTGCTCGCGCGCATGCGCATGGCTTTTGGCGGCCACGCCGTGAAGCCGGGCTAGGCGGGCGGGTCGTACCAGCCGCCATAGCGCTCGACCATGCGCGCGGCGGCAGGTGGGCCCCACGCGCCGGACGCGTACGGTTCTGCCCGCGGTCCGCTCGCAAGCAGGCGGTCGACGACATCCCAGGCCACCTCGACGGAATCCTGGCGCGCGAAGAGCGTGGCGTCGCCGCGCATCGCGTCGCCCAGCAGGCGTTCATACGGCGACATCTCGTCCGTCTGCGAATTGCAGGCGTACAGCTCGGTTTCTTCGCCGATCATGGCCTCGCCGGCGTCCTTGATGCGCACGCCGAGCGCGATCGCGATGCGGTCCGGTCCTAAGCGAAAGCGGAGGTAATTCGCACGCGCGGGCAGCTGTTCGTCGAACAGCCGTTGCGGCGGCCGCCGAAACGTTGCCATCACCTCCGTTGCCGTGACCGGCATGCGCTTGCCGGTGCGGATGAAAAACGGCACGTCGGCCCAGCGCCAGGAATCAATCTCGAAGCGCAACGCCGCGTACGTCTCGGCATCCGACGTCGCGCTGACGCCGTCCTCGTCGCGGTAACCGTCGTACTGGCCGCGCACGATATCGCGCCGGTCTGGATGGCGGATCGCACGCAGCACCTTCAACTTCTCGTCGCGCATGGCCTCCGAGCTGGCGCCGACGGGGGGCTCCATCGTCAGGATCGCGAGGACCTGCAGGAGGTGGTTCTGCACGACGTCGCGCACCGCGCCCAGCTCCTCATACAGCTTGCCGCGGCCCTCGACGCCGAACTTTTCCGCCATCGTGATCTGCACGTGCTCGATGTGCGTGCGGTTCCAGAGCGGCTCGATGATGGAGTTGGCAAAGCGGAAGTAAAGCAGGTTCTGCACCGCTTCCTTGCCCAGGAAATGATCGATGCGGTAAATCGACCGCTCGTCCACCACCTGCTGCAGCGCGCGGTTGATGGTCTGCGCGCTCGACAAGTCGCGACCGAGGGGCTTCTCCACGATGACGCGCGCGTTGGTGGCGCAACCGGAACTGCCGAGCTTCGCCGCGACCGCCGCGAACAAACTGGGCGGAATCGCGAGGTAGTGACATGGCCGGCTTGCGCCATCGAGCGCGGCGCGCAAGGCCACGAACGTGGCGTCCTCGCGATAGTCGCCGTCGATGTACCGGAACTTCGCCTCGAGCCGCTGCAGCGCCGCGGGATCGATGCCGTCGCCGTGCTGCGCGTGGCTTTCGCGCATACGCGCCAGCATCGATTCGCGGGTTTGACCGCCGCGCGCCACGCCGATGACGATGCCCGGGAGACGGCCACGCCGCTCGAGGTTCTCGAGCGCAGGAATGATTTTCTTGAAGGCGAGGTCGCCCGTGATGCCGAAGATGACCAGCGCGTCGGAGTAATCGCCGTTCATGGCAACTGCAGGTGCTTCAACACGCGGTTCACGCTCTTGCGCAATTCCGTCAGCTGCCCCAGCGCAGCGAGTGTGCGGATCGCGTCTTTCAGGGGCTGCAGCGGGTACCCCCCGTAGTGTCCGCCTTCAGGCACATCGGCCGTCACGGTCGAGCGCCCTGCGAGAACCACGTCGTCTGCCAACGTCAGGTGGGACGAGACGACGCTGTTACCGCCGGTCATGAAGCGCCGCCCGATTTTCGTCGATCCCGCCATCATGAACCCGGCGGTATAGAAACCGTCCTCGCCCAGGTCGCAGTTGTGCGCAATGTGGCAGAGGTTGTCGATCTTGGTGCCGGAGCGGACGAACGTGGACGTAAGCGTCGCCCGATCGATCGCGCAATTGCTGCCGATCTCGACCTCGTCGCCGATACACACGTTGCCCAGGTGCGAGAGCTTCTGCGGCCGACGGCTGGGCCCGACGGCGTAGCCGAACCCGTCGCTGCCGATGCTCGTGTGCGGATGTACTTCGCAGTCTCGCCCCAGCTCGCATCCCGCCCCGATGAACACGTGCGGATGCAGCAACGTGTTGGCACCCAGCCGGGCATCGTTCTCGACGACCGTGTGCGAGCCGATGCAGCAGCCGTCGCCAATCACCGCGTCTGCGCCGATCACGCAGTAGGGACCGAGGTGCACGTTACTGCCGATGTTGGCGGACGGGTGCACCACGGCCGTCGGGTGACGTTCGCCCCATTGCATGAAACGGTCGCTTTTGCGGTCGAAGTGCCGCAACAAGAGTGCCATGCCCATCGACACGTCCTTGACCGAGAAGCTGCAGCCGAAGGCCGCATCGGGCGTGGCGAGCTGTTCGGCCATGCTGGAGTGCACGACCAGGATCGCAGCGCCGCGTTCACGCGCCGTGACCAGCTGCGCTGCATCGCCGACGAAAACGAGGCTGGCAGGCCCGCCGGCGCTCGGGGTGTTGCACTGTTGTGCTGCAGCCTCGAGGCTGCCGTTCAGGTACGTGAAGACGTCCGCGTGGCTGTGGACAGTCTGCGCGGTCAGCATCAAGCGTGGCTCAGGCCGTCGCGTTCGTGAACTCGATACGGGAGGTCACGCGGCCGTTGAAGTCGAGCCATTGGTGATTCGAAAAGTCATAGAGCTTGCAGCGCTTGACGATGTCCATGTAGGTGCGACGGTTGATGTAGTAGTCGCAGAGACCCGGAAACTTGTCGCGGAGCACCTGCTGCGCAGCGCGCAGCGAAAACATGGGAATGCCCGGGTTCAGGTGATGCGCGTTGTGCTCCATGATGTTGTGCAGCAGGCGGTCGAGGCCTAACGGGAAACGCACGCACGCGGTCGCAGTCAGGTAGGCACGGTTGCGCTGCCATTCCTGCCGGTTCTGGAACCAGGCAATGCTGGGGTTGGTGTGGTGCAGGAACACGACGAACCCGATCACCCCGTTCCACAGCAGGAACGGCACGATGACCGCCAGCGATACCAGCAGCGCGAATGACTGGCCGGTCGCATCTGCGGCGTACGCCACGAAACCGATCCACGCCGCGGCGAACACGGTGACGAGCAGGCTGTCGAGCTGGTACTTGCGCCGGCTCGAGCCGATTTCCTTCTTCGTGGCAAAGAACAATTTCTTCCACCACATTTCGATCAGGTAATACGCGCCCCAGCCGAGGCCCGATCGATACAGCCGTTCGAGCCACTGCCGCACGGGGGGCAATGCATCGAACTCCACCTTCGAGTAGGGCGCCCACACCTGGTCGCGGCCTTTCAGGTTGTTGAAACCGTGGTGGGCGGTGTTGTGACCCATCTCCCACAGGCTGAACGCGGTCATGGACGGCATGAAGGCGATGCGCCCAGCAATCGCGTTGAGCCGCGAGCTCGAAAAGAAACTGCCATGACAGGCGTCGTGGCCCACCAGGAAAAGTCGTACGATGGCCGCGGTCACGATGAGCGTGCCGACCAGCTTGATGGCGATGCTGTCGAGCATCAGCACCAGCGCGGTGCCGCCCGCGAAGATCGCGACGTCCAGCAGCAGGACCAGCGTGGGCAGCAGTATCTGTGTGCTGGACGTCTCGAAGGCACACAGCAGGGCTTTGCGGTTCCAGGTGCTCGCTTGCATGTCGTGCAGTGCCTCGGCGGTCCAGAACAAAAGTAGACGGTGCGGACGCCACGGCGCAGGGCGGTGGCACGCGACTGCGGATCATACCTCAAGGGGGGGGCGGTGACTTGCCGCGGTGCAATGCAACCGCGTGAATCCGTCCGCGGTGGGCCAACGAACCGCCCGCTCTGCTGCGGTGAAACGCCTGAATCAGCGTGCAGGTTTTTCCGTAACGAGGCGATCGTGGCGACGCAGCATCTGCTGCAGCCGCGCGTGATCGATGGCGACGAGACGATTGCCGTCGATCCCCGTCATGGTGCGCGCTGCAACCATCGCATTGATGATGGCCTCCTCCGTGGCGAGCACCGTCGCCTCGAACAGTCCGTCGAGCTGGTCGTTCGGTAGAAACGACGCCTGCTGCAAGCCTTTGGTGGCATTGGCTGCTGGCGTGTTTGCCGTCGAGAACGCAACGAAGATGTCGCCGGACCCATTGCCCGCCGTGCCTCCGGTGCGCGCCACGCCCATCCCGGCGCGGTGTGCGACTCGCTTCAGTTGCGTAGGCAGCAAGGGGGCGTCGGTCGCGACCACGACGATGATCGAGCCGAGCTCGTTGGGCCTGCCGGACTCTGCCGTGAATGGCGCGTCCTCGGGCCACTCACGACCCACTGGAATGCCGCCGACCTGCAGTTGCCAACGCCGCCCGAAATTGGATTGCACGAGCACGCCAACGGTGTACTCGCCGACTTCGCGCACGCGGACGAGGCGTGACGAGGTGCCGGTGCCGCCCTTGAATTCGAAGGTGTGCATGCCCGTGCCGCCGCCCACGTTGCCTTCGGCAATGGCACCGCCGTGCGCGCCGTCGAGAGCAGCAAACGCATGCTCCGGTTTCACGTGGAAACCGTTCAGGTCGTTGAGGTACCCGTCCCAGGTCTCCGCCACGATTGGCAGGCCCCAGTCCCCCGTGCCGCCATTGGCGAGCATCCATGCGAGCACCGCGTCGCGCACCACGCCCACGCTATGCGTATTGGTGATCAGGATCGGCGTGCTGACGATCCCGGATTCCTCGATCCAGATCGCGCCAGTCATCTCGCCGTTGCCGTTGCCGACCGCATAACCGCCAAAGACACTGGTCGGGTTCTTGCGACCGCGCGGCAGCACGGCCGTGACTCCGGTGCGCACGGGTCCCTTGCCCACCTTGAGCGGCCCCTCGCCTTCGACCAACGTCGTGTAGCCGACTTCGACGCCGGCGACGTCCGTGATCGCATTGAGCGGACCAGGTGTCCCGGGGAAGGGAATGCCGAGATCGCGTGCCCTGGGCTCCGCGGCGTAAGCGGTGGTCATGCCGAGCAGAACTCCGATCGATGCGCAGCAAGCGAGCCGGGTGCTGCGAAGTGTTTGAGCGAGCATGGGGATCATCTTCGCCGCGAGTTGGTGGCAGATGCAACCATTCCGCGACCACGAGCCTCCCGCATTATCGCGTGGGTATAGTGTCGCCCTGTCAAACGCCAGCGGGCGCAGAAGGAAGAGAATGAGAAAGTTCGGGAAAATAGCCGCCTGGGCCGGCGGTTTGGCTGTCGCAGGTTTGCTCATCGCATCGATGTGGTTCTGGTTCACCCCGGTGGGGCTGAACAACTACGTCAACAAGGCGATGCTGCAGCTCACGACCGACTCGCCGCAGATCCTCACGCAGCTGGGCTTCATCGACAACACGCCGTTTGATTTCCACAGCGGCAAGCTCGACGACCAGACCAAGGCGCACGATGACAAACAGCTTGCGAAGTTGCGCAAGGCGCGCGCCGGCCTCGACCGGTATGGCCCCGCCGGGCTCGAAGGGCAGGAGTTGATCACGTGGAAGACGACAGCATGGTTTTTCGACGACCAGATTCGGCGGGGTGAGTTCGAGCAAAACGGCTACCGCGTCAACCAGATCTCGGGCGTGACCGTGAGCACCCCGCAGTTCCTGACCGACGCGCACGTCATCAAGAACGAGCGCAGTGTCGAGCGCTACCTCGACCGGCTCGCTGAGTTCGGGCGCGTGCTGCGCGAATCAAAGGTGCGCGTCGAGGAGGATCGCGCGGCGGGCGTAGTCCCGCCTGACTTCGTCATCGACCAGTCGCTCACAGGGATGCGGGCGTTCATTGCGGGTGGCGCGGCGAAGAACGCGTTGGTCACCACGCTGCCCGCCAAGCTCGAGAAGATCGAGTCGCTTACTGCTGCCGAGCGGGAAGCCTACGTCAAGCGCGCCGCGCAACTCGTCGCGAGCGACGTGCTCCCCGGCTACCAGGCGATGATCGAACTGTTCGAAGCCATGCGGCCGGAAGCGAGCCACGACGCCGGCATCTGGCGTCTACCGCAGGGAGCCGAGATCTACGTGGCTGCGTTGCAATCGAGCACAACGACCACGCTGACGGCCGATGAGATCCATGCGCTGGGTCTCGCGGAAGTGGAGCGCATCGAGCGTGAGATGACGGCGATCCTGGACGCGCAGTCCGTGCCCGGCGCGACCCTGGCAGAACGCATCGGCGCGTTGAACGTGGACCCCGCCCAGAACTTCCCGAACACTGATGCGGGCCGCACCGAAATGATTGCGTACCTGCATCAGGTCAACGCCCGTGTCATGGCGGCCGCCCCGAAGTATTTCCAGACCATCCCGCCGCAGCCGCTGGAGATCGTGCGGGTGCCCGAGTACTCGCAGGATTCGTCGCCCCTCGGTTACTACAATCCTCCTGCGCTCGATGGTTCGCGTCCTGGCCGCTTCTACATCAATCAGAAAAGCACGGCGGACAACCCCAAGTGGACGCTGCCGACGTTCATGATCCACGAAGGCGCGCCGGGCCACCATTTCCAGCTCTCTGCGCAGCAACTGATCAAGGATGTACCCATGCTGCGCAAGGTCCTGCCGTTCAGCGCGTACGCAGAAGGCTGGGCGCTCTATGCCGAGCGCATCGCCAGGACCGACATGGGCTTTTACGACAATGATCCGCTCGGGGACCTGGGGCGGCTGCAGGCCGAGATGTTCCGCGCGGTTCGCCTCGTCGTCGACACCGGCATGCATGCCAAGCGCTGGTCGCGCGAGCAATCGATCCAGTACATGATCGAGAAGACCGGCCGGACCGAGGCCGAGGTGACGCGTGAAATCGAGCGTTACGTTGTCTGGCCAGGCCAGGCGACGGCCTACAAGGTGGGCCAGCTCGCCATGCTCCGCATGCGCGACGAAGCCGAGCAAGCCCTGGGCGACCGCTTTGACCTGCGCGCGTTCCACGAGGTCATCCTGATGAACGGTTCGATGCCGCTTGCGGTCCTCGAAGACGTCGTCAGGGAGTGGATCAAGACACAACAGGCGGGTTAAAAGTGCTAACTTTTGCGCCATGAACACCATCGAAACCAGCGCCGTCACCGGCGCCAAAGCGACCAGCCTGCTGACTCACCAGAGCGTCGCCAAGCAACTGCTGTTCGGCGAGGTCCTCGAGGAAAACCTGTTCCCCTATCCCGCGATCAACGATCGCGACCGGGAAGTGCTCGGCATGATCGTCGAGTCCATCGACCGCTTCCTCGAAGGCAAGGAAGCGGACTTCGCGCGCTGGGATCGGGAGGCGCGCCAGCCCGATGAGTTCGTGCAGTCCCTGCGCGAACTGGGCCTGTTTGGCTTGATCATTCCCGAGGAGTTCGGCGGTCTCGGCCTGTCGAATGCCGCTTATGCGCGTGTGCTCGCGCAGACGAGCAGCTACGACAGCTCCGTGTCACTGACCATCGGTGCACACAGTTCCATCGGCATGAAGGGACTGCTGCTGTTTGGTACCGCGGACCAGAAAGCGCGTTACCTGCCGAAGTTGGCGACGGGCGAGATGATCGCCGCATTCTGCCTGACCGAGTCGGGCGCGGGCTCGGATGCCGCTGCCATACGCACGGCCGCGAAACGTAGTGCCGATGGCAGCTTCACGCTCACAGGCGAGAAGCTCTGGATCACCAACGGCGGCATCGCGGATTTCTACACGGTCTTTGCCCGCACCGACGGACCCGAAGGCAAGGTGACGGCGTTCCTGGTCGAGGCGGCCTGGACTGGCGTGAGCCACGGCGCGCATGAAGACAAGATGGGCATCCGTGCCTCGTGCACGACTACTGTAGCGTTCAACGACGTGCGCGTGCCTGCGGAGAACGTGCTCGGCGAAGTCGGCAAAGGCTTCAAGGTCGCGATGGGCATCCTCAACAACGGCCGCACGGGCCTCGGCGGCGGTGCCGTCGGCGGCATGAAGGCGCTCATCAAGCGCTCCATCGCACAAGCCCAGCAGCGCAAGCAGTTCGACCGGCCCATCGCGGAATACGGCCTGATCCGCGAGAAGATCGCGCAAATGACCGTCGAGTGTTTCGCCGCTGAAAGCGCGGTGTGGATGGTGGCGCACTACATCGACAGTGGCTGCGATGACTACTCCGTGGAGGCGGCGATCACCAAGGTCTTTGCCAGCGAAGCGATGCAGCGCACGGTTTACGAGAGCCTGCAGATCGCGGGCGGCAACGGCTACATGCGCGACCTGCCTTACGAGCAGTACACGCGCGACGCGCGCATCCTGCCGATCTTCGAAGGGACCAACGAGATCCTGCGGCTGTACATCGCGCTGTCGTCGCTGAAGGATGTCGGCGCCTCGTTGAAGGAACTGCAGTCGGCAGTCAGCTCCATCTTCAACGACCCCATCAAGGGCTTTGGCGTGCTCTCGGGTTATGCCGAGCGCCGCTTCTCGCGGGCCACCGGACTCGGCGCGGCCATCAAGGTGAGCGCGCCCGTTGCGCCGGCGCTGCGTCCGCTCGTGGGCATCTACGAGAACTATGCGCGCGCGACCGCTCGCGTGGCCGAGACCGTGCTGCGCAGGTACGGCAAGGGCATTTCGGAACAGCAACACGCGCAGCGGCGGATTGCCGACCTCATGATCGACCTGTTCATCGGGCTGTGCGTGATCTCGCGCGCAGATTCGATCATCAAGAGCGACCCGCAATCGGCAGAACAGGTGACCAACATCGCCCGGGTGTTCACGCACCAGGCGCGCCGCCGCATGGTGCGCAACGTGCGCGGGCTCGCCCACAACGAGGATGCCGCCATCGAATCGCTGGCGGGCGCGATCATCGAGAAGGGGCGCTATCCCTGGGACGTGCTTTGAAGGCTCAGGCGCGCAGGTCGAGCATCAGCTTACCCGTGTGCACGCTCGACTCCATGACCCGATGGGCCTCGGCGGCCTGTTCGAGTGGAAATACCTGGTAGATAACCGGGCCGGCACGGCCTGCGTCGAGCGCGGGCCACACTTTCTCGCGCAAATCCCGCGCAATCGCACCCTTTTGCGCCGTAGTACGCGGGCGCATCGTTGAACCCGTGATCGTCAGGCGCCGCCGCATGATATCGAACAGGTCCAGGCTTTCGACGCGGGTGCCGCCCTGGGTGGCGACCTCGACGAGGCGGCCGTCCAGCGCAAGGCATTTCATATTGCGTTCGAAGTAGGGCGCGCCGACAAGGTCGATGACCACGTCGACCCCGCGTCCGTCCGTGAGCGCTGCGATGCGTTCGGCAAAATCCTCGGTCCGGTAGTTGATCGCGGCAGTCGCACCGAGTCGCACGCAGGCGGCGCATTTTTCGGCGCTGCCGGCGGTTGCGTAGGCACGCGCGCCGAACTCCACCGCAAGCTGTATGGCCGTGACGCCGATACCGCTGCTGCCCCCATGGACCAGCACCGACTCGCCGGCTGCGAGTCGTCCGTGCAGGAAGAGGTTGGCCCAGACGGTGAAGTAGGTTTCGGGCAATGCGGCCGCGCGGAGCGCGTCGTACCCGACCGGCCACGACAGGCACTGCGGGACGGGCGCGACGCAGTATTCCGCGTAACCGCCACCGTTGGTGAGGGCGCAGACGTGGCTGCCAATTTCATGGCCGACCGCTGCGCTGCCTTTAGCCACGACTTCGCCAGCGACTTCCAGTCCGATGATCGGGCTTGCACCGGGAGGGGGCGGATACAGACCCTTGCGCTGCACGACGTCGGGACGGTTCACGCCGGCTGCGTGCACGCGAATCAGCACTTCATCGGGCTGCGGGGTCGGCACGGTGGTCGTGCCAATCGTCAGGACTTCGGGTCCGCCGACGCCAGTCGCGGCGATGTAGCGCATGGTCTCGGGGATCATCGGTCGATCGTACCGCAGAACACGCGGGCATGGCTTGCAGCGGCTGCCTTGACGCAAAACTGTCACGCGGTCGTCATTGGTGATTCACGGCGGGATCGAACACTCGTGCTCCCGCAGCGCCGCGCCGCGCGAATCGCGCCGGAGCCCGGTCGATCACCCAATCAAGCTTTTTCAGGAGCAACGCAGCATGAAGGGCGCATCCCATCCGACGAACGACGTCTCCCTCAACCCGTCGTCGAACGAATCCATCCAGGACGTGATCAGCCGGGTGGCGATGGGCCGTAGACAATTCCTGCAAGGCGGCATCGGCGCAGCGGCATTGGCCACCGCCGGCGGACTGACGCTCGGCGGCTTGCTGCGAACCGTCGAGGCCGCGCCCGCCGGATCAAAGCTGGGCCTTCCGGGCATTGGCTTCCAAAGCGTGCCCGCCAGCAGGAACATCTCGACCCTGGGTTCGGCGGTCGCCGACGCGCTGCGAGTGCCGGCAGGCTACACCGCGCGGCTCTTCGTCGCGTGGGGCGACCCGATCATGCCCGGCGGTTCTCACTTCAGCGGCGATGCCAGTGAAACTGCCGAACAGCAGGCGCGGCAGTTCGGTGAACACAACGACGGCATGCATTTCTTCCCGCTCCGGGACGGCGACCGTGGTTACGGTGCGACTGGCGATGACGACGACGATGATGACAGCGCGGAAAGTCGCAGCGGCGGCAAGCTCAAAAGCCAGGCCGGCATCCTGTGCGTCAACAACGAGTACACGCATGAAGACATCCTGTTTCCGGACGGCCAGGTCGGCGCCGGATACACGATCGCCAAGACGCGCAAGTCACAGGCAGCGCATGGCGTCTCTATTGTGGAGGCGCGGCGCAAGCGCGGCACGTGGAGCGTGAAGCGCAACTCGAGGTATGGCAGGCGCATCACCTCGAATACGCCGGTGATCATTTCCGGTCCGGCAGCGGGCCACGCCTTGATGCGGACGAACGAGTACATGATTCTCGAGTCGGGCTCGACGCCCACCGGGAGCATGACTGACGGCTACAGCGGCCATGGCACGGTGAACAACTGCGCGCACGGCATTACCCCCTGGGGCACGTTCCTGACCTGCGAGGAAAACTTCAACGGCAACTTTGGTGCCACGGCAGCGTTGCCCAGCAGCGCGACCGAAGCCGGAAAACTGTACAACCGCTACGGGCTTTCAGCAGGCGGCTTCGGCTATCGCTGGCACACGACTGACCCTCGCTGGGACATGACGGCCAATCCGAACGAGCCCAATCACTTCGGTTGGGTGGTCGAGATCGACCCGCGTAAGCCGCAGGCCAGGCCGGTCAAGCGCACGGCCCTGGGCCGCTTCAAGCATGAAAGCGCACAGTACGTCGTCGACGGCAACAGCCGCGTTGCTTTCTACATGGGCGATGACGAGCGCAACGAGTACATCTACAAGTTCGTCTGCCGGCGTCCACTCAACACCAGGAACGATAGCGCGAACACGGACCTGCTCGACGAAGGCACCCTTTATGTCGCCAGATTCAACTCCAACCTGACCGGTCAGTGGATCGCGCTGGTGCCCGGCACGATCGGCCTGAACGGCGTCGCGCTGCGTGACAACCCGAACTTCGCCGGCGTCGATGACGCTGACGTGCTGGCGAAAATCGTGATCAAGGCGCGCATGGCCGGCGACGCAGTCGGCGCGACGATGATGGATCGACCGGAATGGACCGGTGCGCGTCCGCGTATCGGCGGCTTCGACGAGATCGAGGTCTACTGCACGCTGACCAACAACAATCGGCGCGGCAGTGCGGCAACGCCGACGAGCAACATGGCTGATGGGTCCACCGTGGCGGGCTCGGCCCGGCCGGCCACGGACGCCGCCAACCCGCGCGAAGACAATGTCTATGGGCACATCATCCGCTGGCGCGAGGCTGGCAAGTCGGTGACGGCCACAGCGTTCACCTGGGATATCTTTGTGCAGGCCGGGGACACGTCCACCGGGAAGGCCGCCAGACCGACCAACGACTACAAGGGCAACATCGTCGACATGCCGAACGGCAGCGCCGACTTTGGTGCGCCGGACGGCCTGTGGTTCGACGACTTCGGGCGCCTGTGGGTGCAGACGGACCAGGTCGGCGACGGCTCGGGCGACTGGGTCAATATCGGCGCTAATTGCATGGCCTGTGCCGATCCGAACACCGGTGAGATGCGCCGGTTCCTGACCGGCCCGAACAAGTGCGAGGTCACGGGCGTGACGCTGACACCGGACGGCTGCACGATGTTCGTTGGCATCCAGCATCCGGGCGAGGACTCCACGGCTGCGAATCCAACCCAGTTCTCCAGTTGGCCGCAAGGGCAGTTCGGAGTCGAGTCGGACGGCGTCACGACCCTGCCGGCTGGCCGGCCACGCTCATCGGTCGTCGTCATCACCAAGGACGACGGGGGCATCATCGGCACCTAGGCGTGAGTCAACGCAGCCATTTTTCCAGCTGCGAATACACTTCAGGGCGTCCGAGCAGTTCGAGGTGTCCCATCTCGTAGCCGACCCACTGCCGCTCTTTTGGCAGGGCGAGTGTGCGCGTGCGGTCGGCATGCTTGCCGAGGGCGCTGTCGAGTGGAACGAGTCCGTCGCCGAGAAGTTTTTCGGCGAGCAGGTCGCGGCGTTTACCCAGCGTCGCGGCCAGCGCATAGCAGTCCACGTCGGCCGGCAAGGGGACGAACTCGTGCTCGCGACCGGTGATGCTGCCATAGCGCAGGTCCGTGATGCCGGCGCTGCGGGCCTTGCCCAGGCTCGTGAACGGCGCAACGTACGGGCTCAGTTCCATGACGTAGTCGAGACGATTGCCGCCGCGTTCGAGCGGTGCGCCGTGGTGAGGCGAGCCGAGCGAGAACAGCTTGCGCAGTTGCCTTTGCCACGAAGTCCGGGCGGAGTTGCCGTGGTAAACGGCGCTCCTTGCCACGAGGCCACCCATGCTGTGGCCCACGATTGCCAGCTGCTTCACGGGAACTGGCCAGTGCTGCAGCAGCGTTTCCAGTAACTCTGCCAGGTTGCGTCCATTGGCAGCGATCGAGCGGCCGCTGTTGTAGCGAAGATGGAGGATGGTGTGTCCAGTTGCGGACGCCACCTGCGCGATCCGATGGTGGCCGTCACGGATCCAATGCTGTTCGTTCAGGCAGAGCCCGTGAATGGCGAGCAGTACCTTTGGGGAAGCATCTTGGACGACGTCGGCGGGTCGCGCCGGATCCACGACGTCGCCTTCGTACAGAAAACCCATCTCGATCGCGAGCGGATTTGCGGTGCGCTCGAGGTGGTCGCCGTATATGCCGTTGAGGGCAGACACCCACGCGTTCCTGCTCGCAGTGGAGTCACCCTCCGGCAGCAGCGTGGCGACGGGAGCGAGGCCCGCGTCGAGCCCCTTGCCGATGATGCGCGTCGTCCCGCGGATGCTGCGGTAGATGAGGCCGGTCAGGCCGCGCGTCGCGTCGGCCCGTGACGCGCCGAGCGGCGGATGCACGAGCTGGATGGTGTGGTGCATCTTTTCCACGAGCGTGGTGATGCCCAGCGTGGCGTCGAACGCCAGCCGCGCTGCGCCTCGCAAGTCCGACACGTGCCTGCGCGTGATGTTGCTCATGGATGCGTCCTGGTTCGGTCGGTGAGTGCGCGGATTACCGCCACTGGATCGTTGCGGATGGCGCGCAACAACGCGCGGGCGGGCCCGGTGGGGTCGCGACGACCCTGTTCCCAGTTCCGCAATGTCGACACTTCGATCGCGAGGAGTTCAGCGAACTTGGCCTGGCTCAGCCCGGTCAAGGCGCGGATGGCGCGCACGTCGCTCCCTGTTTCGCTGCGCGCTGGAGCGCCCTCGCCCACGACCACCCGGGCGAGCCGCTGAAGGCGACGCACGCGGCGCTGGCGCACTTCCCGCGCCGTATCGAGCATCTTGAGAAAAACGTCGGTGGTCACCGGCGCGACCCTACGTCAATGGCGTACCTGCGTCAATGGCACACGCCGGGCATTGCAGCAGTATCCTGGCCGCGTCGCGGGCAGTGCTATTCGGCGAGCGTCACGCCCGAGCCGCCAAACTCCTTGGGGAAGTCCTTGAACTTCGGCAGGCCATCTCGCACCGACATCACCTTTTCGCCGTAGTGCACATGCACGGTAGGCGTGTACTGCAGGCCCTTCACCGAACCAGCGGGCACATCGGTCATGCCCATGCCTGGGTGGCCGACGAGCACCGCCGCGCCGCATGATTTGCAGAACTGCCGGTGACTGTTCTCCGTGCGTTTGAACGTCCCCATGTTATCGGCGCCCTTCGTCACCTTGACGCTAGGCGTGGGCCACAGCGCTGCGGCATGGAGCGGCGCGCTGAGCCAGCCCCTGCAGGAACTGCAGTGGCAGATGGCCTGCACCGCAGGCTCGCCCGTGATCTCCAGTTCGACCGCGCCGCAGATGCAGCCTGCTTTGTATGTCATTGTCTTTTCTCCTGCCCGTTGTACGGCGACCGGGGTCGCGACACAGCAAGAATAGTCCTGTCAGGGAACATCGACCAGCAGGCTGCAGCAGGTGACACCGGATTCGGCCTTGGCCAGCTCCACCTGGGGCACGGTAGCGACCGCGAAGCCAGCGGCCTCGATCCGTGCGCGCGTGCGAACGTGGTGCCGCGGATGGATGATGGCCCCGCCGAGCGCAAGCGCATTGGCGGCGTGCGGCTCCGCGGGATCGACCGCCAAGGCACGATGGTCCCTGAACAACTCGGGCGACACCCAGAGCGGATTCAGCAGCATGAGGTCGTCGGCGATGCGTGTCACGGCCGACTTGAGGTGCAGGCAACCCTGGAATTCGACGGGAACGACTTCGTAGCCGTGGCGCGCGAGCGCCGCGGCGACCTGCGCGATTGCGTCACGGTTCGTGCGGGTTGATAGCCCGATGTAAACCTTGCGGCCTGCAACGAGCACGTCGCCGCCGTCGAGCGTGCCGGGCGCGACAACGTGCAGCAACGGTCGGTGTGCCGCCAGTGCGGCCGCGATCGACAGTGTCTCGGGTTGCCGCGACGGTGCGCCCGGTCGCGTGATGATGGCGACTTCGTCGAGCACGACGGCCGCATCTTCGACGAAGACGCCATCGGGCAGCTGCGGTGTACACGGCAACCGCCGCACAGTTGCGCCGAGACGTACCAGCACGCTTTCGTAGACCTCGTGTTCGGATTGCGCGGCGACGACGTCCAGCGGCGCACGCTCGAGGTGCGTCAACTCGCAATCGGCGAGGGACGGGCTGACCTCGCGCGTGTACGCAATCAGCATCGCTTTGGCCCGATCGCGTCGTCAGGACTCAGCGTGACGCAAGGGTGTTCTTGTGGATCACGCCGTTTTTCATGATCACCATGAGGTTTTTCGCCGGCTCCGCCAAGAGCTCGATGTTGACCAGCGGGTTGCCGTCGACGAGCAACAAGTCCGCAAGCGCACCGGCCTCCACTGCTCCGAGCGTTCCGGGGTAGGGTGAACGCGCGCCGGCAAGCGCCAATAACTCCGCATTGTCGGACGTGGCCATGCGCAGGATCTCGGCATTGGTGTACCAGGCCTTCAGGCGTACCAGCATGGCACCTTGCCGTGCAGCTGACTCGGCACTGAACAGCGCGTCGGTGCCGAATGCCGTGCGGATCCGGTATTTCTTTGCCAGCTTGTATGCGGCGTCCGTTCCGCCGAACATCTCCAGCTGCTTGATGCGGTTCGGCGAGCCGTCGGGGAAGGGTGACAAGCCGTCATCGACGAACGGCTGCAGGCTCCACCAGATGCCTTTCTCGGCCATGAGCCTGGCAGTCGCATCGTCGAGCAACTGGCCGTGGTCGATGCAACGCACCCCGGCTTCAATGGCCTGTCGCACTGCGCGCGGAGTGTACGCATGCACCGTGACGTATGTGCCCCAGTTCTCTGCGGCCTCGACGGCAGCCCGGAGCTCCGCCGTCGAATACTGTGCGACGTCGAGGGGATCGTAGCTCGAGGTCACGCCACCGCCGGCCATAAGCTTGATCTGGGACGCCCCAAGCGCGAGTTGCTCGCGGACGCGCTTGCGCACATCGTCCGGGCTGTCGGCAATCGCGGCTGCCCCAACCCTTTCACCGTACGAGAAGTAGCCTGGCGCCGCCGGCAGTTCGTTGGGGAGCCGGAAATCGCCGTGGCCGCCGCTTTGCGAGATGAACGCGCCCGACGGCCAGATGCGCGGTCCCGGTATCAGCCCGGAGTCAATCGCCTGCTTGATGCCAAACGTCGGCCCGCCAAGGTCGCGCGCGCTGGTGAAACCACGCATGAGCATTTCCGTCGCACCCCGGCCAGCCGCGATGAATACGTAACCGATGTCGCCCAGCAGCACCGCTGTCTGCGGAATGGTCTGGAACGCGATATGGACGTGCGCATCGATGAGGCCGGGCATCAGCGTCCGTCCGCCGCCGTCGATGATGGTGGCGCCGGGGCTCGCAGCGACGCCGCCCGAGCCGATCTCCACGATCGTGTTGCCGCGGACGAGCACGGATGTCGGGCCGGAAAGATCAGTTCCTTTCCCGTCGAACACTCGCACGTCGCGGAAGACGACTTCACTGATTGCTGCTGCCGGAGTCGCTTGAGCCGCCCCGACCACGGGCATGAAAGACAACAGCGCAAGCAACAATTTACTCAGCCGCTGGTGGCAAGACTTCATGGTCATGCGGTCTCCTGGAATCTCGCTTTGCTCGCGGGCGTCTGCAAGTTGACTACGCCTCGACCTGGATCATCCGCGTGATGTTCGACGGCGTGGGGGAGGGCCAGCCCGCTTCACGCGCCACGCGCATGATCGTCTCGTTGGTGTCGAAGTACACCTGCCAGTAGTGGTCCGTGTTGCAATACGGGCGCACGGCAATCACGGTGCCCAGCAGGTTGATGTCGAGCAGGCTAACCTCCGGCGCCGGCTGCGTCATCACGTTCGGAATCTGCGCGACGGCGGCCTGCAGGCGTGCAATCGCGTCTTTGTAATCGACGCCCCCGGCGAGCTGCGCAGTCCGCTCGACGCGCCGATATGGCAGCGAAGAGAAGTTCTGGATGGTGTCGCTGAAGATCTTGCCGTTGCCGATCAGCGTGAGCACGTTGTCAGGCGTGACGATGGTGGTGCCGAACAGGCCCAACTCATGCACCGTGCCGACGACGCCGCCGATGTTGACGAAGTCGCCCACCTTGAAGGGACGCAGCACGAGCATGAAGGCGCCGGCGGCGAAGTTGCCGAGCATGCCGCTCCAGGCCGCGCCGATCGCGATGCCCGCGCCGGCCAGCATCGCTGCGATCGAGGTCGTCTGGATGCCAAAGTAGCCGAGGATGCCGAGCACCAGGGCGATGTTGAGCGCGACGGTGATGATCGAGCCGAGGTAGCGCGTCAGCGTCGGGTCGATCGCGTTGCGGTGCATCGTCGTCTGCACGAGGTGGATGACGCGCCCGATGAGCCAGCGGCCGACGAACCAGAATACGATCGCCGCCGCGACCTTCACGGCAAGTGCGGCGACCGTCGTGCGAAGGAATGTCTCGACCACTGCCATGTCCATCTTTCTGCTCCCAAAGTTCTTATAATCGTCCAGACGAGGCGCGCAGTTTCCGGAGATGCACGCCGTCCGTCAATCGAGGGCGCGGCGCTGTCCTGCCATCAGGCCAGACTCGCTCGCACTGTCCGTTCATCGACTGCAGGAGGCACGGTTGGCCACGGAAGCTGTTGGTATGGACCTTGGTCACGCCGTTGTGCTGCTCGCGGCTGCCGTCGTGGCCGTGCCGCTGTTCCGCAAGCTGGGTCTTGGCGCGGTACTGGGCTACCTCTGCGCCGGACTGCTGATCGGGCCGTTCGGGCTCGCCTTCTTCCGCGATCCGCAAGCTGTCCTGCATGTCGCGGAGCTCGGGGTCGTGCTGTTCCTGTTCCTGATCGGCCTCGAGATGCGGCCCAGCAAGCTCTGGGCGCTGCGCCGGGAAATCTTTGGACTCGGGCTGCTGCAGGTGCTGGTCTGCGGCGGATTGCTCTCGGGGGTTGCGCTCGCTTTCGGTTGGCCGCCGGCGGTCGCCGTGATCGGCGCGATGGGCTTCGTGCTGTCGTCGACCGCCGTGATCATGAAGATGCTGGACGAGCGCGGGCTGACCGCAACGCCCGCCGGGCAGCGCGCCGTGTCGATCCTGTTGCTCGAAGACCTGTCGATCATTCCCCTGCTGGCCGTGGTCGCGTTCATCGGCATTGCGCAGGGGACCGGCCTGCCGGCGGCACGGCCGCCGTGGCTGTCCGTCCTCATCGCGCTGGCGGCGCTGGGGTTGCTTTTCGCGATCGGACGCTGGGCCATCAATCCAGCGTTCCGAATGCTGGCGGCATGGGGCGGGCGCGACGTCATGACGGCCGCAGCGCTGCTCGTGGTGCTGGGCGCCGCGCTCTTCATGCAATGGGGCGGCCTCTCGATGGCGATGGGCGCCTTCATCGCCGGCGTGCTGCTGTCGGAGTCGACCTTCCGCCACCAGCTCGAGGCCGACATCGAGCCGTTCCGTGGCATCCTGCTGGGCTTGTTTTTTCTCTCCGTCGGCATGTCGCTCGACCTCGGCCTGGTCGTTCGTGAGTGGCAGATCGTTGCGGGTGCCGTCGTCGCGTTCATGCTGGTGAAGGCGCTGGGCATCTACGGGGTCGCGCGTGCGTTTGGCGCGGACCCGCGCGAATCCCTGCAGCGCGCGGCGTTGTTCGCCCAGGGCGGCGAGTTCGCGTTCGTGTTGTACGCGGGGGCGCTCGCCGCCGGCGTCTTCGATGCGCGCGCAGGCGCCGTGATGTCGGCCGTCGTCATTTTTTCGATGGCGCTGACGCCGGTGGTGGTGGTCTTGCTGCTCGACCGCTTCACGCCAAAGCCTGCCGTCTCAATGGAGGGCATCGAAGAGCCGCCCTGCCTCACGGGCCGCGTCCTGATCATCGGGTTCGGGCGCTTCGGGCAAGTCGTGAGCCAGCCACTGCTTGCGCGGGACGTCGATATTTCCATCATCGATGCAGACGTCGACATGATCCGCGCGGCTGGCAACTTCGGCTTCAAGGTGTACTACGGCGATGGCACGCGGCTCGATGTGTTGCGGACCTCGGGTGCAGGCAAGGCGGATGCAATCCTCGTGTGCATCGACAAACCGCAGCTCGCGGACCGCATCGTCGAGTTGGCGAAGCATGAGTTTCCGCAAGCCCGTCTCTACGTCAGGTCGTTCGACCGCGGTCACTCCCTGCGGTTGATCCAGGCCGGCGTCGATTACCAGGTCCGCGAAACCTTCGAGTCTGCGATGGCGTTCGGCGGGAACGTCCTGAAGGGGCTGGGTTATGCCGCAGGGGAGATCGCCGAGACCATGGCCGATGTGCGCCAGCGCGACGAGGACCGACTCGGCTTGCAGTTGATCGGGGGCATCACGGCCGGCCGATCGCTGATGCGCAATAACCAGTCAACGCCCGAACCCGCGCCGCTGACCCGCCCGCGGCACGAGGCCAGGACATTGAACCCGGAAGCTGCACAGGTTGTCGATGCTGCGGACGGGTAGATTCACTAGTCCGCCTTCCGCGGCGGGATCTTCAGCGAGAGGATCATGGTCAGCGCCAGCACGGTGACCGTGAATCCCAGCGACCAGGAAACCGGGATCTTGAACACGTCCATCAGCAGCATCTTCGTGCCGATGAACACCAGCACGATGGCGAGGCCGTACGACAGCAGGTGGAAGCGCTCGTGCATGCCGGCGAGCAGGAAATACATCGCGCGCAGACCGAGGATCGCGAACACGTTCGACGTCAGCACGATGAAGGGGTCCATCGTGATCGCGAAGATGGCAGGGATGGAATCCACGGCGAACACGATATCGACGATCGCAATCAGCACGATCACGGCGAAGAGGGGCGTGGCTACCTTCACCCCATCCTGCATGGTGAAAAACTTCTCACCGTCGAAGGTGGGCGAAACCTTCATGTGCCGCCGGATCCACTTGAGGGCCGGGTTGTCCTCGAGGTCGGGTTTCTGCCCGGTGGCCAGCCACATGTTCACGCCGGTGTACACGAGGAATGCGCCGAACAGGTAAAGGATCCAGTGGAACTGCGCGATGAGCCAGGCACCCACCAGGATCATGATTGCACGCAACACCAGCGCGCCGAGGATGCCGAACATGAGCACGCGCTTCTGGTACTCGGCCGGCACCGCGAAGTACGTGAACACGAGCAGGAACACGAAGATGTTGTCGACGGCCAGTGCCTTCTCGACAAGGTAGCCGGTGACGAACTCGAGCGCCTTCGCGTCCGCGACTGGATCGCCTCTGAGGCCGCCCAGGTACCACCAAAGCCAGCCGACGAAGAAGAACGAGACTGCCACCCATATCAGGGACCATCCCGCCGCCTCCCTCATCGTCACCTTATGCGCGCCTTGCCGCTCCATGGCGAAAAAGTCGACGAGCAGGGCGACGATCACGAAGCCGACGAAGAGCGCCCAGAGCAGGGGTGTACCGGTAGAGACCATTGCAGAATTCCAGTGAGAGGGCTTAGCTGCCGGTGATGCCAAGTTGCCGCACGGTGTGTCCGGCGGCCGAGATGAAGGCGAGCGCGACGCCGCTGAACAGCGCGGCGCTTACGCCCACGATGACCATCGCTACAGCAGCGACCAGGCCGTCGCGTTCGAGGATCGCGAAGCCGAACAACATTATCCCTGTTGCCGGGACGAGGTTGGCAAAAGGAATGGGCAAAAACACCAGCACGGACAGCGCGACGCACGCCAGGCCAATGAAGCGTTCGGCCCAGGGCGCCGTCAGGAATGCGAGCCGCGGGCGCAAGGCACGCTCGAGTCGCCGCAGCGGGTTGCGGGTCTTCTCCAGCATCCGTTGCAGATCGGCGCGGCGGATCTCGATCCTGGCCAGCCGGCGCGGCAGCCAGGGCTTATCCGCGCCAAACAGCAACTGCACCGAGATCAGCAGCAGCGGCAAGCCGAGCACGATTGATAGACCCGGAATGAGGCCAGCGACCATGTTGGGAATGGAGAGCATGACCAGCAGGGCGCCGAACGACCGTTCGCCCACGGCCGCCAGGATGTCGCCCAGCGTCACCGTGCCTTCGGCCGGTTTGGCGAGCTGCGCGAGCACGTCAGACAGCCGGTCGGGACGGGGACGTTTCGGGCGGAGTGGCATTCGGATCAGGTTCGCGGCCGCAAAAGGGTTGGATCCATGCACGCGGCGCATGGATTCGATGTCACCAGCTGATTTGTAACACGAGTCGAGGTGTGGCTAGCTTACCGGCAACGCCCGCCGAACCGCCAGAAAGGAGCTTCCTCGTGCCGGTCAGCCACCGACTCATTGCCCTGCAACGCAGCGTCTGCGCGGCTGTCTTGCTATTCGTCGGCTGCGGGCAGGCGAGTGCCGCCAACGACCCGTTGCCGTCGTGGAACGAGGGGCCTGCGCGCGCGCGAATCATCGAGTTCGTGCAGTCTGTAACGGATCCTACGGCCAATAGCTACGTTGCGCCGGCTGAACGTATCGCGGTGTTCGACAATGACGGCACGTTGTGGTCCGAGCAACCGCTCTATTTCCAGGCGATCTTTGCGCTCGACACCGCCAGGGCCATGGCGGCGAAAAACCCGGCGATCGCGGCAAATCCTGCGTTGGCGGCTGCGGCCAAGGGCGACGTGAAAGCGCTCACGGAGGTCGTCGCGCTCACCCACGCAAACACCACGATCGAAGAATTTACCGCGCGCGTGCGCCAGTGGACGAGGACCGCGCGACATCCTACGCTGCACCGGCCCTACACGGAATTGACCTACCAGCCGATGCGAGAGTTGCTCGATTACCTCGAGGCGAACGGCTTTTCGACCTGGATCGTGTCAGGCGGTGGCGTCGAATTCATGCGCGTATT
Organism: Gammaproteobacteria bacterium; assembly: GCA_031404015.1. Classification (GTDB taxonomy): domain Bacteria; phylum Pseudomonadota; class Gammaproteobacteria; order Steroidobacterales; family Steroidobacteraceae; genus RPQJ01. Next base: position 5,342 of record JANNGT010000332.1, on the reverse strand, counting down.
TTCGCAGGAGGTGTACGGTATTCCCCCCGAGCGCATCGTGGGTTCGAGCATCAAGACACGCTATGAACTGCGCGGCAGTGAGCCGGTCATCGTGCGGTTGCCTGAGATCGAATTCGTGGACGACAAGGAAGGCAAGCCTGTCGGCATCCAGAAGCAGATCGGCAAGCGGCCGATCGCCGCCTTCGGCAATTCCGACGGCGACTTCCAGATGCTCGAGTGGACGACGGCAGGCACGGGTCCACGACTGGGCATGCTGGTCCATCACGATGACGGGGCGCGCGAATTTGCCTATGACCGCGGCAGTCACATTGGCAAACTCGAACGCGGCCTCGACGAAGCCGCGGCGCGCCGCTGGGGCGTCATCAGCATGAAGGACGACTGGAAGCGGGTGTATGCACCCGCCGCGCCGAGCGGAGATCGATGATCCTGCAGCCGCCGAAGCCGTCTACTTCCGCCAATAGCACATGCCTCACCGGTCCCATCACCATGCCCAAGCGTGCAGCGTTCCGTGTCCTTGCCGTCCTGCTGCCGCTGGTGCTGGTTGGTTGCTCCTCGCTTGCGCCACGCCCAGACTTGCCGCCGGCCGCTGCGATCGCGGTCGACCTGGGGACGCCCCTTGACGACTTGATTGGCGGGTACGAGGCCCTGCACCCGGGCCAGTCGGGCTTCCGCCTGTTGCGGGAAGGACCTGAATCCTTCGCGATCCGGTCACGCACTGCGCTCGTTGCCGGCCGCAGCCTGGATATCCAGACCTACATCTGGCACGACGATGCGACGGGAGCATTCCTCGTTCACCGCGCGCTGCAGGCAGCAGACCGTGGCGTGAAGGTGCGATTGCTCGTCGACGACATGGACGCGCGTGGCAAGAGCTACACGTTCGCCGCGCTCGCGGCACACCCGAACATCGATGTCCGTATGTTCAATCCGTTCGGGTCGCGCTCCGGCGCCCTGCTGTTCGCCTTCGAAGCCATGGGCAGTTTCAGCCGCATCAATCGCCGGATGCACAACAAGTCCTGGATCGCGGATAACCGTATTGCCATTGTTGGCGGGCGCAACCTCGGCGACGAATATTTCGGCGCGAGCGATGAGATGAATTTTGTCGATCTCGACTTCGCGATGGTCGGGCCCATCGTGCGCGAAGCATCCGCATCATTTGACCGGTACTGGAATTCTCCGGCGGCCTATCCCATGACGCTGTTGGCGCCGGAGCACGTCACGCCCGCTGCGCTGCAGACGCTGCGAGACAAGACCGCGCCGAAGATTTCGGACGCGCCCAACTCGCGGTTCGCCGTCGAGCTGCGCGGTGATGACACGGTCGGACGCATGATGTTCGGCGACTGGCCGATGCAGTGGACGTCGCGATACCAGTTCGTGGCCGACGATCCCGCCAAGGTCACCGGCAAGAAGGGCGGCTTGCGCGGATCGGAAGTGCTGGCCGTGCTGGCCCCCGCGATGCAGGACGCCCAGCACCAGATCCTGGTGATCTCCCCGTATTTCGTGCCGGGCAAGCGGGGCGCGCAATCCCTGGTCGACCAGGCCGAGCGGGGCACGGACGTGCGCGTGCTCACGAATTCGCTGGCGGCAAACGACGTCGCCATGGTCTACGGCGGCTATTCAAAGTCGCGCCCCGAATTGCTCGCCGGCGGCGTGAAGATCTGGGAGCTCAAGCCACTGCCGCAATCCGCCACCAAGCAGAGCATGTTCGGTTCGTCGGGCGCGAGTCTGCACACCAAGGCACTGGCTGCCGATTCGACTCGCGTGTTCGTCGGCAGCTACAACATCGATCCCCGCTCTACGACGCTCAATTGCGAGCAGGGCGTTTTCATCGAGGAGCCCGTCATCGCGGCGCAGATCGAGCAACTGTTCGCGCACGAGACAGCGCCCGCCCGTTCCTGGCAAGTCACCTTGGAGGACGGCAATCTGCGCTGGGACGACGGCCGCACGACCTACACGAGTTCGCCCAAGGCATCCGCCAGCCAGAAATTCCAGGCATGGCTCGCCAAGGTGCTGCCGCTCGATTCGCAGCTGTAGCGCGCCGCGCAGCGCCGCATCCGGGCCTTTGGCAAGCGCCCCCTCCGTCCGATGGAATTTTGGCGGGGCATGCGCGACCATGACGGCATGCACAAGGGCGCAGAACCGCAGGCTTTCGATTACTCACGCATTCCCGCCATGCCGGAATCCGTGTGCGTCGCGCCGCTGCAGAAGCCGGCCGGGCTCAGCGACGACTGGCTCGAGCCCGCGCAGCGCAAATACGGCGCGGACGAGCATCGGATCTGGGACGAGCTCTATGCCCGCCAGATCGAGCTGATGCCGGGGCATGCGTGCCGCGAGTTCATGCTCGGTCTCGAGCGATTGAACCTTGGTCGCGGGGGCGTGCCCGACTTCCACGTGATGGGCCAGGAGTTACGCGGCCTCACCGGCTGGACTGTCGTGCCGGTGCCCATGTTGATCCCGGACCACGTCTTCTATTACCACCTCGCGAATCGGCGTTTTCCTGCCGGCAATTTCATTCGCTCACGCGAGCAGTTCGACTACATCCAGGAACCCGACGTGTTCCACGACGTGTTCGGGCACGTGCCGCTGCTGACGGATCCGGTCTACGCGAGCTACATGGAAGCGTACGGGCGCGCGGGCTGGAAGGCCTTGAAGTACAACCGCCTCAAGGCACTGAGCGCGCTCTACTGGTACACAGTGGAATTCGGCCTGATCCTCGAAGACGACCAGCTGCGCATCTACGGCGCCGGTATCCTGTCGGGCCCCACGGAAACCGTGTATTCGATCGAGGCGAAATCGCCGAATCGAATCCATCTCAACGTCGACCGCGTCATGCGCACCGACTACACGATTTCGGACCTGCAAGCGACGTACTTCGTGATCGAATCGTTCCGCGAGCTTTTCCACCTCACCGAACAGCGTGGCTTCGAGCCGATCTACGAATCACTCGCGCCGGCCTTCCAGTACGCGAAGACTGCTGCGCTCGACACGGACCACGTGTACCAGCGCGGCACGCAGGAGTACGAGCTGCGCGGCGGGCGCGGCTCGGGCGCGCAACCGCTCTAGCTTTTTGGTTACTTGAGTTTCTGCCCGGGAACCAGGTTCTCGGGGACGGGCGAGAGCGCCTTCAGTTCATCGATGCCTTTGCCTGCGATCGACGCCCACTGTGAAAACAGTGCGCGGAAGTCGGCCTGGTTGCTCACTCGCGACGCCGGCTGCAGGCTGCCCATCGAGCGGGTTTCGCGCCTGTCGACCACGCGGCCCAGCAATGCATTGGTGCGGGAATCGCGCGCTTCGAGTATCAACGTCGCCTCGCCGGCTTCTGCGGCGTACGACTGGACCCGCCCGCCCTCCATCGTGTCGGGCGCGTTGATGTACAGGTCTGCTATTGCTGTCGACAGCCGCAGCACGTCGGCGCCCGGCGCATCGACGACCTGGTAACCGGCTTTCTCAAGCGCTTTTTTCCACACGTCTGCGAAGTTGGAGGACGCCGCCGCCATGATCTTCGCGACTTCGGCGTCGTCGATGCGGCGCGACATGGAGCGCGAGTCGTTCATGTTCCTGAGCCAGTCCTTGCGGAACGCCACCTCGGTCCGGTCCAGCATGACCTTGGTGTAAGGGCGGAAATCCGCTCCCGGCAGCACGAACACCATGTCCATGCGCTTGGGCTTGATCTGCACAAGGCCGTCCCAGCTGTCTGAAGGCGCGGCCGCGCCTGCGACGCCGAACACTACGATGAACGTCGCCAACGCAATAAATAGCCGATGGATCTGGCGCATGGCTAAGACCTCTCTGTGCGGGTGGGCGAACCGTCATTCTAACGCCGTTTGGCGGCTGGCTTTCGCGCTGGGCCCGACTCGTTCCGCCGTCGACGCGCTTCAGGGCTGTGCCGTTCGTGGAGACAGTCACCGAGCGTCGTGGCCGCTCGCTCAGCCGTTACGACCAGCTCGCGCAGAGTCTCGGCAGCCTGCGTCCAGGGCCGTCCGCGCAGGCTGACGATACCGTATTGGAGATACATCCAGGGCTCGGTGGCGATGAGTTCAAACATTCCTTGATCGAGCTCGTCGGCAATGCAGGCCAGGATGGTGCCGGTGACGACGTCCGAGTTGGCGATGACGCGCTTCACTGGACCGAAGCCGTTGCATTCGATGGCAGGCAAAGGTCGCGCTGTTCCCAGACGCGCCGACGCCTCCCGATGGGCGACGAGCAACGGATCGAGCACGCGCGGCGGAATCCGCGAAGGTGTCGCGAAAGGATACGCCATGATGTCGACCGCCCTGACGGGCCGTTCGATGCGGGTCAGCGGATGCCCGGCCCGCGCGACGAAGTAAACCGCGTGCTTCTCCACCAGTGGGACCACGTCCAGGTCAGGCTCACGCGTGAGCAGGCTGGTTTCCGCCACGAAAAAATCGAGCGTGCGGCTGCGCAGCTGCCGCACCAGGTCGTCCCAGTTGCCCGAATGCAGTCGTACGCTCATGCGCGGGTATTGCTCGACGAACCGGGCCGCGGCGTGGCCGAGGAAGGCGTCCGACGGATACGGGCCGCCGCCGATGTCCACCTGCCCCGTGCGCAACCCGGCGTGGCCGATGGCCTCGCCCTCCAGTTCGTCCGCCATGCGCAACAAGTCGCGCGCACGCTCGATATACAGCCGTCCGAGGTCGGTCGGGACGACGCCCGCGGAGGAGCGCACGAAGAGGTTGCTGCCAAACCGGCGCTCGACGCTCTGGATACTGCGCGAGAGCGCCGGCTGGCTGATGTGCAGCGCCGTCGCAGCGCGAACGAAGCTGCGATGTTCGGCCAGCGCGACGACCTGGCGCAATTGCTGCAGCTCGAGACTCATGCGTACAGCGTATACCAGCGATACTGAAAATGCATTGGACACATTTCTGTCGGCGCGTCAGATTGCATGCCGGGTCCCAGGAGGCGCATGGCTACCTGTACCCGCGATAACGATATTTACTTTTGCACGGGTGGGATCAACATGAATAAGACGTTCTCGAAAGCGTTCGGTGCTGCGCTGGTCGTGGTGCTCGGTGCGTTGGGCGCAACCGCCCACGCCCAGGCCCAGAAGCCGAATTTTCTCGTCATCTGGGGCGATGACATCGGTGGCTTCAACATCAGCGCGTACAACCGCGGCATGATGGGTTACAAGACGCCCAACATCGACAGCATCGCGGCCGAAGGCGCGCTGTTCACGGACTGGTACGGCCAGCAGAGTTGCACCGCCGGTCGCGCCGCGTTTATCACTGGCCAGTCCCCGATCCGCACCGGCCTGACCAAGGTCGGCTTGCCGGGCGCTCCCGAAGGCATGAAGGCCGAAGACCCGACGATCGCCACCTTCCTCAAGG
>JANNGT010000331.1:0-7866 GCA_031404015.1 Gammaproteobacteria bacterium | reverse complement strand
TACTCATCGGTACCGACCACTGCCTCGGCGCCGGCGTCCAGCGCGCGCGTCGGCGCTCGCGGCACATAGTGAATTGCACCCGCGAACGTCGACTGCCCGAACAAGGTGCTCTGCGGGCCGCGAACCACCTCGACGCGCTCGACATCAATCGGCGAGGAATCGATGGCAGTGCGCTCGGCCTGATAGACGCCGTCCACAAACACTCCGACGTTGTCACCCGCCGTGCTGGGTTGCGATTGGCCACGCAGGACCGGCGCGGCGCCGAGTCCGCCCCACAACGACTCGAAGTACAGTCCCGGCGACAGCATCGACAGTCGGTACAGGTCGAGCGGCAGTCCGGAGGGCAGCGCGTCGGCCGCGATGACATCGATCGAGAGCGGCACGCTCAAGAGCGACTCAGAAACTTTCCGTGCCGTCACGGTGATTTCTTCGAGCGGTTCCGGGACGCCGGCGACGGCTGGGACGCTAGCGCATGCACCGGTGATTGCGATTGCGACGGCCGCTGCGTCGCAACGCTTCACCGCGGTGTCACATCCGCTTTGGATTCGCCCGCAGTTGACGCGTGCGCCTTCATGGGACGCTTGGCCGTCCGGCGCGACTCGGCGAGGATCGCCTGCTCCTGCGCCACGCGCGCTCGCACGTCACGCTCTATCTCCCGGAACTGTGGCGTGTGCCGCAGCGGTTCCCACAGCGGATCGCGCTCGATGGTGTACCACCATTGCGACAAGTCTTCGGCACGAAACGACCTTGCCAGCAATTCGAGCGCACCTTGCTGATCGCCGGCGAGCAGTCGTATCGATGCCAGCGTGCGCAGCGAATAGACCGGCCCGTCCTGCGGAATGGTGGCTTCGATGGCGGGTACCAGCGCATCGAGCAGGCGTCGTGCTCGCGCAGGATCGCCGGACTGCTGCAGCAACTGGGCAAGGTAGGTTGCCGCTCGGAAATTGGAGAGATCGAGCTTGGCGCCGTCCTTGAGTCCGTACCGCTCTTCGAACCAGCCGATCACGCGCGCTCGATCGCCCGTCCGCAATGCAAAGTCCCGCGCAGCTTCGGGCGCGCCCCAGCTCTCGTAGCGGTTGTAGCGTCGCCCCGGCTCCGTCATTGCGGCTTCCCCGGCCGTGCGCCAGTCCCCCGCCTGCAGCGCGAGCAGGATCTGCGACGTCGACGCGCTGCTGGCCGTGCCCGCGGCCACGCGACGCGCCGTCGCGGCATCGCCCAGGTCCAGGTAAATGGCGGCGGCCGTGTGGCGCGACCAGGGATTCTCGGGATCGACCTCGATGGCACGCTCGATGATCTGCGCGGCTTCCGCCAGCGCGCCGTGATTCATCCAGCGGTACTTGGCGTACCGCTGCAACGCAGGCTGGTAGTCGGGATACATCTCCAGCACTTGGCGCATGCCTTCCTCGAGGCTCAACCCGCCTTCTGCCCGAAACCGGCGCTGTACCAGGGTGTAGTGGACCTGCGGTGACGTCGGGTCGATGAGCAGTGCACGCTCGAGCTGTCGCTGCGCTTCATCGTAGCGCCCGCGCTTGTGCAGGAACCACGAGTAGGCAACCAACCCGCGGCTGTTGTTTGGATCGAGTTCGAGGCCGCGTCGGAAATCGTCATCGCGACGCTCGTCGTCGGCGTCACTCCAGGCAGCACGCGCCACGTACGCCAAGCCACACGCGGGATCGAGCTGCAGTGCGCGCTCGATCAGCGACTGGCGTCGCTTGAGTTCCGGGGCGATTCGCTCATGGCGGCGTTCTGCCGCCAGCATGTAAGCGTCGTACAGGCCCGCATAGGCTGGCGCGAAATCCGGATCGAGCTCGATGGCTCGCGTGAATTGCTCGATCGCACTCACAGTGTCCTTGATCGTGCCACGGCTGACCTGCTCGCGTGCCTGCAGGAACGCGAGCTGCGCTTCGATAGAAGGCGTGCTGGGCGCCGCTGGCACCAAAGGCTCGACACCCTTGATGCGGTCACTCAGTGCGACCGCCACTTGCGCTGCAATCTCGTCCTGCAGCACGAACAGGTCGTCGAGCTTGCGGTCCGTGCGAGTGGACCAGACCTGCGTGCCGGTGCGCGCGTCGACCAGCCGCGCGGTGACCCGCAACGTTTCACCGTCGCGTTGTGCGCTGCCCTCGACGAGGTAGCGGGCACCGAGTTTCGCACCGGCCTCGCCAGAGGTCATGGCTTCGCTCTCGATCGCGAGCGCGGAACCGCTGGCTATTACCGTCAATCCGGCAATGGTGGCGAGTCGATTGAGGATCATCTCGGGCACGCCTGCCGCGAGATACGCATCATTCGGGTCCGGGCTGAGGTTGCGGAATCGGAGCACGGCCACGGTCCGATCGGCGGCCGCCTGCGGGGCGGCGACGGTGCTCGACGGCTGAGCTGCGCGTTCATCGTTGATCCACCAGGCGACACCGGCAGCGACGGCGACAACGAGGACTGCCGGCAGCAACCAGCGCGGTCGCGCAGCGGGCGCCGGCGCGGTGGCAGCAGCCACGACCGCCGCCGGCGGTGTGACGTCGACCGGCGTCGGGGCCACGTCTGCCGTGTCCGTAACGATCCGTTCCACCGGCACCGCGATTCGATAGCCGCGTGATCGCAGTCCAGCGACGTAGCGCGAATTCGACGCAGCGTCGCCCAGCGCTTCGCGCAACAGGTTGACCCGTTTGGTGACTGTCTCTGGCGTGACGACGAGGCCCGTCCAGACCGTTGCCGACAGCTCGTCGTTGGTGACGAAATCAGGCGCATGCCGCACCAGGGCCAGCAACAACTCGAACGAAAGCTTTGGCAGGGCAATGTCGCCTGCCGGCCCTGTCACACGCTGCTGGCCCACGTCGATGTTGAGGTCGCCGACCCGGTAGGTTTCCCGGGCCCGCGTGCCAGTCGCCATGCCATTCTCCCCTGAAGGCGGCAGCCGAATCCGCGAGGCGAACCTCGATCCCGCGGGTGGCGCAATGTCCTTGCAACACTATCATTGCAGGCGAAGCCTTGGGAAAACGTAGGCACGGGGCATGGCCGAGCATTCCGCGGATGCACATCCGCTGCATGGAGGTTTCCGGAAGGAAGCCGGAAGATTGCTCGAAAGCGTGGAAATGCGTGAGGCGCCAGGGCCTCGGCAGCCTTGGGGCGGTCTAGCGTGGACGCCAGGGGGTCGATCCGTGACCTTCTACAGAACCGCTCAAATCCGCATCCGCTGCCACCGCCCCGACCGCCATCGCCAGTAGAGCGCAACGCCGAGCAGCACCACGTACACCAGCATGCCGGTCCACCCGCCCGCGGCACCGAGCCCGAACTGGGGCAGGAAGTCGACCCATCCCTGCCCCGGCTCGAAGGACAGCGAATGGGCCAGCGGCACGAAGACGCCCCACGCGAGCACGAAGAACAGGATCGCCGGCACCCGCACGTCACCCGCGCCGCGCAACGAAAAGCCGCTGCCGAGGTTGAGGCCATCGAAGATCTGGTAGCCGGCAGCGATCCACAGCAGCACCACGCCGATCCGCACCACGTCTGCCGACTGCGGATCGCCCGCGTTCATGAAAGTGGGCAACAACCACGGTCCTGCGAGCGCGACCAGCACGCCGAGAGTGCCCATGAACGCCACCGTCAGGACGATGATTGCGTTGCCCAGCCTGCGTGCCCATTCGGGATCGCCTGCGCCAATCGATTGCCCGACCAGCGTGGTACCCGCCAGTGCCATCCCGATGCCCGGCATGTACGACATCGACGTCAACATCATGACAATCTGTGTCGCGGCGCCGTCGACAGCACTGAGGCGCACCTGCATCAGCTGGAACAGCGCCATGGCAAACAGGTCGGCCGCGTACATCGCCCCCATCGGCAGGCCCAGCCGGTACTGGCGCGAGAGCCCGCGCAGGTCCGGCCGCCACGTCAGGTGCGACTTGTACTTCGCGCGCAGCTCTTTGCCGAGGAATATCCACAATGCAAGGACCAGGCCGCACACCATGCTGATGTTCGTCGCCCAGGCCGACCCGCCGATGCCACCATCGAACTTGAAGATGAACAGCCAGTTCAAGACAGCGTTCACGACTGCGACGAGCCCCGTCGTCATCACCGCGATGCGCGGTCGCGAGATGCCATTGAAGAAACCGAGCACCGCCCATAGCGCGACGCCGAGCGGCGCGCCGAGCATGCGCGGCTGCCAGAACGCCATCGCTTGCTCTGACACGTCCGTCGCCAGGCCGAATGGGGCAAACAAGAGCGGCCCGGACCATGCCAGCACCGCGAAGAGCGGCAACGTCAGCGCGCTCGCGCTCAATGCGACCCAGGTCGCGTGACTGGCGCGCATGCGCCGTCGGCCGCCTTCGGCCTGCGCGACGAAGGTCTGCACCGCCAGGCCCACGCCGCCGACCAGCATCAGGAACAGGAGCACTACCCAGTACACGGCGGCCATGCCGGCCATGGCCGTCGTCGAGATGTGCCCGACGAACCAGGTGTCAGTGAGGCTGATCACAGCCTGCAGGCTGCTGTTCAACATCAGTGGCAGCGCGAGCAACATGACGGCGCGATAGTCGATGATCACGCGTCCCGTGACGGGATCGTGTTTCTGTGCCGGCAATGGGTTTCGCGCCGGCGGCGAGACCGCAGGCGGCGTCGCGACCAGCGGGGTCTCGGCGGCGTTCACGGCAAGGCGCTGTCGCTCACCGGCGCATCTGCCGGTGCACGAAGAAGTAATAGATCGCGCCCAGGAACAGCAGCAGGCCACCCACCCAGAGCGTGATGCTCTGCAGGTTGCCCTGCATCAGCTTCTCGTCCTGGCCCGCAGTGACGCCCACCCAGCACAGCACCGAGCACCACAGCGCCGAGCCGAGGATCGTCGCCAGTGAGTACCAGCCGTAGTGCATGCGCACGACGCCCGCGGGAATCCCGATCAGGTGACGAATCACCGGCAGCAACCGCGAAATGAACACGCCGACCATGCCGTAGTGGGACGACCACGCCTCGGCCTGCTGGATTTTCCCGGGCGTGATGGCGACATACCGGCCGTACTTCAGCAAGAGGGGCCGGCCAAGAAGGTACGACGCCCAGTACATCACGCTGGCGCCGACCCACGAGCCGAAGGTGCCCGCGAGCACGATCCCCGTGAGGGAAAACGTCCCCTTGGCGTGCGCCAGGTAAGCCGCGGGCGGGATCACGAACTCGCTCGGCACCGGCAGGATCGAGCTTTCCATCGCCATCAGCAGCACGATGAGCAGGTAGCCGCCCTGGTCGAGCGCGGCGAGGTACCACTGGATCAGGGACGCCAACATGTCGTGCATGGGGCCGGATTTTGCCAGAGCAGGCCGCCGTTCGTCGGGCTGTCCCCGTAGGACGACGCCTGCACTGATGCGACAATGCCGGTATCCCGCCCGGCTCGGACATGAAAACGATGGCTCGCCTACCGCCAAAATTCCTGCATGCGACCTGCCTGATGGCGGCGGCCTGCGCCCTGCAGCTGGCCGTAACGGCGCCCGTGTGCGCCCAGGCCGCACTGCTGACCGGCGGCATTAAGGCTGCGGAGGCGCCGGCAGACGGTGCAGCCAGGCTGAATGCACCAGAGCCGATTCCGCCTGGCGAAATCCCGATGCGAGCGGACGCGGACGAGCGGTTTGCGCAGGAGGTCGTGCGACAGTCGAAAGGGCGGGACCCCAGCACGAAGCTCGGCGCGCAACTCAACGACATGACGGCGGGGATCGCGAAACTCTCGCAAGCGTTCGAAAACGACGACCTGCGGCAGCTCTCTGCGATCCGGCTCGAGAGCCTCGAGAACCACTGGAGTTTTTACCAGCGCGAACTCAACCAGTGGCGCGCAGAGCTCAACGGGACCACTGGCAGCTACACGGAGAACGCGGCGGAGCTCGCGAAAAGACGCCTCGTCTGGGAAACGACCCGCGCGGCGATGAGTTCCAGCGGCGTCACGCCCGCCCTGGTTGATCGCGTCGACGTGATCATCGAGCAGTTCTCGCAAGCCGAGAAAGCGCTGTCGCAACCGCTCGACGAGCAACTGAAGCTGCGCCGGCGCGCCAACACCGTGCAGGCCAGCATAGACGCGGGCAAGAAAGGCGTCGACGCCGCCATCCGTTACTACGACCACCGGCTTGGCATGGTCGATGCGGTACCGGCCTGGGATGCGATCGGAGACTCGCGCTTCACGTCCGGCGAACTCAGGGGAACGGCGGCGGGGCTCCGGCTCGAAACAGCCTTCGTTGAAGAATGGGGCAAGGCCAATCAGTCGCGCATCCAGGCCTATCGGATCGGGGCACTGCTGCTGTTGCCACTGCTGCTATGGCTGGGCTGGCGCAGTCGCAAGACGGTGATGACGGAGCCGGCCATGCAGGCAGCGGGCAAAGTACTGCGCCGGCCGATCTCTGCGTGGCTACTGCTGGTCACGATCGGCATCCCGTTCTTCTTCCCCGATGCGCCGCTCGTGCTGCACCAGGTGGCGCTGCTCGTCGCGCTGGTGCCGGTGTTACGGTTGTTGCCAGCACGGGTGTACGAAGTGCTCGGCTGGTGGCCGGTCGTAGGCACGGTGCTCTACGTGTTGTATGGCCTGAGCGTCCTCCTGCTCGGCGAGCCCGTGCTGTATCGCCTGTACCTGCTCGGCATCGCGTCGCTCACCGCGGCCGTGCTGCTCTGGTTGGTGTTGTCGTCCAAGGCGCGGCATGAAAGCTCCAAATCCCCTGCAGCCTCTGGTCTCGTGCGCGCGGCGGCGTGGGTTGCGGTGGGCGCATTGCTCGTCGCGATCATCGCCAATGTAGTCGGCAACGTGTCCCTCGCCGAGATGCTGACGGGCGCCGTGCTCGACAGCGCCTACACCGGCCTGGCGTTGTATGCCGGCGCGAACGTAATCGCCTCCGTGTTCAGCACGCTGCTCGCACGGCGGGAGATCTCGCGTTTCAGCGTGATCACGCAGCATGCGGGACCGCTGCTCGCCACGCTGCACAAACTCGTGATGACCGGCGCAATGGTCTCGTGGGTCATCGTCGTGCTGAACGAGTTCCGCGTTGCCCGCCCGATCTTGCGCACCGCCAAAGCGATCCTGACCCACCCGCTCGAAGTGGGCCAGATCTCAGTCACGCTCGGCAGCATCCTCCTGTTCTTTTTCTCGGTGTACGTCGCGTTCTGGCTGGCGCGCACGGTGCGGGTCGTGCTGCGTGACAACATCCTGCCCAAGATGGAGTTGCCGCGCGGCGTGGGCAACAGCGTTGCGTCGCTGAGTTATTACGCGCTGATACTGGCCGGCCTCATGGTCGCCCTGGCAGCAGCCGGCTTCGAGACATCGCAATTCGCACTCATCTTCGGCGCGCTGGGCATCGGCATCGGCCTCGGCCTGCAGAACGTCGTCAACAACTTCGTCTCAGGACTCATCCTGATGTTCGAGCGCCCGATCCAGCCGGGCGACGTCGTCGAGGTGTCGGGCACGTCTGGCAAGGTGCGCGAAATCGGCATGCGTGCGACGACGTTGACGACGTTTGAGGGCGCCGACGTGGTCGTTCCGAATGGAACGCTGCTGTCCGAGAAACTCATCAACTGGACACTGAGCGACATGAATCGTCGCATCGATGTCGAAGTGGGCGTCGCATACGGCACGGATCCGCGCCGCGTGCTCGCGCTGTTGCGCGACGTGGCGCTCGGCACGCCAGGGATCACGCCCGAGCCGGTACCGGCCATCGTGTTCAAGGGTTTTGGCGCAAGTTCGATGGATTTCGGGATCCGCGCCTGGACCAACGACTTCGGCGACTGGGTGACGATCCGCACCGAGATGACGGCGCTTGTCTACGAGGCCCTTACGCAGGAGGGCATCGAGTTCGCGTTCCCGCAGCAGGACTTGCACGTACGCAGCGTCTCGCCCGACGTCGGGCAGCAACTCGCCGC
>JANNGT010000330.1:0-16139 GCA_031404015.1 Gammaproteobacteria bacterium | reverse complement strand
GTCGAGCGTGATGCCGAGCTCGAACGGGATCAGCTTGGCAATGCTGTCGGCAAAGCCGTAACTCAGCCCCTGTACCCGCGCGACGTCGCGCACCACGGCCTTCGCGGCCATCGTGCCGTAGGTGATGATCTGCGAGACGCGGTCGCGCCCGTAGCGTTCGGCCACGTACTCGATGACGCGATCGCGGCCTTCCATGCAGAAGTCGACGTCGAAGTCGGGCATCGACACGCGTTCGGGGTTCAGGAACCGCTCGAACAGCAGGTCGTAGTGCAGCGGGTCGAGGTCCGTGATGCCAAGCGCATACGCGACGAGCGAACCCGCGCCCGAACCGCGGCCGGGACCCACTGGCACGCCGTTCGCGCGGGCCCAGCGGATGAAGTCGGCCACGATCAGGAAGTAACCCGCGAATCCCATCTGGCAGATGACGTCGAGCTCTCGCTGCAGTCGCTGCGCGTAGTCGTCGCGCGGAATGTGCGTGCCGAGCTGCGTGGCAATCACGGGCCACCGGCTCTCCAGGCCGAGCTGCGATTCCTCGCGCAGGTGCTCTTCGGTTGTCTGCCCCGCAGGCACTGGATAGGCCGGCAGGGACGGCTTGCCGAGCTTGATCTCGAGGTTGAGCCGTCGCGCGATCTCGATCGTGTTGTCGAGCGCCTCGGGCACGTCCGCGAACAGGCGCGCCATCTCCTCGGGCGTACGCAGGTACTGCTCTTCGCTGTAGCGCCGCTGGCGCGCAGCGTCGGCGATCAGCGCGCCCTCATGAATGCAGACGCGCGCCTCGTGCGCTTCGTAGTCTTCGGGCTGCAGGAAACGCACGTCATTGGTGGCGACGACGGGCACGCCGAGCGCCACGGCGAGTTGCAGCGATCCAGCGACGCACTCCTCCTCCCCCGGCCGGCCAGTGCGTTGCAGCTCGAGGTAATACCGGTCGCCGAACAGCGCGAGCCAGCTTTCGAGTGCGACGAGTGCGTCCGGCACGCGCTTGCCGACGAGCGCGCGGCCAACATCGCCTTCGCGTCCGCCCGACAGCGCGATGAGCCCTTGCGTGGACTCGCGGTCGAGCCAGGCACGATGCAGCGTTGGGCCGTGCCTGCCCTGGCCTTCCAGGTAACTGCGCGTCACGAGCCGCGTGAGGTTCAGGTAGCCGCGCGCGTCCTGGCACAGCAGGACCATTCGCGAGGGCTCATTGCGTTCGCTTTCGTCGCGTATCAGCGCGTCCACGCCGATCAGCGGCTTGATGCCCTTGGACTGCGCCGTCTTGTAGAACTTGACGAGCGCGAAGAGGTTCGCCTGGTCCGTGAGCGCAACGGCTGGCATGCCGCGACGCGCCGTGGCGTCGATCAGGCCTTCGCGCACCAGTTTGCCGTCGTCCGACTTCTCGCTCTCGATGCGGATCGTGCCGTCGACGAGCGAGTACTCGGTATGGACGTGAAGATGGGCGAACCGGACGGCCATGGGCGACGGGCTTTCAGCGGGTCAGCGGGGAAGCCGGGATTGTACCGGTGCGAAGCTCCTGCGGTGCACCGCGGAAGGCCCCAATCGACGCAATGCATCGAAGTGCTGCGGTGTCCCGTAACCCTTGTGTGCGGCAAAACCGTAACCGGGGTAACGCTGGTCGAGTTCGCACATGAAGCGATCCCGTGCCACTTTGGCGATGATCGACGCCGCTCCGACGCAAGTCACGCTCGAATCGCCGGCGATGACGGCCTCGATCGTGCAATCGACGCCCAAGCCGGCCAGGCTCGGGCACCGGTCGCCGTCGACGATGACGTGCGCCGGGGCGCAGCGCAGGCCCAGCATCGCGCGGCGCATCGCCAGCATCGTGGCCTGCAGGATGTTGATCGCATCGACCTCGCACGGGTCGGCCCAGCCGATACCGAACGCGATGCAGCGCTCTTCGATCCGCAGCGCCAGTTCCTCACGCACGTCGGGGGCCAGCACCTTCGAATCCGCAATTCCCCGGATCGGCCGCTTGCGATCGAGGATGACGGCGGCGGCCACGACAGGTCCCGCCAATGGGCCTCTGCCTGCCTCATCGACTCCCGCGGTCAAGCCGACCTTGCGCAGATCGAAACCGGCCTGTTGTGCGGCGCCGCGTCTCATCGGCGAGAAGTCCGCTGGCGCTGCAGTTCGAGCACCGCGTCCGCCGCGCGTGCGCTTGCATCCTGGCGCAGCGTCTCGTGGATGCTCGTGAACGTGGCGACGAGTTCGGCACGGTCCGCGCGCTCCAATTGCTGCAGCAACGCGGGACCGAGCACGTCGGGCCGCACTTCCTCCTGCAGGAACTCCGGCACCACTTGCCGGCCCGCCAGCAGGTTCGGTTGCGCAAAGAAGTCGGCCTTCATCAGCTTCATGCTGCGCATGAGCCAGGCGGTGAGCGGCGCCAGGCGGTAAGCGACGACCATGGGCCGCTTGATGAGCGCAGCTTCCAGCGTGGCCGTACCGGAAGCGACCAGCACGGCGTCGGCCGCCGCGAGCGCTTCCTGAGCGCGGCCATCGACGAGCGTGACGGGCACGGTCGGCGCGTGCTGCGCCAGGCTTTGCTCGAACGACGCGCGCACCGCCGGGTTCGCCATCGGCGCGACGAAGTGCAGGTCGGGGCGCCTCGTGTGCAGCCAGGCCAGCGTAGCGGCGAATGGACCGCCTAGTCTCGCGACTTCGCTGCGACGGCTGCCCGGCAGCACGGCGATGATCGGGGCGGTTGCGGCCAGCCCGAGCGCGGCGCGAGCAGGCTGCGGCAGCGACTCGAGCGGAATGCGATCCGCGAGAGGGTGTCCGACAAAGACGGCACGCACGTCGTGCGCATCGTAGAACCTGCTCTCGAACGGCAGCACACAGAGCACGAGGTCGACAGCCCGGCCGATCGTGCGCACCCGCCCCTGCCGCCAGGCCCACACCTGCGGGCTCACGTATTGCACCGTGGGAATGCCCTGCGCCTTGAGCCGGGCGGCGACGCGCAGGTTGAATTCGGGCGAGTCGATGCCGACGAAGACGTCGGGCCGCGCGAGCAGCAGGCGCTCGACCAGGTCGCGTCGCAACCGCAGCAGACGCGGCAGGTGCCGCAGGATTTCCGCGAGACCCATGATGGCGAGTTCTTCATAGGAAACCCATGCCTCGCAACCAGCCTCGACCATGCGCGGCCCGGCGACGCCGAACGACTGCAGGTGCGGCTCGCGCTCGCGCAGTGCACGCAGCAAGCCCCCGCCGAGGTTGTCGCCCGAGGCCTCGCCGGCGACCAGCGCGATGCGCGGACCCTCACCCGCGCTGCGGGAACCCTCACCCGCGCTGCGCGCGACCTCTCCCGTCGGAACGGGAGAGGTAAATACGGGGTTCGTGCCCATGCGCGCTAGCGCACGAGACTGCGCGTGGACTGCGGTATGAAGTCGACCAGCAACTGCACCTCCGGCTGATCTTGCGCGGACGCTGCGAGCCGCTCGAGCGCCTCCTCCAGCCGCAGCCCGGAGCGATACAACGTACGATACGCGTTGCGCAGGTTGCGGATCTGCTGCGGCGAGAAGCCACGACGCTTGAGGCCTTCCGAATTGATGCTGTGCGGCCTGGCCGGACCACCGACGGCCATGATGTAAGGCGGCACGTCCCGAGTGACGGCCGCGTTATTGGCGAGGAAGGCGTGCGCGCCGACCTTGCAGAACTGATGGACCGCGGCAAAGCCGCCCAAGATCACCCAGTCGCCGAGCACGACGTGGCCGCCGAGCGTGGCGCTGTTGGCGAGCACGCATTGGTTGCCGACGACGCAGTCGTGCGCGACATGCGAATACGACATGAACAGGTTGTCGCTGCCGATCGTCGTGACGCCGCTGTCTTTCGTGGTGCCGCGGTTCAACGTGACGAATTCGCGGATCACGTTGCGGTCGCCGATGACCAGTCGCGTGGGCTCGCCCGCGTACTTCTTGTCCTGCGGCGCGTCGCCAATGGACGCGTAGGCATGGATGACGTTGTCCGCGCCGATGCGGGTGTGGCAATGCACGGCGGCATGCGAGCCGATCCGCGTGCGGGCGCCGACCTCTACGCCCGGACCGATCACGCTGTAGGGACCGACCGTGACGCCTTCGCCCAGTACCGCGTCCGGCGCGACGATCGCCGTCGCGTGGATGGAGCCACTCATCGATGCCTCTCCTTCGTCCGGGCTCGTCTTCAGCCCGGCATCACCATCATGTCGGCCGAGCACGCTTCCTGCCCGTCCACCTCTGCCACGGTCGAAAACTTCCAGATCGAGCGGATGCGCCGCTCGAGCACGACCTTGAGCAGCAACTGGTCGCCCGGCACGATGGGCCGGCGAAAGCGCGCCTTGTCGATCCCAGCAAAATAGAACTTCACGTTCTCGTCCGGATAAATCTGCGCGGTCACGAAACACAGGATGCCGGCCGCCTGGGCCAGCGCTTCGAGCATGAACACGCCAGGCATCACGGGGCGCCCCGGGAAGTGGCCTGAGAAAAACGGCTCGTTGGCGGTCACGTTCTTGAGGCCGACCAGGCGCTCGCCCGGGACGCACTCCAGCACGCGATCGACCAGCAGCATCGGGTACCGATGCGGCAGGCGCCGCATCACCTCGTCGATGCCGAACCCGCCCGCTGCTGCTTCATTCATCGTCGCTTTCGTCCTGTACTTCTTTGTCTTTACCGCTGCCACCGGCGCCCCGCTCGAGCTTGCGCACGCGCCGCGCCAGCTCGTCGAGCTGCTGGAACCGCGCACTGTTGCGACGGAACCGCCGCGCCTCGTCGAACGGCAACTGCCCCGAATACAGGCCCGGCTTGGTAATCGAGTGCGTGACCATCGTCTTGCCGGTGAGGTAGACGTCGTCCGTGATCTGCAGGTGCCCGACGATCCCCACCATGCCTCCGATCATGCAGCGGCGACCGATCGTCACGCTGCCCGAGATACCGACGCAGCCCGAGATGACCGTGTGCTCCCCGATGCGGCAGTTATGACCCACCTGCACCTGGTTGTCGATCTTGACGCCGTTCTCGACGACGGTGTCGCCGATCGCGGCGCGGTCGATCGTCGAGTTGGCGCCGATCTCCACATCGTCGCCGATCACGACCGAGCCGACCTGCGGGATCTTGACGTAACCGTCGCTGTCGGGCGCGTGACCAAAGCCATCGGCGCCAATGACGACGCCCGGGTGCAGCAGGCAGCGGGCTCCAAGCTGCACGCCACCGGCCAGCGTCACCTGGGCGACGAGCCGCGTGTCGGCACCGATGACGGCGCCTTCGAATACAACGCAGTTGGGTCCCACACACACCCGCGGGCCGATGCGAACCCCTGCCGCCACGTAGACATTCGGCCCGATCGCGGCCGTGGGGTCGACAACGGCCCCTGGCTCGATGACCGCGGACGCGTGCCGCGCGGCGACGTGCGCCGCCTCTGGGTACAGGATCTGGGCGATCCGCGCGTACGTCGCATAAGGATTGGCTGCGACGAGTGCGTTGGTCCTGCAGTCGTCCACACAGGATTGATCTAGCACGACGGCGCTTGCGCCGGTGCCGGGCAAATGACGCCGGTACTTCGAATTGGCCAGGAACGAGATGGAACCCGCCCCGGCCTCCTGCAGTGTGGCCACACGCTCGACGGTTGCGTCGGGGTCGCCGCGCAGTTCGCAGCCGAAGCGTGCCGCCAGTTCGCCCAGGCGTACCGGCATGCTCGATCGACTCCGTGTCGTCCCGACCGGGCCGGGATCAGGGCTTGGCAGCCGGCGCGCGTCCCTTCGCCTGCAGGGCGGACAGAACCTGGCTGGTGATGTCGATCGAGGCGCTGGCGAAGAGCGCATCGGCGATCACCAGATCGAGGCCCGCGGTCTTCGCATAGGCCTGCACTTCCTGCAGCACCGAGCGCTGCAGCTGGCCAAGTGCCTCGTTGCGGCGGACGTTGAGGTCTTCCATGAATTCGTTCTGCTTGCGCGCGAACTCACGCTGGCCATCGCGCAGCGCCTTTTCCTGGTTGCGGCGCTCGGCTTCGGCCATCGTTGCGCCGTCCTTCTGCAGCTTGTCTTCACGCGCCTTGAGGTCGCGCTCCATGTTCTGCAACTCGCGCTTGCGCGCGGCGAACTCGTTCTCGAGTGCCTGCGACGCTGCCTGGGCCTGCGGCGCTTCCTGCAGCAGGCGCGCCACGTTGACGACGCCGATCTTCGTCTGCGCCTGCGCGGCCGCGAGCGGCAGCGAAGTGGCGGCGAGTGTCAGGAAAGCAAGCAGGACGGTCTTGATGCGCATGAAAATAAATACCTCAGAAAGCCTGGCCGATCGAAAACTGGAACCCTTCCGTCTCGTCGGCATATTCGACTGCAGTGCCCTCGAACTCGTTGAGCGGCACCGCGTAGCTGAAACGGAACACACCAAGCGGTGCCAGCCACTGGACGGCCACGCCGGCCGAATACCGGAGTTTATCAAACGAGAAGTCATAAGACACCGGCGTGACGCCGTCGCGACCGACGAAATTGACGTCGTCGTCCGAGAACACATTGCCTGCGTCGAAGAACAGGCTGAATCGCGCGCTGTTGCGCCACTTGGCCGGCATCGGCAGCAGCAGTTCCAACTGGTTCGTGAACTTGATGTTGCCGCCGTAAGGGTTGCCGAAGGAATCCTTCGGACCAAGCCGGCTTTCGCGATAACCACGCACGGTTTCGGGGCCACCCGCGAAGAAGCGACGGTACGGCGGCATCGAGGTCGTGTCGCCTAATGCCTGCGCGAACCCAGCCTCGCTGTTCAGCATGACGGTGAACCACTTGCCGAGCGAGATAAACTGCAGGTAGTCGTAATTCAGGCTGTAGAACTCGACGTCACTGCCCGGCAGCGTGTACGAGGCGCCGACGCGGTGCCGCGATCCACGGTCGGCGAACAACGCCCGGTTGCGTGAATCGTACGACCAGCCAAGCGAGTATTCGAACGTGTCGAACTTGGTGCCGTAATACGTGAGCGCGACCGGCGGCACGCCGATGTTCTGCGTTTGCGTGTAGGTGTTGCCGTTGTTCTGCACCCAGTCGAGCGCCTCCGCGGCGCTGTTCTGCGGGCTCGTGAACAGGTCGGAACGCTGGGCCGCAAGGCCCATGCGGACGGACTGGAACTCCGAAATCGGCCACGCATAATCGAGGCCGAGCGTGCCGGTATCTGTCTCGAAGTCAGATGACGAAGTCGTGAACTGCGAGATGCTCCGCCACGTGGCCGAGACGGTGCGCGAGACGCCGTCAACCGTCGTGTACGGGTCGGTGTGCGAAAGGCTGAACACCTTGCTGTACTGGCCCGCGTTGATCTCCGCGGCGACCCGGTTGCCGGTGCCCATGAAATTGCTGTGCACGAAGCTGCCGTTGAGCAGGACCGACTGCGATTCGGAATAGCCGATACCGCCGCTGAACTGGCCGGGCAGGCCTTCCTTGATGTCATACGTGACGTCGACCAGATCGGGCGTGCCCGGCACGGGCGTCGTCTCGACTTCGACCTTCTCGATGAACGGCAGGCGCTGCAGGCGGGTCTTGGACCGGTCGACCGCGGCATTGGACAGGTAGCCGCCTTCCATCTGGCGGATTTCACGGCGCAGCACGTTGTCGTTGATCCCGGTGCTGCCGCTGAAGGCAATGTTGCGCACGTAGGCACGGTTGCCCGGATCGACGAGGAAGGTCAGCTCGATTTCCTTGGTCTCGGGGTTTTCCTTCGGGACCGGGTCGATCTTGGCAAACGCAAAGCCATCCTGGCCGAGGCGCAATGCCATGAGTTCCGTCGTCGCCGTGACCATCTTGCGCGAGAACACGTCGCCGGGGTGCACTGCCACGAGCGCCTTGAGCTGGTCCTCCGGCACGACGAGATTGCCGGCAATCTTCACGTCCGAGATCCGGTACACCTCGCCTTCCTTCACGTTGAGCGTGATGAAGATGTCGTCTTTCTCGGGCGTGATCGCCACCTGCGTCGTCTCGACGTCCATGTTCGCGTAGCCGCGATCCATGTAATACGAGCGGAGGTTTTCGATGTCGCCGGAAAGCTCTTCGCGCGAGTAGCGGTCGTCCTGCTTGTACCAGGACAGCCAGTTGGGCGTCTGCAGCTTGAACGCTTCGAGCAGTTCTTCGTCGCTGAATGCTTCGTTGCCGACGATGTTGATCTGCCGGATGCGCGAGCGCTTGCCTTCGACGATGTCGACCGCGATCTTGACGCGGTTGCCCGCCACTTCCTCGACCCTGGTGTCGACCTGTACGCCGTACTTGCCGCGCGAGAAGTACTGGTCGGTGAGAAAGCGCTCCACTTCGTCGAGCGTGGACTGGTTGAAGGTCTTGCCGCGCGAGAGGCCGACGTTACGCAGGGACTTTTCCAGGTCCTCGGTCTTGATGTCCTTGTTGCCCGTGATCGTGAAGGCTTCGATCGAGGGCCGCTCGAGCACGGCGACGACCAGCGTACCGCCGTCGCGCCGTATTTCGACGTCCCGGAAGAAACCCGTCGCGTAAAGCGCGCGCAGCGCCTCGTCGACTCGACGGTTGTCGAGGCGGTCGCCGATATTGACCGGCAGGTAGTTGTAAACGGTACCTTCCGTGATGCGCTGCAAGCCTTCGATCCGGATGTCGCCGACGGTGAATTCGGCGGACTCCGTCTGGGCCAGGACCGCGGGTACGGCAAGGAGGGCCGCAAATGCGGCCGCGTACTTCAAGCGCATTTGTTAGGGGCGACTCAGCTGAACAACCGTGCGAGGTCGTTGTAGAACGCGAAACTCATGAGCATGAGCAGCAACACGATGCCGATTTGCTGGCCGACCGCCTGGGTCCGCTCGGAAAGCGGGCTGCCCTTGACGAGCTCGGCCAGTTGGTAAACCACCTGCCCGCCATCAAGGATCGGGATCGGCAGCAGATTCAGCACGAACAGGCTCACGCTCACGACCGACAGGAAGGAAAGGAACGACAGTATGCCCTGTCGCGCGGAGAAACCGGCGTACTCCGCGATGTTGATCGGCCCGCTCAGGTTCTTGACCGAGACGTCGCCCGTGGCCACGTTCCAGATCATGCGGACGGTGAGCACCGACATATCCCAGGTCTTGTCGACCGAACGACCGACCGCGGTCACGGCGCCGAAACGCTCGATGGTCTTCATGCGGTCGGGCACGTCGAGCCCTGCGACAGGCTGGATGCCGATGCGCCCGACCAGCCGGTCGCCGTCGCGCTGCGCCTGCACTTCGATCGGCACTTCCATCTGCCGGCCGTCACGATCGACTGCAAACGTGAGCGTCTTACCGGGGCTCGGCTGCACGATCTTGACCATCGCCTGGAAGTCGCCTACCGGTTGTCCACCGACGGCGACGATGCGGTCACCCAGTTGCAGGCCAGCCAGCTCCGCGGGGCTGCCGGGCACGATTTTGCCGATCTCGGTAGGCACGGTCGGATACCAGAAATCGAAGCCGATGCCGGGCAACAGGGCACCCGGCTCGGTCAACGCGCGGCGGTCGGTGCCAAGCTCGAGCTCGACCTCACGCGCGCTGCCGCGGCCTTCGTCCGCCTGCACTTCGAGCCGGATCGGCGCGTCGTCCATCAGCCGGTCGAGCATGACCAGCACGGCGTCGGCGCGGGTGCCGACTGGCGTGCCGCCGACGCCAATGATTGAATCCCCGCTCTTGAGGCCTGCGCGCGAGGCAATGGAGTCGGCCGTGATGTCACCGACCACTGGCTTGAGCGCCGGTGTACCGATCACGAGCAACAACCACGTCGCCACCACGGCGAACAGGAAGTTCGCGAATGGCCCTGCCAACAGCACCAGGATACGGCGCCAGACTGGCTTACGGTTGTACGCCTGGTCTATCAGCGCCGGGTCCACAGGAGCTTCACGCTCGTCGAGAAGCTTGACGTAACCCCCTAAAGGGATTGCAGAAAATGCATACTCGCAGCCGTCCTTGCCAGTGCGCGACCAGAGCACCTTGCCGAAGCCGATGGAGAAGCGCAGGACCTTGATGCCCATGCGCCGCGCCATCCAGTAATGGCCGTACTCGTGGACGGCCACGAGGATCCCGATCGCGACGAGGAATGCCAGGACGTAAGTCACTATGTTCATGCTCCTGCCCGTGCGCCCAGCCGCGCCTGCGCGAGCTGCCGGGCCCAGTGGTCTGCCTCGAGAATGTCTCCGATCTCACGCGCGGGCGCTTGGGCGTAGTCGCCCATGACACCTGCGATCAAAGCGGGAATACCCAGAAAATCCAGCCGGTCCGCGAGGAAGGCCGCCACCGCCACCTCGTTGGCCGCATTGAGCGCCGCCGGCGCCGTGCCGCCGGCTTCGGCCGCGTTGCGAGCCAGTACCAGCGCAGGAAACCGCACCAGATCCGGGGCCTCGAATTCGAGCTTCCCGGCGGCCACCAGGTCCAGCGATTCTACACCGGAGCCAATCCGTTCCGGCCAAGCGAGCGCGTGGGCGATGGGGGTGCGCATGTCCGGGTTGCCGAGCTGCGCCAGGATCGACCCGTCCACGTATTCCACCATCGAATGCACGATGCTCTGCGGATGTACGACCACGCTGACGCGCGCGGGTTCCATGCCGAACAACACGCACGCCTCGATGAGCTCGAGGCCCTTGTTCATGAGCGTCGCGGAATCGACCGAGATCTTGCGCCCCATGCGCCAACGCGGGTGGGCGCAGGCCTGGTCCGGGGTCACGTGGGCCATCTGTTCGCGGGTCGCTCGCAGGAAAGGCCCGCCGGACGCCGTGAGCAGGATACGCCGCACGCCCGCCGCTGCCTGCCCGGTCTGCAGCATGGGAGGCATGCATTGAAAAATGGCGTTGTGCTCGCTGTCGATCGGGACCAGCGTAGCGCCGCCCTGACGCGCCGCATCGACCAGCAGCGCGCCGGCCATGACGAGCGATTCCTTGTTGGCCACCAGCACGTGCTTGCCTGCGCGAGCCGCGGCCAGCGTCGAGGGCAGCCCAGCAGCACCCACGATCGCCGCCACGACGACATCGACGTCTGCGCTGGCAGCCACCGCATCGAGCGCCTCGAGACCGCACAACACCTCGGTGGCGCAATTCGCCTGACGCAGCGCCTGCGTCAACTGTCGCGCAGCTGCTGGGTCTTCCAGCACGGCCAGCGGCGGGCGATGGCGCAGGCATTGTTGCAACAGGGCGACGTGGCTGGACGCGGCGGCCAGCGCGGTCACGACGTAGCGATCGGGGTGCTGCCCGAGCACGTCGAGCGTGTTGACACCGATGCTGCCGGTGCTGCCGAGGACGGCAACGCGCTTCACGGGACGAGACCCAGCGCTAACAGGCCCAACAGGAACGTGGGCGCTGCAGCCGTGAGGCTGTCGATGCGGTCGAGGATGCCGCCGTGACCTGGCAGCAGCTTGCCGCTGTCCTTGAGGCCGACGCGCCGCTTGAACATGCTTTCGGTGAGATCGCCCACCACCGAGACCAGGGCAACGAGTTCGCACAGGAGCAGCCAGGGCCAGAACGGCTGCTCGAACACGAACGCGCCGCCCACGCCGACCGCGGCCGCCGCCAGCATGCCAGCGACGAATCCTTCCCACGTCTTGCCGGGGCTCACGTGCGGCGCCAGCTTGCGGCGCCCGAACGTACGGCCGCCGAAGTAGGCGCCCACATCGGCTGCCGCGATCAGCACCAGCAGGTAGAGCAACAGCAACTGGCCGTTGGGTTGCAGCGTGACCAGATGCGACAAGCCGATTCCCGCGGGCACCAGCACCACGAATCCCGCAGCCGCCGCGGCGAGACTGCCGCGCGCGCGTGCGCGCAACGCAAGCCATGCGAAGGCGAGCAACCACCATAGCGCAGCCACGCGCAGGATCCACATGAGCCACCCGGGATCGGCCGCCAACATCTCGGCGCCAGTGAGCGCGAGCAGGATTGCGGCCGCGTAAGACAACCGCGACGAGCGCGTGCGCAACCCCACGAACCCGGCCCATTCGTAGCCGGCAGCCAGGACGGCGACCGAGATCAAGCCAACGGCGACTTCGGCCGGCAGCAGCAGGAGGACGACGACGACGAGCGCCGCGAGCAGCAGCGCCGTCACGATGCGCGCGTGCAGCGCGCTGGTCATGGCGCGGCCTGCGCATCGGTGAGACCGAAGCGGCGTTGCCGTCCCGTGTAAAAACGCAGGGCCGCTTCGAGCGCGGCGTCGTCGAAGTCCGGCCACAGCGTGTCGCAGAAATACAGTTCCGAATACGCGAGATGCCAGAGCAGGAAGTTGCTGATGCGCTGCTCTCCGCCCGTCCGGATGAAGAGGTCCGGCTCGGGCGCGTCGGCCAGCTGCAGCTCGCGCGCGAAGGAGTCTTCGTCGATGCGCTGCGGGTCCAGCGCACCTGCCGCAGCCTGCCGAGCCAGGCGACGCGCCGCTTCGACGATGTCCCAGCGGCCGCCATACGACACGGCGACGAACAGCGTCATGCGCGTGTTGCTGGCGGTGCGGGACTCGGCGGCGCGGATCTTGACGTCGAGCCCCTCGCGCAGGCGCGACAACTCGCCAATGAAGCGCACGCGGATGCCATTGCGATGCAGTTCGTCGACTTCCTTGTCGATGGACTCGACGAAGAGTTCCATCAGGCGCGTGACTTCTTCGGCAGGGCGTTGCCAGTTTTCGCTGGAGAACGCGAAGATGGTGAGCGCTTCGATGCCGCGGCGGGCGCAGCCCTCGACCGTGGCGCGCACGGCCTTGGCGCCCGCGCGGTGGCCGAAATGCCGGGGCAAGGCGCGGCGCTGGGCCCAGCGCCCGTTGCCATCCATGATGACGGCGACGTGGCGTGGGAGGCCGGACGCGCCCGCTGCGGGTTGCGACACGGCGCTCAGACCTGCATCAGTTCCTTTTCCTTCTCGTGCAGAATAACGTCGACTTCGGCGACGAACTTGTCCGTAAGTTTCTGCACGTCGTCCTGGGCGCGGTGGTCGTCGTCCTCGGACACGAGCTTTTCCTTGAGCATTTCCTTGAGGTCCTGCATCACGTCGCGGCGCACGTTACGGATCGCAACGCGCGCGTTCTCCGCCTCGTGCTTGACGACCTTGGTGAGGTCACGACGGCGTTCTTCGGTGAGCGCTGGCATGGGCACGCGGATGACGGTGCCCGCCGTGTTCGGCGTGATCCCGAGGTCGGACTTCATGATCGCTTTTTCGATCACGGCCACCATCTGCTTGTCGTAAGGCACGATGGTGAGTGTGCGCGCGTCCTCGACCGTGACGTTGGCAACCTGGTTCAGCGGCGATTCGGCGCCGTAGTAGTCGACGCGGATGTGGTCGACCAGGCTGGCGCTGGCGCGACCCGTGCGCAGACGCTTCAATTCGTGCCGGTAGGCTGCGACGCACTTGGTCATGCGGTCCGCGGCATCTTTCTTGACTTCATCGAGCATGGAATCTCCCCCGGTCAGTTCGTGACGAGCGTGCCGATGTCGTCGCCTGAGGCGGCGCGCACCAGTGCACCTGCGTCGTTCAGGTTGAACACGCGCAACGACAGGCGATGGTCGCGGCACAGCACGATCGCCGTCTGGTCCATCACGTCGAGCCGCTGGTCGAGCACCTGGTCGTAGGTCAGGCGATCGTACCGCTTCGCAGCCGGGTTCAACATCGGGTCGGTATCGTAAATGCCGTCGACCTTCGTGGCCTTCAGCATCATGTCCGCCTCGATTTCGACGGCACGCAGGCTGGCAGCGGTGTCGGTCGTGAAAAAAGGATTGCCGATGCCGGCGGCGAAAATGATCACCCGCCCCTTCTCCAGGTGGCGCACGGCACGCCGGCGGATGTAGTCCTCGCAGACCTGGTTGATGCGGACCGCCGACATCACGCGTGTGGGCACGGACAGCTGTTCGAGCGCGTCCTGCAGGGCCAGCGCGTTCATGACGGTGGCGAGCATGCCCATGTGGTCGCCGGTGACGCGGTCCATCCCCGCGCGCGCTAGCCCGGCGCCGCGGAACAGGTTGCCGCCGCCCACGACCAGCCCGATCTCGATGCCGGCTTCGCGGACGCTGCGGATCTCGCTGGCCAGGCGCCGCAGGAAAGCCGGGTCGATGCCGTAGTCGCCCTCGCCCATGAGGGCTTCGCCCGAGAGCTTGACGAGTATGCGGCGATTGCGGGATTGCGGAGCGATCGTGTGATCCATCGTGCCTCGCCGGCGTCCTGTCTGCATGCCGTCATTATAAAGAACCCCGCTTGCGCGGGGTTCGATGTGGGTCAAATACGCCGCGCCGGGCCCGGGGCTCAGGCGCCCCGAACTGCAGCGGCCACTTCTTCGGCGAAGTTTTCCTGCTTTTTCTCGATACCCGCGCCGACTTCATAGCGCACGAAGCGCACGACCTTGGCGTTCGCCTTTTTCAGCACGTCACCGACAGCCTGCTTGTCATCCTTCACGAAAGGCTGGCCAAGCAGCGTAATTTCGCCGAGGAACTTGCGGATCTTGCCGTCGACCATCTTGGCCACGATTTCCGCTGGCTTGCCGGCCGCTTTCGGGTCCTGCGCAACCTGCGACACGAAGATGTCCTTTTCCTTCGCGACCTGGTCGGCCGGCACGTCGTCCGCCGACAGGTACTGCGGGTTGATGGCGGCAATGTGCATCGCGAGATCACGACCCAGCGCGTCGTCGCCACCCTGCAATGCTACCAGCACGCCAATCCGTGTTCCGTGGCTGTAGGTGGACAGCAGCGAATCCGACGCGATCAATTCGTAGCGGCGCACACCGATGTTCTCGCCGATGCGGGCGATCAATTCGCGCCGGGTTTCCTCGATCGTCTTGCCCGTGGCCAGCTTCGTGCCCAGCAGCGCCTCGAGACTGGCCGGCTGCGCAGCGAGCGCAGCCTTGGCCACATCCGCGGCGAAGGCCTGGAAGTCTTTCTCGCGCGCGACGAAGTCCGTCTCCGAGTTGACCTCGACCACCGCGGCCTGCTTGCCGTCGGCCGAACGCTCGACAGCGACGACGCCTTCAGCAGCAATGCGACCGGCCTTCTTGTCGGCCTTGGCGAGGCCGGACTTGCGCATGATCTCGGCCGCGGCTTCGAGGTCGCCGTTGGTTTCGACGAGGGCCTTCTTGCATTCCATCATGCCGGCGCCGGTGCGCTCGCGCAGTGCCTTCACTGCTTCTGCGGTGACGGCCATGCTCAGGCGCCTTCGGGCGGGGTCGGGGCAGCGGCCTCGACAGCGGGAGCCGCGGCTTCCGCAGCGGGAGCGGCGACTTCCGCAGCAGGAGCGGCGGCAGGTGCCGCGGCCGCGGGCTTCGCCTTGCGGGCCGCCTCACGCCGCGCCATGAACGCTTCCGCGCTTTCTTCCGGATCCGCGTCGACGAGTTCTTCGGCACGCTGTTCGGCGGCAGCGGTGTCGTCGGTCGGCTTGCGCTTGGCAACGCCG
This sequence comes from Gammaproteobacteria bacterium, assembly GCA_031404015.1. Taxonomy (GTDB): domain Bacteria; phylum Pseudomonadota; class Gammaproteobacteria; order Steroidobacterales; family Steroidobacteraceae; genus RPQJ01. The sequence goes on along the minus strand of JANNGT010000330.1, from coordinate 837 downwards.
GCGGCCGTCTTCTTGCGGGCCGGGACGGCCCTGCGGGTCGGCTTCGGCGCGCCGGTGCGAGCGCGCGGCTTGCCGTCTTCGTCGAGCTCGACGAATTCGTCTTCGCCCACCTGCATCTCGAGGACCGTCGAACGGCCTTCGATGACCGAGTCGGCAATGCCCGACGCATACAGCTGGATGGCGCGCATGGCGTCGTCGTTGCCGGGGATCACGTAGCTGATGCCTTCAGGCGAGCAATTCGTGTCGACGACGGCGACCACGGGGATGCCGAGCTTCTGCGCTTCGTGGATGGCGATCTTCTCGTGCCCGACGTCGATCACGAACATCACGTCCGGCAAGCCGTCCATGTCCTTGATGCCGCCGAGGCTGCGGTGCAACTTCTCGCGCTCGCGACGCACCATCTGCGCTTCGCGCTTGCTGCGCTGGTCGAGCGTGCCGTTCGCCTGCATCTCGTCGATTTCGGCGAGGCGGCGGATCGACTGCTTGATCGTCTTGAAGTTGGTGAGCATGCCGCCGAGCCAGCGGTGGCTGACCCAAGGCATGCCGCAGCGGGCCGCTTCCTGGGCGATCGCATCGCGCGCGGAGCGCTTGGTGCCGACGAACAGCACCTTGCCACCGTCCGCGACGACGTTGCGGATGAACCCCGCAGCCTCGTTGTACAGGGGCAGCGAGTGCTCGAGGTTGATGATGTGAATTCTGTTGCGTTCGCCGAAGATGAAGTGTGACATCTTCGGGTTCCAGAAGCGGGTCTGGTGTCCAAAATGAACACCCGCTTCCAGCATCTGTCGCATGGACATGCCGGTCATGGAAAACTCCTTGAAGGGTTGAGACCTCCAC
>JANNGT010000329.1:0-2777 GCA_031404015.1 Gammaproteobacteria bacterium | reverse complement strand
CGGTAATCTCGGGCGGCAAGGGCACGGCGGCTGACAAGTTCGCGGCGCTCGAAGCGGCGCGCGTCACGACGGTGCGTTCGCCTGCGGAGCTAGGCGCGGCGATCTTCAAGCGACTCAAGGGTCGCGTGACGAAAGCGAAGGTTGCGTTAGTCAAAAAGGCCAAGGCGAAGGCCACGGTCAAGTCCGCGTCGAAGACTGCAGTGCGCAAGGCGAAGGTCGCCGTCAAGAAGGCGCCGGCCAACAAGCTGGTCCTTAAAGCCAAGGCTCCTGCGCGCAAGAAGTAATCTAGCCGCTCGATCAATACGGGTCGATCGGCAGGTACTTCACCGGATAGCCAGTGCGTCGGTCCACTAGCGCCGTCCAGAAGCCGCGCGAGTGCTTGACGGGGAACCAGCCGAAATCTTCGGCAGTCCTCCCAAGCTCGCGCAGGCTCTCCTCTACCAATGGCACAGAGTCACGATGGCGTCGCTCCAGTGACGACAGCGGCATGACATGGCGCTTGATCGCGTCGACCTGCGTGTCGTACTCGACGTAGAACTTCGGTCGCACGCCCACATCGCGACCTTGCAAGCCGCCGTCGAGCGCATCGTTGCTGTCGGCCGGTTTCACATACGTTGCGACCAGCTTCGGGCCGTGCCAGGGGGGCGACGCGTAGGCCGAGCCTTTGGCTTCCTGCCAGTCCCGCTCCGCAATCTCACCGGCCGCAACAACTTCGAGCCGGTCCTTCACAAAGGCGACGTAGGCCGGCCGGGCCTGCGAGACCGAATAGATTCCGTAGGACAGCGCCACGACCTGGAGGATGGCGACGACCGAGTAGTCGAACACCAGTGCCCGCCGCGACTTACGACTGTCGTAGATGACCAGGGAAATCAGCGGTCCAAGGGCGAGGTCGATCCCCGTGATCAGCGTGAACAACTTCAGTCCGCCCACCATCGTGCCGTAGGGCGACGGGTACCAGACCAGGAAAATGAGCGCGGCGGCCGCTGCCGCCACGACGAGCGTCGTCACGAAATGGATGCCGAACGCGCGGAACTTCTCGCGCCAGGGGATCATGAACCGCCTCCGGTGCCTGGATCGTCCCAAGGGTATAGATTAATCAACATTCCGACTCGTTTTCTCAGCACGATCCGGGTGGTCGGTCCCGCGCGTTGGCCGCATCCTCTGTCACTGAGGCCTTCCTGCCTCGAGGACAGTCCTGCATGAACTTCAAGATCACGGGTTTGCCGGTCGTGCAATTCGAGGCGCTGCTGCACCTCGACGATGACGCGCTGCGAACCCACGGTGCGCAACGCCTCGTCGTCGATGCCGCCGACGCCTATCCCTGCCGCATCACGCTTGAGGATGCCGCACCGGGCGAGGAGGTGCTGCTGCTGACCCATGCTCACCAGCGCGATCCGTCCCCGTATGCCGCAAGCGGTCCGATCTTCATTCGCCGAAAAGCTGCCACCACTGCTGTTTTCCTGAACAAGGTGCCCGACCAGCAGCGGCGTCGCTTGCTGTCGGTTCGAGCCTACGACCAGCGAAACTGGATCATCGACGCCGAAGTCACGCCGGGAAGTGAGCTGGGACCATTGATCGAGCGGTTGTTCGAAAACCGCGCAGTGACCTACCTGCATGTCCACAACGCCCGCTACGGCTGCTACGCCTGTCGCGTCGACCGTGCCTGACCTCTGGCGCTACGCGCGCGTGCAACCTTCCGACTCCCTGCCGCATCTCACCACCATGAACGGTACGCGCCATCCCGGCGCACCTGGGAGAGTTGCCATGGACCTGATTGCCTTCGTAATGCTGAGCGCCCTCGTTCTCAACCTGGTCAAGGAGATCGTTCCCGAGCATTGGTGATCGAGAGGAGTGCGCCGACCCGTGCGTCTGCATCTTTAAGACGAACATCGGTCCCCACGATTCGCGGGTCGGGGCTGGGCGCCCGGCCCGCTGATTGATACTGAGGTGAATCCGGGGGTGGTAGCGCCTACGATTACCTCCCATGCTCGAACTCCATGACGTTTCCCGTACCTTCGGCGGTCCCGCCGGACGGCTCGTGCTCGACCATGTCTCGCTCACGGTGATTCCCGGCGAGTACGTTGCGATCGTGGGCGAATCCGGAGTGGGCAAGTCCACGCTGCTGAACCTCATTGCCGGTCTCGATACGCCTGACAGCGGCCGCCTGCTGCTGGAAGGTCGTGACCTCGCGCAACTGGACGAGGACGCGCGCACGCTGGTGCGTCGCACCCGCATGGGGTTCGTTTTCCAGGCGTTCCACCTGCTGCCGCACCTGAGCATTGCGCGCAACGTGGCGCTGCCGCTCGCGCTGAACGGTCAAGCCGGGCGCGCAGTGGACGACCGTGTCGCAGAGCTACTCCAAGCCATCGGTCTGGCGGATCGCGCGTCGAGCTTCCCGCGCGAGCTCTCGGGCGGTGAGTCGCAGCGAGTCGCGGTGGCGCGCGCGTTGGCGCACCGCCCGGCGCTGGTGCTCGCGGACGAGCCGACCGGCAACCTCGATCCCGACAATGCAGCGTCGATCCTCGAAGTGCTGCGCGCACAGATCAAGCGCGACAACGCGGCAGGCATCCTGGTCACGCATTCCGCGGCAGCCGCGGCCTCAACCGACCGGGTCTACGAACTCACGCGCGCCGGACTCAAGCTGCGCACATGACTGTTGCGACTCACGCCGTACCGGTCGGAGGCCAACGCTGGAGAGCGCGGCTCTCGCTGCTCGACGCGGCGGCGTTCGGGCCATTGCGGCAGTCGCCGGGCCGCACGCTGCTCGCCGTGATTGC
>JANNGT010000328.1:0-1807 GCA_031404015.1 Gammaproteobacteria bacterium | reverse complement strand
CGCGCGAATCCGCACGTTGCCGCCTGCGATGACGCAGTGGCCCTGGGCGGCATGGCCGCATCGGACAATTATCTCTGCATCGACAAGCTGATCGCAGCCGCACAGGCGACACGCGCCGACTCGATCCACCCGGGCTACGGGTTCCTGGCCGAGAACGCTGCGTTCGCAGCCGCCGTCACCGCAGCGGGCCTGGTGTTCATAGGTCCGCCCGCAAGTGCGATCGCTGCGATGGGTGACAAGGCCCGGGCACGCCAGCGCATGGCCGCTGCCGGCATACCGGTCGTGCCGGGGTATGACGGCGACGAGCGCGCGGCAGCGACGTTCGAGCGTGAGGCCGGGCGCATCGGCTATCCCGTGATGATCAAGGCTGCAGCGGGCGGCGGCGGGCGGGGCATGCGCCTGGTAGCGAAGGCAGCAGACCTGCCCGACGCGTTGCGTTCCGCGGCGGCAGAAGCGGCCAAGGCGTTCGGGGATGGCCGCCTGATCCTCGAACGCGCCATCGTCGAACCGCGTCACGTCGAGATCCAGGTCTTCGCAGACGCACAAGGCAACGTGCTGCACCTCGGCGAGCGCGACTGCTCCGTGCAGCGCCGGCACCAGAAGGTCATCGAGGAATCGCCCTCCCCGGCCGTGGATGTCGAACTGCGTGTGCGCATGGGTGCGACCGCCGTCGCCGTGGCGCGCGCAATCGGGTACGTCGGTGCGGGCACGGTCGAATTCCTGCTCGACCGCACGGGTCAGTTCTACTTCATGGAAATGAACACCCGGTTGCAGGTGGAGCACCCTGTCACCGAGTGCGTGACCGGACTCGACCTCGTGGAGTGGCAGTTGCGCGTGGCACGCGGCGAGCCACTGCCGTTGCAACAGTCCGAGGTGCCCGCGCAAGGCCATGCAATCGAGGTGCGTCTGTGCGCGGAATCGCCGGCCGATGGCTTCCTGCCGGGCAGCGGCACGGTGATCGACTGGTCGGTGCCGAATACCGTGCGTTGCGACCACGCATTGGGCACTGGCACCGAGGTGCCGGCGTGGTACGACTCCATGGTCGCCAAGCTGGTGGCGCACGCGCCGACGCGCGCGCAATGCGTCGAGGTCATGGCACGGGCGCTGGACGACACGGTGCTGCTCGGCGTGCAGAGCAACCGGTCGTTCCTCGCACAGCTCGTGCGTCACCCCGACTTTGCGCTGGGACAGGACGTCTCGACCGCCTTCATCGAACGGCATTTCGCAGCAGCCGAATCGCGGCAGGTTGCTCCGTCTGCGCGAGTGTGGGCGCTGGCAGCCTGGCTTTCGATTGGCGGTGCACCGGAAGCCGAGTGCACACCGTTACCCTGGCGTCACTGGTCGACTGGGCGACCGATGCCGCAGCCGTGGCGATTGCGCTGGCAAGCGCCGGCGGCTCATGCATCGTCCGTGCTAGAGGTGCGCGGTTGCCTGTACATCACGCCGTGCAGTGCGCGCATCGAGCACGCGGGCGGTCGCCATGAAGTGCTGGGCGTGCCAGCTGACGCCTGCAAGTTTGCGCACGCCAGCGTCGACGGCGAGCGACTGGACTATCGCTACGCGTGGTCCGGGTCGACACTATGGCTGCACACGCCGGGCGGCGATTTCGCCTTCGACTGCTTGCGGCGCGAACCCGCGCGGACGACCGAGGCCGCGGGCACGGCAGGGAGCGAGGTTCGCGCGACGATGAATGGTCGCGTGGTCGAGGTGCCGGCGCATTTGCGCCGTCAGAGAAGAGACGCAGATGAAATTCTGGAAGATGAATAATAATTAAATAACTTCGATAATAAATGGTTCAGTTTGACCG
>JANNGT010000327.1:0-6237 GCA_031404015.1 Gammaproteobacteria bacterium | reverse complement strand
ATTCATCGCCGTCACTGCCCCTGCTCAGCGGGAGTCAGCGCCTTCGTGTCCGCGACGACCAGTGTGCCCTTGCCCTCATTCGTGAATATCTCTGCGAGCAGCGAGTCGGTCTCGGCGTAGGAGATCACGTGCACGCGGCGCACGCCGCCGCGAATCGCTGCTTCGATGGCGCTCGACTTCGGCAACATGCCGTCGGTGATCGCGCCTTCCTCACGCAGGCGACGCAGGCCGGCGACGTCGGTGTACGAAATCAACGACTGCGGATCGTCGACGCGCTCGAGAATGCCAGGCGCGCCAGTGCACAAGATCAGCTTTTCAGCGACCAGCGTGCCGCCGATGGCTGCAGCAACCGTGTCGGCGTTGATGTTGAGCAGTTGGCCCGTGTTGTCGCACGAGAGCGGGCTCACGACCGGCAGGAAGCCGCTGTCCAGCAGACGCGTGATGACCGTTCCATCGATGGAATCAATATCGCCGACCATGCCGTAGTCGACAACCTCGCCATTGGACAGCGTGACGGGCGCGCGACGATGGGCCCGTACCAGGCCGCCGTCCACGCCGCTGATGCCGATCGCATCGATCCCGAACGTGCGGCACAGCGCGAGCAGCTGTGTGTTGATCAGGCCGTTCAGCACCATGCTGGTCGCATCGATGGCCGAGGCGTCCGTGACGCGGCGCCCCTGCACCATGTGTGTCTGCACGCCCAGCCTGGTCGTCAACTCGTCCAGCTGCGGGCCGCCGCCGTGCACGAGCACCACGCGAATCCCCAAGTGATGCAGGATCGCGACCTGCTCGACGAAGGCACGCATCGTGCTGGCATCGCGAAAGGCGCCGCCGCCGGTCTTGATGACGAACACCTTGCCCTTGTACATGTGAATGTACGGCGCCGCGCCGCGCAGCGCCCGCACCGTGACAGCCTGTTCGCCCTTGTGTCCGATCATCGTCAGTTCCCCTTAAGCAATCTGTGCAGCACGGCCATCTGGACGACCATGCGGTTGGCGGCTTCGCGGAGCACGCGGCTGCGCGGTCCATCGAGAATCTCGTCGGCGACCGCGACGTTGCGGCGCACCGGCAGGCAGTGCATGAAGTGGCAATCAGCCTGCGCGCGCTGGAACCAGTTCTCACGCACACACCAGTCCGTGAGCGGCGCGCGGGCTTTAGCCTCGCCCTCGGCGTCGCCGTAGTGCTGCGGTGAGCCCCATTCCTTGGCGTACACGACGTGCGCGCCGAACATGGCGGTGTCGCGGTCGGACGTTTCGGTCACGCTGCCGCCCGCAGCGGCCGCGGCGGCATGGGCCTTGTTCATGATCGCATCCGGCAGCGCATAGCCTTCCGGCCGCAGCACGACGACTTCCATCCCGCGCTGGGCGGCCATGTGCACAGTGGCTGCTGGCACGGCCAGCGGCAGTGCGCGCGGATGCGAGACCCAGCTCAGCACGAACCGGCCCGTGCGCGGCACCGCCAGTTCGTCCATGGTCCGCCAGTCCGCAAGTGCCTGGCACGGATGGTTCACGGCCGACTCCATGTTCACGAGCGGCTTGGGGCACAGGCTCGCCATGCGCATGAATTGTTCTTCCGCGATGTCCGCCGCGAGATTCTTGCCCTCGGCAAACGAGCGGATGCCGAGCGCGTCGCAGTAGGACGCGAGCACGGGAATGGCCTCGCGCACGTGTTCCGCCGCGCCGCCGTTCATGACCGCGCCGTCGCGAGTCTCAACCTGCCACGTGCCTTGTCCCGGCGTTACGACGAACGCAGTGCCACCCAGCCGCTGCATGCCCGCCTGGAACGACGCGAGCGTGCGCAGCGACGGATTCAGGAACAGCAGACCGAGGATTTTGCCGGCGAGCGCGTGCGGTTCAGGCCGATCCTGCAGACGCTGCGCGAGCGCAAGCAGGTCGACCACTTCGTCGCGGGAGAGATCGGCCAGGTCGAGGAAGCGTTGCATGGGAAGGGGTTAGGGGTTAGGGGTTAGGGGTTAGTCGGAAGTGCAGCGGAAGATTGGCGTTCAGCTGCAACAGCGAATCACGCGGGCAGGGCAGAGAGCGCGTCGCGCAACTGGTCGACGTGCTGTGTCTCCAGCACATACGGGGCCAGGATGCGCACGATGTGGGGATCGCCGCTCGTGCCGGCCAGGATATCGTGCTGCTCAAGCAGTTCGCGCTGCACGTCCTTCGCGGGGCGACGCGTGCGCAGGCCGAGCAGAAAGCCCGCGCCCTGTGTCGCGACCACTGGACCCACCACGCAGGTGTCGCGCATCCGCTGCGACAGTTTGCGCACGTTGGCGAGCAGCCCCTCGCTTTCGATGATGTCGACCACGGTCTCGATCATGGCGCAGGCCATCGGCCCGCCGCCGAACGTGGTGCCCAGGTCGTCCGTCTTCAGGTGCGCCGCAACGTGATCCGCCATCAGCAGCGCAGCGCACGGAAAGCCCGCCCCCAGCGCCTTGGCCGTCGTGATCATATCGGGCGCGATGCCGTACATGTTCGCGGCGAATGGAAAGCCGGTGCGACCCATGCCGCACTGCACCTCGTCGAAGATGAGCAGCGCGCAGGTTTCGCTGCAGCGCTTGCGCAGCGCCGCAAGGAACGTCTCCCCGAGGTCGAGTGCACCGCCGACACCCTGCACGGGTTCGACGATGACGCCGGCCGTGTCCGTGCCGACCAGGCGCTCGATCGCAGCGAGGTCACCGCGCGGCACGAACTCGACGTCGAACGGCATCTGCGGGAACCCGTACCACTTTTTGGCGGCGCCCCACGTCACAGCACCGGCCGCCGCCGTGCGCCCGTGGAAGCTGCCTTCGACCGCGACGACCTTGCGACGTCGCGTAATGCGCAGCGCGAGCTTCAGCGCGTTCTCGTTGGCTTCGGCGCCGGTGCTGATGAAGAACGCAGTGTTCAAGCCGAGACCCGCAAACCGCGTCAGACGCAAAGCGGCCCGCGCGCGCACTTCGAGCGGCACAGCGTTGCTCTGGAAAATCAGGGATTTTGCCTGCGCTTCGAGTGCCGCCAGCAGTCGTGGGTGCGAATAACCCAGTGCGGCGACCGCGTGGCCCCCGTACAAGTCGAGCACCTTGCGGCCGTCGCGAGTGTCCAGGTACACGCCCGTTCCGCCCACGACGTCGAGCGCCCACTGCGCATACACCGGCGCGAGATGATCCGCCGGAGCCGCAAAAGGCAGGACTGCGGCGTTCATCAGGTCCACCCCGGGGCCGGAGTCATCAGGCCAGCCGTCTCTTCGTGCCCGAACATGCGGTTCATCCACTGGACGGCGCCGCCTGCGGCGCCCTTCGTCAGGTTGTCGATGGCGCACATCACGGCCACAGTACGTCCATTGCTCACGGCCGAAAGCTCGGCAAAGTTGCTGGAGACCACGTCCTTGAGGCGCGGCAGTTCGCCGCTGACGCGCACGAACACCGATGGCTCGTAAAACTCGCCCAGCGCATGGAGCAACTCGTCGGTCGTGATCGGCTCCAGCAGCGTGGCCTGCACGGTCACATGTATACCGCGCGCGAAAGGCCCGCTGTGCGGCACGAACGCGAAGTCGGCGACGACCCCGGAGGCGTCGCGCGCGAGCGTCGTGATCTCGGGCTCGTGCCGATGCGAGAGCGCGTTGTACGCATACAGGTCGCTGTGTCGTTGCGGATGATGCGTGCCGGCCACGGGTTGGCGGCCCGCGCCCGTGCTGCCCGTCACGCCCGAGACGAACAGGCGCGGCTCGATCAGTTCCAGCGACAGCAGCGGCACGCTCGCGAGCAACACTGCGGTGGCGAAGCAGCCGGGATGCGACACGTGTGGTGTCGTCAGGTCGCTGAGGTGCTCGGGGACGGCACAGGTGAATTCGCCGATGCGGCCGGGCGCGCCGTGCTCGTGCTTGTACACGGCTTCGTACGCATCGGCGGTCGAGTACCTGAAGTCGGCCGAGATATCGACGACGCGCGCTGCCGTGTCGGCGTCCTCCGCAGCCGTCAGCAACCGGTCAATCAGGCTGGCCGAAACGCCGTGCGGCGCCGCGGAAAAAACGGCCGTTGTCGGGTTCGACGTGACGTACTCGAGAATCTCGTCATGACTGGCGAAGCGCAGGTGCGGCAGCACCGGCTGCAGATGGCGAAAATACTGAGCGACCGGTGCATCGGGCTGGCTGTCGGATGCAACCGCAGCCAGGTCGAAGTACGGATGCGCGGCAAGCAGGCGCAGCAATTCGCCGGCCACGTAGCCGGTGCCGCCCAGCACGATGGCGGGCGTCCGCGCGCTCACTGGTTGACCGCCACGACAGGCTGCGCGGCAAGACCCAGCGCACCGATGATGTAATCCCCGAGCGCCGCGCCCGACGTGATCGCGTTGAAGGCACGCACCTGCATCTGCTGTTCGATGATGTTGACGCCCACTGCGTTGTCGGTGGCCGGGCCGGTGACCGCGCACGGTTCGATGGCGAAGCGCTCGCGCAGCAATTTCACGCCGCCCCACGCGGCGACCGGATCGTTGGCGGAGAGAATCACTGCCGAGAGCGATTTCGCGATGTCCGGTGCGGACAGGATCGCCTCGACGCCATACGCGCCCAGAATGCCGTCGCCGAGTTCAAACACGACGACGTCCGGCTTTCCCTGCGACATCTCGGTGAGCATGGTGCGCGTGAGTGCCGGCCCTGTGGCCGCTGTGGTCGTCACGATGCCGAAGTCCGTGAAAATCTGGCTGCGGCGTGCGCCCGCGTCTTCCATCGCCAGGATGTCCCGACGCAGCGACACACCTGTCGCCTTGAAGGCGTGCACGGCCAGGCCGCGATGGCGCATGCGGGACACGATCGCGCAGGCGGCCGCGGTCTTGCCGGCTTCCATGCACGTGCCCGCGAGTGCGACGACCGGCACGCCATGGGTGTCGAGCGTCGCTTCAGGGTTGAGCCGGTGGTAGCCCACGCGCGCAGGCACGCCGATGCGCTCACCCAGGAATGGAAACTGCAGCACGCAACCGAGCACGCGCGCATCGAACGGTTGACCACGTTCTGGATTCGCTGAATCGCAGATGCCGAGCACCCCGCCGATGTTGAGCACCTGGATGATGTCGCCCACGGCCACTGTCTCGGGAATGTGCCCCGAGTACCCAAACAGGGCCTGCCGGTGACCGAGCGCGCCGACCATCACGTCGCCCTTCGCCACCTTGGCCATGCGACCGCTGGTCAGCTCGAGCGTGTTGTACGTCGACTTGTTGGTGAGCACTTCGACGACCAGCACCACGCCTTCCTCGCACGGAATGTCGGTGGTGGCGACGCGCAACTCGTGGCCAAGGCCACAGGCCTGCGCAATGGAGCCGATCTTGTCGACGACGACTGTCTTCATCTGCATGACGTTTCCCCCGAGCCGAAACCGGCGCTCAGTTGCGACCGGCGCGCGTGTAGAAGATGCCCGGCAGTGCCAGCATCTTTGAGAAACCGTGGGCTTCGGCGGCGGTCCACTCGCCGGCGGATTCGCCGTACGCGCCCTTCGACGCTTTCATCAGCGAGTACGGCGACGACGTGCCTTCGACGAACAGGACACCCGGCCGGAACAGCAGGTGTACTTCGCCCGAAACGCGCTGCTGCGTCGAGACAAAGAACGCCTCGATGTCACGGCACACCGGGTCGAGGTGCTGGCCTTCGTGCACGAGGTCGCCGTAAGGCGACGCAAGCGAATCCTTGAGCCGGGCCTGCCGCGCGGACAGCACCAGCTTTTCGAGTTCACGATGAGCCGTCAGCAGCACTTCGGCCGCAGGCGCTTCGAACGCCACCCGGCCTTTGAAGCCGATGATGGTGTCACCCAGGTGGATGCCGCGGCCCACGCCGAACCGCGCGCCGATCGTCTCGACCTGTTCGATCAGGCTCACCGGATCGAGCGGCTTGCCATCCAGCGAGCAAGGCACGCCGGCCGCGAAGCCGACCGTGTGACGTTCCGGCGCATGCGGATGCGTGAACGCAGCACGCGTCAGCACCCAGGCCTCGTCGGGAATGCAGGTTTCAGAAACGAGGGTTTCCTTGCCGCCGATCGTCACGCCCCACAGGCCGCGGTTGACGGAGTAGGCGGCGCCGAATGGCGGCACCGGCAGCTTTCGCGCCTGCAGGTACGCAAGTTGTTCGGGTCGCTTGAAGGCCTTGTCACGGACGGGTGCCAGGATCTCGAGTTCCGGTGCCAGCGTGCGCAGTGCCACCTCGAAGCGGACCTGGTCGTTGCCTGCGGCGGTAGAACCGTGCGCGACGACGTCGGTGCCGATCTGC
>JANNGT010000326.1:0-35619 GCA_031404015.1 Gammaproteobacteria bacterium | reverse complement strand
CAGCAACTGCATCGCGACAGGCTCAGTACTCACTGCCGAGCTCTCGATACAGTGCCGCAAGTCGGGCTTCCATCCGGCTCCAGTTGTAGCGCTCCTGGAACAGGATGCGCGCACGTGCCGCGAACTCGCCTAGCGATGGGCGACGGGCGTCCATCGATTCGATCGCGCGACGCAGGCCGTTGATGTCCGCGTAGTCGAGCACGTAGCCCACCTGCTCCTGCTCAACCCAGGCCGCGAGCTTGACCTCCCGGTTGATCAATACGGGCCGGCCGACGGCCAGGGCATCGTAGACCTTGTTTGGACTGGCGTTGACCATGTAGGAATTGATGGGGGCGTAGTACGAAAATACGACGTCGCAGGACGCCGCCAGTTCAAGGGCACGCCGCGCCGTCACGATGCCTTCAAAGCGGACGCGCGGGTGGCGTACGAACGTGTCCGCTGCGAAGGCATCGTAAGGCCATCCTGCAGCTACAATGCTGATCCCCGGCAAGTTCTCTATGGCCGCGAGCAGTCCACGGAGCCCGCGGGTTTCGTCGAGGCTGCCACCAACCCAGATCTTGATTTCGCCCTGCGGCTTGCAGGCTGCCAAGTCCGGGCCCGGATCCTCCGGCACGTTCTCGATGACGACCGCCTTGTGCGCAAAGCGTCCGAGCATCTGCTTGCGATTGTCGTCGGTGGCAATCAGCCGATCGGATCCACGCAGACCCAGGTTACTGATTACATTCAACGCGGTGCGTAGCGGCAGCGGTCGTCTTGCGGCGCGTGCGGACAGCGAATCGAAGATGTCGCACACGAGCCGCCGGTAGAACAGTCCCCTGAACGGCAGCACCGCGCAAGCCAGCTCTTCGTTGACGGCGCAGACGACGTCCGGGCGAAGACGGGCCAGCGTGCGTACCGCGTGGGCTATGAAGTTCGCATGGGCGCCGAGTGTGCCGTGCCCAAGCACGGTTGTGCGCGAGACGACGTGCGCCTGTGCACTACCGAGGTCGATGGTCTTTGGGGCCTCCGGCCGCCGGTCCCAGCCGATGAAGTGCGTATCAAATCCCAGGCGCGCAAGGGAGCGGCAGGTCTTGCCAACCCTTACGTCCGTTCCGTCGTTGCCGTGAATGTAGGCGATGCGCATGATGATTCGGTGGAAACCTTAGCGGGTCCGGCCTTATGGCCGGCACGCCCGTGACCTCACAGCTTCCGTGCAGAGCCCCGCTCGATAATCGACTCGTACAATTCGGACACCTTGCGACCCACGTTGTACCAATCGTATGTTGCAAGCGTGAATTCGAGGACGCGGGCGCGCCGTCGGGCCAAATCCGTGCAGTCCAAGGCATCACGCAGCGCCTCAGAAAGGCCGTTGGCATCGGCGGGATCGTAGGGGAACCAGCCTTCCGGGCAGGCAACTTCCGGAATGGAGCCGAGGCGCGGAGCGACAACCGGGCAGCCGAAACTCATGGCCAACAACAGGCTGCCGGAGTTCAGCAAGCGACGGAAAGGCAGCGCCACCAGATCGCAGGCGTTGAAATAGATCTGCAGCTCTGCGTCCGGCACCACAGCGTCAAGTATCCGTACGCGCGAGGCATCGAGCTGCGCGGTCGTCACCGCCCGCTCGAGTTCCTGACGATAGGACTCCGTGGCGATCCTGCCCGCCAGAAGCAGTACGTCATCGCTCGCCGCAACACCGGCGAACGCGGCAATCAGTTCCTCGAGCCCCTTGTACGGCTGCAAACGACCGAGCGAAAGCACGACGCGAGCATCCGTCGACAACTGCAATAACGACCTCGCCTCGGCACCGGAGATCTCGTTCGGATAGACACCTGCGTAGTGACCGTGCGGGATGATGGCGATTTGGGTTCGCGAGTCGATCCTGTAGGTCGCCCGCAGGGAATCCGCGGATGCCGACGACAACATGATCAAACCATCGCACTCGTCGATCAGCGCCTGGATCATCCGGCGTTCATACTCAGGGTCACCGGCGTCGTGCCCGATCAGGTTGTGGACGGTCCAGACCACGCGCGCGTCACGCAGTCGGCGCAGCCCGTGTAGATACATGCCCTGCTTCAACGCCCGAGTCCACGCATTGCGACCCTGGTACCAGTCGTGCGGCCAGTCGAATTGCAGGAGGTCGACGTCATGCGCGGCCGCGAACTGCAACGGCAGCAGCTTGCGGGGCGCAATCCGTTCGACCACCGCGCCCGCGCCCTCGAGTGCGGATGCGAAAAGCCGCTGATAGGGGTTCACTCCCGGATCGAACGGAAAGTAGCCAATGCGACGCGCGGGAATCGACTTTGTCACTATTCACCGAAAGCGTGGCGCGAACTGCAACTTATACGTGAGGTCGTTACGCCGCTGGCCGATCACCTGGGCCGGCACGCCTGCGACGATTGCAAGGTCCGGCACGTCGCGCGTGACGACTGCGCCTGCCGCCACGACGGCGCCGCGACCGATCGAGACGCCCGGCAGCACCGTGACACGCGATGCGATCCAGACGTGGTCGCCGATCGTGACGGGCCCGCCGGTCGTCCCATGATCGGCATCGTTGACGTCGTGCTGCAATGTCCAGATGTGAGTGTGAGTACCTATATCGGTATCGTCGCCGATCCTTACTGGATGCCCACGGCCATCGATGATGCAGTGAGAGTTGATGACGGCTCGCGCGCCGACGTGTGTGTTACCCGGTTGCATGAATGCCACGTGCAGAGCCACGAAGGACTCCGCACCTTGCGTACCGAGCATCCCCCGCAGCCACAACCTGCGGACTCTGCGGGACGGGAAATGCGCGATCAGCAGTCCCCAGGCATGCGACCGCAGCTTTTTCGTGTTCGTCTTCACTGTGCCGTGCCGCGTTCAGGCCCGCGTCCGCTGTGGCGCACGCTTCAGGATGCTCGCCAGCTGCAGCGACTCCGGCACATTCAGAACCGCCGAGACCCCGAACGCCGTGGCGGCGCCGAGCGCGGCCAGCAACAGGCCCAGCGCAACATCGAGCATGCGGCGATTGAACATTTCCAATGGCAACTGCAGCAGCAACCTGTCCACGACCGCCGCAAGTAGCAGGCCACAAGCGACCGCGACCAGCCAGCGCCATAACCGATCGACTGGCAGTCCGATCCGGATGGGATTGCCAGCGCTGCGCAGAACCAGAATCGGCGCGACGCAGAACCCGAGCATGCTCAAAGCCGTTACCAGGAGCGCACCGTGCAGGCCGAGTGCCGGCAGGATTTTCCATGCCAATGCCGCGCCGGCTATTTGCACAACCGCGAGCGCGAGATACGTCTCGCGCACCAGATGCAACGAGACTGTCACTTTCCTAAGAATCGTAGCGGCTCCTGCGAGTGGCAGGATGGCGTACAGGCCAGCCAACAGCCAGGCCAAGGTCCCGACGTGTTCCGGCGGAAACCTCCCGCTTTCCCAGAGTCCGGACAGCAGCCTTGCCGAGCCCGCCAGCACGGCAGTGGACACGACGGCGGTCACCGCGATGACTCGCGCAAGGGCCGCATCCGTGAGCTCCCGGCCGCGCCCCGAACCCTGGGCACTGCGCTCCGAGAAATCCGTGAAGAACGGCACACTGACGGGACGCAGGAAGATTCCCTGTGTCCGACTCCACACGGTCGACGCATAACGAAACAGCGCGAATGAGCCCTGCGGCAGATTGGATAGTGCCGCATCGAAGATGAAGAGATAGACCTGCGTCGTCCCCACGTAGGGCAAGGTCGTCAACAGCTTGCGGAACAGGCCAGCACCCGAGTCAGCCGTAGGCAGCGTGTGCAGCAGACGGTACCGGTAGTCGCGCGCACGCAGCACGACCAGCAGCAGGCCCGTCTCGACGATTCCCGCGACCCAGAGCGCGACGACCAGCGCCCAGACTTGCAGCGTGGGCGCCAGCAGCAGGAGCGCGGTCAGCGACAGCAGACGCGCCACACAGCCGACCGCTTCCGGGGCACCGAAGAGTCGCTCGGCATTGCACAACGTCCGCAGCAGCTCTGCACCGACCTGCAGCACCACCAGCGGCAGCAGCCAGCGAAACATCGCCGTGGCGATCATGACATCGGCGGTATCGAAACCGGGCACCCGCAATCGCGTCAGTTCTGCAGCCACCAGCCAGGCGAGGATTGCCAGGACGCTGAGCAGCGCCAGGAAGCGGTTGGTCAGGGCCGTGAACGCGGCATACGCCAACTCGCGTCCGTGCTTCTGCTTCAGCGCGTGGTACGAAGGAAGTAACACCTCGGACACCTGTCCGGTCTGGGCGAGACTGGCTACCGAGGCGAGCAAGCCGACGGCAGCAAGGTACACCTCCACTCCGCGGGACGTGCCAAAGTAGTAGGCAACGACGATGGTATTGAGCAAGCCTAGAGCCGCATTGCCGATGTTCAATGAGGTCAGCAGTCCCACCGTCCGGACGCGACTCATCGAAGCGAACCCGCGACCCGCAGGTCCTCGATGATCGGTGTGATCGCTGCGGTCATTTTGCTTGGAGACTGTGGCACGAGCCGACGAGCGATCGCGTCGAGACCAAGCAAAGGTATGTGTCTGGCGATCTCGCGATTGTATGGCAGGTGCACTGCGGGATCGTCGAGCATGGCCCGCAGGACTGCCGGCAGTACTGAGGCGCGGCGCACGACATTGGGGTACCCATCGAGAATCATGTACTTGTCGTTGTGATACTGATGGATGAATCGGCTCAGGTGCAGTGGATGCCGGCGGTCGAGTCCGAAGTCGAAGTCGTCCAGCGCGAGGAACAGGAGCGGGCTGTCGAAATAGGCACCCTCCAGTCCCATGGTCGTCCCGCAGTGAACGAAGGCGCAGGCGTGTTCCTGCAGGTTCAGGCGCTCGAAGATCGCTTCGCGCGACAACGAGCGATCCACACTCCCAACTCGGTAAGCATCGTCGAACTCGACGTTGGGTCGGCGCCGCAATTCCTGAAAGAAGTCAGTAGCCGCAAGCATGGGATACGGCCGCACGATGCACCGGATTGACGGGTCCACTTCCTGCAACACTTCGGCGAGGAATCCGATCAATCGGACTTCCTGGCGCGCCATCTCGGGTTGGCCGACACCGCAGCCGAAGTACACGTAACGCTGGTCGATCCTCCGCTTGCGCGACTCGGGACTGGCCAGGTACTCATGAATGTATGCCAGCTGAGTCGCGCCGGAGACCTCAATTCGGTCCCGCATGATGCCCTGCAAGTCGACGAGATCCTCAGCAATTCCCTCGTGCCATACGAGCCAGCGATCGATGCGCTGCGAAAACGTCAGGTGCTTGCATGCGTGGTCCCAGCTGTACACGTAGGCATCAACCGGCTTGTGCGCTTTTAGAACCCGCGCAAGAAAAGGTGCATTGCTCAGTTCCGTGATTACTAGAAACCGGTCGATGTCGTCGATAAGCGTCGCGTCGCTGCCCTCCAGATGATTGAGCAGTTGATCGAATGTCATCAACGAAGGCATTTGCATCCGCAATCGCAGCCGCAGCGCTGCCAGTCGGCGATGCAGTGCCGGCAGGTTCGACAGCTTGAACAGTTCGGTGACCGCGTAATTGTTCCGGCTGGCGGGAAGCGAGCCGACGAGGTTGAATGCCTGCAGCGCCACCCGGTCCCGCAACCTTCGCTGCTGCAGGAAGGCGCGCTTCTCGCAGCCCGCGTCGATGGGGCGCAGCTTGCCGGCCTCACCGAAGAGAACGACCTCGTGCTCGCGCGCCAGCAGGCCCACGAGTTCTCGTACGTCGTTGCGCGCGTCGAAGTGCTGGATGATGACGCCGAGCTTCAATCTATTCACCAACACAGGGGGGAGCGGCACGCGCGCAACTGCGTTTACCCGCCCGTCTTCCGCACAAGGACCCAGACCAGGTGCGGTGCCTCGAGCACGTGCTCAAGGCCGTAAACCTGCAGCGAATAGCGCCTGAGTTGGGAGACGAGTTGCCCATAGCCGGGCCGGGCTCCACGCCAGTGGCCGTGCCGGAGTCTCTTTACTCCCGGAAGCGGCAGTCCCAGTCGGCGCGTCCAGCCGTAGACGATCGAGCTCCGCTCAAACGCGTAGGTGTGACGGCCAAGCAATTCTCCGTGGCCGTAGCCAGGAGGGAAGACCATGTCGAACTGGAGTTTCGCGTGCCCGTCGGACTTGAGCACGCGGGCGATCTCGCTCAGGGCCTTGCAGACCACCGACCAGCGGTCGATATGCTGAAACACCGCGTAGGAATAGGCACGATCGATCGTGGCCGACTGCAGTGGGATATCGCCACCCGCCGACAGGACCTTGAATTCGGCCCCCTGCACGTAGCGCGTGGCATGCCCGACCATCGTGGCGCTGATGTCGACACCCGTGACATGCGGATACGACACATGCACTGTCCGCACCAAGCGGCCCATCCCGCAGCCGTATTCGAGAATCGCGGAGTCCGGTGCGGTCTCCAGCGAGCGCAGCCAAGGAGCGATCCAGCGCCCGACCTTTGCCTCGCCCTCGGCAAAGAATTGTCCAAGCTGTTCGACCGTTGGTTCCGACCCGGCGTGTACGAAATCGTTCACCGACATTACGCCGTAGAGTGGATTTGATCGCGCCTTCTCCTCCCAGGTCAGTTGATCGAGATAGACTTCGCTAGGTTGCTTGCTGCGCACTTCGGTCACCACGCGGTCCATCCTCCATCGATCATCAGCGTAGATCCGGTCATATAGCTCGACGAATCCGCCGCGAGCAGCACGAACGGACCGCGCAGTTCGCGCACGTCGCACATTCGTCCGAGCGGCGACAGGCGGGCGAAATTGGTCCGGAAATCCTCAGGGTGGCCATTGCTGATGCCGTGAGGCACGATGCAATTGGAGCGAATGCCCTCGCGGCCATACAGGGTCGCGAGGTAGCGCGTGAAGTTCGGCACCATCGACTTGGTGGCGACGTAGTCCACGGGCTTGTAGGTCTGGTCGATCGCGCCTGGGAAACGATAGAGTCCCTGGTTCGGCGCGACGAGCGAATACGTCGACGCAACGTTGATGATGTTGCCCGCTCGCTGTGCCAGCATGACTCGCGCGGCTGCCTGCGTCACGCGCACCAGCCCAGTCGCGTTGACGGCGACAGATTCCTCCCAGAGCTCGAGTGGAAAGTTCTCGAACCGCGTCGGGTTGACCTGCGCAGCCGCGGCGTCGAACTTGGCGTCGATCGCCGCGAGGTTGACGAGGACGTCGAGCCGACCGTATTCCCGGGCCAGTGTCTCGAACAGCGACGCGACGCTGTCGGTCCGCGTGACGTCCGCCGCGACGCCGAGCACACGGGTGCCATGTGCGTCATGAAGTCGAGTGCCGAGCCCAGCCACCGCGACTGCGTCGATATCCGTTACGGCGAGGTCGGCTCCGTACGCTGCATAAGCGTCGCAGACCTCGCGACCAATGAGCCCCGTGGCGCCGGTGACCAGGATGACCTTCCCGCGCAGGCTGAATTCCTGCGACTGCGACCGCTCGATCATCCACGTCTCCCTTCGCTCGCGCGGTCCGGCAGAATGCGCATGCTGGCGAGTCCCGGACCCGACGTCGTGGCCGACTCCCGGTCATAGTGGCCCCCAGTGGCCAGCGCGGCAGCCAGAGTAGCGGTGGCGATGCCCTCCTCCAGTCCCGGTGCCGGCGCCTGGCCACTCGCGATGCAGGCAAAGAAGTAATTCAGTTCGTCGAGGAACAGGTCGTTGCGCTCCCAGTCGGGTGCAACCTCGACCACCTCGACCACGTCACCGGCGCTCGACCCGACGGGCGTCACGGCGTCGTCGCCCGGGTACGCCTGACGTGTCAGTCGACCCGCGTGATAATCGAGCATGGCACGGCCGTGTGACCCGATGATTTCATAACAGCGCTGCGCCGGCCGCTGATAGAAGTCGAGATGCAGGTTGGCAACAGCCTCGTTGCGGTGCTGCAGCAGCAGGTCCACGCCCGCGGGCACATCGAGGTGCAATGGCGTTGCTGGCATGGTTACCGACCACGCTCGCTCGACCGGGCCGAACAACCAGAGTGCAAGGTCGATGTCGTGGCTGAAGGTGTGGGCGGGCCCGCCGCCGAGATCACGCCGGGCCGCATAGCCTTGCCGGTAGTCCTCCCACGGGTGGAAGTCGGGAAGGTACTCACCCCATGTGCTGCGCCAGTGCAGCGGCTGGCCTAGCGTGCCATCGTCGAGCCACGACTTCAGGCGCAGAAACAGTGGATGGAACCGCAACATGTAACCGACCATCAGCGCCCGACCGCTGTGTGCCAGTGCGGCGCGCAGGGCATCTACGTTGGCAAGCGAATCGCCCAACGGTTTCTCCACGAACACATGGCAGTTCGCTGTGGCCGCGGCGGTAGCCACGGACACATGTGTCGCGGTCGGTCCCGTGACGAACACGATGTCGGGTTGCCAGTCGGCCAGTGCCGTTGCCACGTCGTCGTACGCGGGGAAAGTCCGCTCCAGTGTCCGCAGCGGCAGGGCACGCGTGCGGTGGACCGCAATCTGGTCCTGTCCCAGCGTCAGCAGATTGCGGACATGTCGTTCACCGACGGAGCCGACGCCCGACACGAGAATTCGCCAGCGGCGCATCGAGTCCTGCATCTGCCGCCCGTCCCTCAGGCGCGAATCGCGGCAAGAGGCGCGACGGGCCGCAGGCAGCCGCACGAGTCTGCGCGCAGGGCAGCGGCCGCCAAGTCCGCATCGGTATCGATATCGACCGCTTGGCGCGTCTCGACCAGCATCGGCAGCAACCGGTCGCCACTCATCCGTCCCGCGCGGATCACATCCGCACGCACGACGTCGATCGTGCCGGTCTGCCAGTAAGCTCGTGGCAGCGCCTGGCGCGGCATGTTGAACGACTCGAGCGCGCCGTCGACGGCAAGCAGTGGCTGCATCCAGCGCGACTCGTCGGCAGCGGGTAAGAGCCACATCTTGTAGGGATTGGCCGGCGCGGGTACGACCGTCCGGACGCCCGTGGCCTGCGGATCGGCCAGCAGCAACTGCACCGCTGCGTCGACCTGACCCGGCAGTCGCAGCGGCGACGTCGGCCGCAGTTGCACGACGATGTCGGCACGCCAGTCCTGCTCGCGTTCCAGCCATTGCAGCGTGTGCTCGAAGACCGGCAGATCAAGCGTGTCGTCGGCCGCCAGCGCCGCGGGTCGCAGGAACGGAACTTCTGCCCCGTAGGCACGTGCGACCTGCGCGATCTCGGGGTCGTCCGTCGAACAGATCACACGCGTGACGGTGCGTGCTTGCAGGCCCGCGGCAATCGACCATGCGACGAGCGGGAAGCCGCCAAGCAATTTCAGGTTCTTGCCGGGCAGGCCCTTGGAGCCCCCGCGCGCCGGCACCAGCGCGAGCACGCGCAGATCCGACGCCAACTGTGACTCCGCCACGCAGGGCTGCAGCTGGTTCACGCCGACACCCTCGGCCGCGGCATGGGCCGACCTTCGACCGGCAAGGACGTGCCTTCAACTCGCTCGGCGGTGGACCACGCCGACTCGAGACGGTCGAGCGAGATCCAGAAGCCTTCGCCGTCATTCTTGTGGCCCTGCCAGATTTCGGGGATGAACGTCGCGTGCGGCGCCATCCGGTCCAGCGTACTGCAGACGCTGACCCAGTCGATGTCGCCCTCGCCAATCTGCAGGCCTTCGCCGTCGACGCCCGAGGCGTCGGCCATGTGCAGGTGCGCTGAGTATGGCGCGACCGTCAGCAGGAACTCGTGGAACGACCAGCGGTGATAGTTGCAGGCAAGTTTCGAATGCGACAGGTCGAGGCAGACGCGCATGCCGCGCCGGGCGCAGAACGCCGCGATTTCATCGGCCGCGACGAACAGGTTGTGATAGCGCTGGCCGCCGAAATGCCACGGAAACGGCGGCATCGTCTGCGGAATGATCTCAACGCCCTCTGCGTCGAGACGCGACAGGCTGTCGTCGAGCCGGTCGTAGAGTGCGGCGATGGAGGACGAGCGCAGGTGCGCGTCCGCGGTGAAGCCGCCGACGTTGGTGACGATGCAGGGCCGCTGGCTGCGCTTGAAGAACGGCTGCAGCGCGCGTGTCGTATCGATCACACGCTGCAGTTCCGCGATCGAACGCTGCCGGTATTCCGGATCGTCCGCGCAAAGGTCGAGCACGTGATCGCCCGCGAACAGCTCTGGGCTGTGCACGACGAACTGCAGGTCGAACTGCTCGTCGAGCACGACCCGCGGATCGAGATCCATGTCCTTGTAGCTCAGGTGGAACTCGACCAGGTCGAGATTCGTGAGCGGACGCAGGCGACGCAGGTCGTGGTAACGAACCGGCAGGCCCCACGGCCGGTCGAAGCGATAGGTGCGCGGCTCGGCCGACGCGTCCTGCAGGTCGCTCGGAAAGAACGGCGCGCCGGCCGCGACCGGACGGCGGCTCCGTCGACCGATCAGTTCGCGCATGCGATTCGGTTGCAGGCCATTGCCCGGACTGCGAACTTCGAGCATCGACTCGTCGATCAAGTGGCCCGCAGAAACGGCCACGGCGGCGACGACGCTCTTCGCCAGCGTCTCGCGATTCATCATCTCGCCCTGCGTGATGCGACGCTCCGCGCTCGAGCCCATCGCCGACTCGACCTGCCGTATGCCCTGCACCATGCGCGCGAATTCTGCGGGCAGCAGGCTGACGCGATGGTCGTTGCCCTCAAGCGCGCGATCCACCGTAAAGTGCTTCTCGACGACTTTCGCGCCGTTCGCGACGGCGGCCACGGCGACATACACGTCACGTTCGTGGCCCGAGTAGCCCACGATGCACTGGCCGATCTCGGCGAGGCGCTTGACGTAGGACAGGTTGATGTCCTTGAAGGGCGCCGGATACGTCGAGTTGCAATGCAGCAGCACGTAGCGCGCGGCGCGACGGCGCAGCAGCGCGACGCTGTCGCGGATCTCGGCTTCGGTCGACATGCCGGTCGAGACGATCAACGGCTTGCCGGTCGCGGCCAGCGTCTCGATGAAGGGATGGTTGGTCAGGTCCGCGGAGGCCACCTTGTATGCCTGCATCCCGTACGACTCGAGCTTGACGAGACTGTCGGCGTCCCATGGGGTGCAGAGCGGCACCAGACCGAGCGACCGACAGTGGTCGAAGGCGCGGAACAACTCGTCGTCGCCCAGCTGAAAGCGACTCAGCAGGTCGAGCGTGTACTGCGCACCGAGGTCGTCGGAGCCGTCGGTCGCATGGCCGCCCGTGCGATAGAGGGCCTGCATCGAGCGCATCTGGAACTTGGCACAGTCGGCCCCGGCCTCGGCCGCCAGGTCGATCAACTGGCACGCCAGCTCGAAGCTGCCTTGGTGGTTGTTGCCGATCTCGGCGATCAGGAAGGCAGGACCGTCGCGATCGATCACCTTGCCCTCGATCTCGATGCCGCGGCTAGTGCGGGACGCGATCGCGACGATGCGACGACTGGCATCGACCAGCGGCACAAAATCGACGCCCTCGCGAAAGCGACCCTCGGTGACGAGCGGATCCTCGTCGATGGCGCCCGCGACATACTCGCGGTTGAGCGCGCGGGACACCGGCTGGTCGAGATCGATCTGCTCCTCGGACGACAACCAACGCCGGAAGTCACCGTCGGTGAGGATGCCTTCGAGCACGCCGCTTTCGCTCACGCCGAAGACGATCCGCGACTTGTTCGTCGTGATCTTCTTGAGCGCGTCGAGGACGCTGTCGCCGGTAAAGACGACAAAGCCGGTCAGGTTACGCTGGACGATCATGGCGCCTCCGAAGCTGGGTTGGCAGGCGCGGTCTGTCGCCGGGCGCGTGGCGCCCTGCGCGTCAGCGTGCGACCGGGGAAGATGCCGCCTTCACAGCGGTCCTTGATCGCGTCACGCATCAGTTCGGCACCGATGCGCTCGCTCTCCTCGGCATAGCCGTACACCAGGGCCGTGTCGCAGAGCTGGTTCAACAACCGCGGAATGCCCCGGCTCGATTCGTGCGCAAGCGTCAAGGCTGCTTCATCGAAGACGTCCGCCCGCTCGCAACCGGCAACGTGCATCCGGTGTGCGACATAAGCCATGGACTCCGGTGCCGTGAGCCGGCCGATGTGGTATTCCGCGCCAATGCGCTGCGCGAACTGGCGCAAGCGGGCGGCCTGCAGGAACTTTCGCAATTCGGGCTGCCCGACCAGCACCGTCTGCAACAGCAGCTTCTTGCCGATGTTGAGGTTGGAAAGTACCCGCAGTTCCTCGAGCCTGTCCTCGCCGAGGTTCTGCGCCTCGTCGACGATCAGCACCGCGCGCCGGTTCGCGGCATTCTCGCGCTCGAGGAATGCGGCGAACTGCCGGTACAGTTCGGCATCATCGCGACCGCCCACTTCCAGCCCGAACGAAGAACACACCCACAGCAGCAACTGGCCCGCGTCCGGGGTGGTGTTCGTGACCATGCCGATCGTGTGCTCGGCTGACAGCGTGCCGAGCAGGTACTGGATCAGCGTCGTCTTGCCCGATCCCACCTCGCCGGTGATGACGAGGAACGCGGCCTTGTTCGCCAGCCCGAATTCGAGCTGCAGCAGCGCGCGGCGATGGTGCCGCGCGGGAAACAGGAACTCCGGGTCCGGTGTAAGCGAAAAGGGCTTTTCCCGCAGGCCGTAGAAGTTTTCGTACATGGTGTGATGCCGCGGCGGATCGGGTGGGTCAGCGCGAAGGCGGCGGCGCGCCGGCCTTGCCGGTCGAACCGTTGAGGACCGTGCCGAGCACGGGCACGTGCTGCAACAGTTCGAGGCAGCGTGTGAGTTCGACGCGTCGTGTGCGGTTGTCGCCCACGACGACGAGCACCGCGTCGGCGTGCGCAGCGAACACCACGGCATCATCACCGGCGAGCATCGGCGGCAGGTCGTAGATGACGAAGCGGTTGACGTAGCGCTCCTTCAGTTCGCGAAACAGCGAGACGGCACGCTGGCTGCCGATCAGTTCGGACGACTGGGTCACCGGGGCATGGCAGGGCAGCAGCACGAGACCCGGGTACTCCTCGAGCCCCAGCAGCGCCGCCGACAACGGTTGGCGCCCCGCGAGGCATTCCTCGACACCCGCCTGCGGCGTCACCCCGAACCGCGAGTGGACGCGGGGCTGCTTAAGGTCGAGATCCACCAGCAGCGCCGTGTGGTTCGGGTCGGCAGCGATTGCGATGGCGAGATTCGCCGCGACGAACGTCTTGCCTTCGTTCGCGCCCGGACTCACCACCGCAAGGGTGTTCCAGCCACGCTGCTTCATGCGCTGCATGATCATCGCGCGCAGCATCTTGGTGCCGTGACCCGCAACGCCAGCGAGGTTGGCCGGCAGCAATCCGGATTCCCTGACCGCTGCGGGATCGACGTGCACACGCCGCGTGCGGACAGACTCCTGCTCCACCCCGGCGGCAGCAAGCGGCGCCGGCGGATCGACCGCCGTCGAGGAGGGGATGCGCTTGAGCGCACGCGCGCCGGGGCCGACGGAGTCGGCGGGCGCACGGCTGCCGCGGTCCCGTTCCGACCGCGATCTTTCCAACGCGCGTTCGATTCGATCCAAGGTGCGAACTCCCGTGGCGATCCGTGGTCAGCCGCCGAAACGCCGGGCCAGCACGGCCCACAGCACGTCGAGCGGCTTGAAGAAGAAGTGAATCGCTGCAAGGGCGCTGAAGCCGACAGCGACCGCACCTGCAATCACCCAGGCGGGGTTGATGTGGCGCCACGCGGCCGGGGGTGACTCGGCGGTCCAGGGCAGGACCGCCAATGGCGGCTCACCGACGATGCGCAAAAGCTGTCGGCGGCCGTGGACGCGGGGGTCCGCCGCCTCCAGCAACACCAGCGTGCCGATTGCGCCCGCCAGCGCCAGCAGCAACCCGAGACCGGCGATCAAGGGGCGGTTCGGGCTGATCGGTTCCTGCGGTTGCACCGGCGGGTCGATCAGCGTGAAGCGCTCGCCCTTCTGCTCCGTCTCCAGGTTCTGCGACAACTGCGCCGCCATCTGTTTCTGCCGCACCTCGGCATACTTCTGCTGCTCCGCCTGGGCTTCGAGCAACATCGCCCGGTACTCGCGATCGATGTCGGGCATCTCGAGTTGGGCGCGCTCGGTGCGGCCGATCAGTCGTTGCAGTTCGCCGCGCCGTTCAATCAGCGTGGAACGTTCGCTGGCCGTCATTTCCCGCTGCGCCCGAATCTGGATGTAGGCGGGATTGTCTGGTTGACTGGGTTCGTAGCGTGCGTCCGCAGCACTGCCCGGCGCGGACGCATCGGCCTCGAGCCGGGCGATTTCGCGCTGCAAGCGGCGCACGTCGGGGTGGTCGGGCGCATAGCGTGAAGTCATCGCCGCCAGTTCAGCCCGGGCGGACTTCAACTGGTCGCGCGGGTTCAGCACGCGCGCGCCAGAGGCCGTGACGGCGTCCGCGGTGGGACTCAATTGCACCAGCTGAGAGTCGAGGAACACCATCTGCTGGTCGAACGAGCGAATGCGCGTCTCGACCTCGCGCAGTTCCTCCGTCATGCGCGAAAGCTGGTCCGCGCTGGCGGCCGATATCTCCGGCAACCGCTCGAGGTTGTTGCGCTTGAACTGCGAAATCTTCTGCTCCAGCTCGTCCGTGCGCCGGCGCAACCGTTCGGCCTCGCTGGCAAGAAACTGCGACGAGCCTTCCGCCAGCTGTTTGCGGGTTGCAAGGTTCTCCCGCAGGTAGAGCGAGACGAGGTCGTTGGCGACCCGCGACGCAACCTCCGGGGAACGGTTTTTGAACGCGACCGAGAAGGCGATGGTCGCCTTGACCACGCCACCGCGCCGGGGATCCACGACGTCCGCGCTGATCATTTCCAGGCTGATGTCGTCACGAATGCGCTGGACCAATTGTTCGCGCGGCGTACGACCACGGTCGAAGTCGTACAGTTGGTGCTTCTCGATGACTTCCAGCAGGTTGGTGGAGGTCATCACGCGCTGGCTGATCATCTGCACGCGCTGGTCGGCGAAGCTCGTGACCGCGGATCGCACGAAGTCTTCCGGGATCTCCTGCTGCTCGATCAGGATCGTGCCGGCCGAGCGATAGGTGGCGGGCAACAGCAGCGCGAGCAACAGCGCAACAGCAAGAATCACCCCGAAGACGATGGCGATCGGTCGCGCCCGCCGGCGCAGGGCTTCCAGCTGTTCCGTCAGCGTTTCAGCCAGCGGATTTTCGTCATAGGTCGGGAGGGCTGACGTTGAAGCGTTCATTTTTGGGTCGGGCCACCTTTTCCCGGACCCCGAAGTCTCGCAGCCGTGCGTTGCCGTTCCTTTACAGATTCGAATGTCGTGCAGGCGTATTGCCATCGGCCACTGAAGACGTTTCATTCGTATGACGAAAACCAGACTATTTTTCTGATTCGGCACGCGATTTCGTCGCAGCGGGAGCGGGCGGCTGCTCCCGGTAAACCGAACTGTCATCGTCGTTAGCTATCCTCGTTCGCGTTCCGGGGAATGACTGATGTCACCGGCCATGCGCGGTAGAAGAGCCTATGACCAAGTCGGACGAGGACTTCTGGCGCCGGTTCGATGAACTCGATTACCGGCGGATCGGCCAGTTGCGGCGGCGGGAGAGCGCTTTGCGTCAGCTCAGCCCGACCAGCGCGAGCAGTCGCGACCCGGCGGCCATCGAGGCCTGGCGCGAGTACTGCGAGTCGGTCGACCAGCTCGAACAGAGCATCGCGGAACTGGAGCGCTTGATCTGGGATATCAAGTGAACAAGCAAGAAGAAAGCGAACGTAAGGAGTTGCGAGCAATGCCCCTGTTTTCAAGGCGCTTCTGGCGCTCTCTCGTCGCCCATGATCGTCGATTGACGGCCGCGTCCTCCGGCTACGACCTTGCCGCCCGTCGGTTCCGCACCAGTCGGCAGTGCATGACGCAGGCTGCCCAGCTTGAGTTCCGGCTCGAGTTCGTCGATGCCTTGACCGACCTGCGCCAGGCGGTCGGCGAGCTGCGTGCCTTCAATGACCGGCACGAGACAGTGCGGGAGCCGCAATGACCAGGCGCGCTGTGTCGTCAGTGGTGGCTGCGGCCGTTGCACTGGTGCTCGCGACGGCGTCTGTTGCCGCTGAATCCGACCACGGCGACGATCCGGTCCTCGACACGAAGCGCGTCGAGGCATTGATGCCGAATGCCAAGGTCCGCAGCATTGCACCGGTGCCGATGCAAGGCGGCCTGTACGAGGTCATCGACCAGCAGGGCAACGTCTTCTACATGGATGGCGGTGCGACAATCGGCTTCCAGTGCGAGGTCTTCGACGTCGCCACGCGCCGCAACCTGACCCAGGAGAGCCTGGCGCGACTGAATGCGGTCGATTTCAAGGCGCTGCCGACGGAACTGGCGATCAAGCGCGTGAAAGGCTCTGGCAAGCGACAAATTGCCGTATTTGCCGATCCCGACTGTCCCTTCTGCACGAAGCTCGAGCAGTCGCTCGAGGGTGTGGATGACGTCACCGTCTACACGTTCATCTACCCGATCGAGTCGTTGCACCCGGGTGCGACCGCGCGCGCGGATCGCATCTGGTGCGCCACCGATCAGGACGCGGCATGGCGCGCATGGGTGCTTGAGGGGCGTGACGTGCCGGCAACCGCCGGCTCGTGTGCTTCGCCGACAGCGAAGATCGCCGCGATCGCATCGAAATTTGGCGTCAACGGCACGCCTAGCCTGGTGTTCGGCAGCGGACGCGTGGTGTACGGCTCGGTGTCGCGCGAGGCGATCGAGGGCTATCTGGACGAACCGGCCCTGCCGACCGCTCCCGCGCAGGCCGACAATTCGGGGCCGACGACTGGGCGTTGATGGCCGCCAACGAGGCTCCCTGAGGAGCCTCTGCTCTCTATCGGCGAGCCTGTCGTCGAGTTTGGCGGCTCCAGGCGACGAGGAGCAGTAGCAGCATTAACGTCCTGGCATCGAACTCACCGCCGCCGCCATTGCCCCCCGAGTTGCTCCGGAGTTCGACGGCGACCGATTTTGAAGCCGTGCCGCCTGGACCCGTGCACGCGAGCGTGAAGGTGCTCTGCGTGTTGATCGGCCCGACGTTCTCGCTGCCCTGGACCGCCTTGCTGCCCGTCCACTGACCGGAGGCAAGACAGCTGGTCGCGTTCGTGCTCGACCACGTGAGCGAGGTCGATGCGCCAGCGGCGACCGACGTCGCGGCAGCGGTCAGCGACACCGTCGGCGGCGGTGGCGTTTCTTCGACCTTCAGGCCGTAGGTGCCAAAGGTCGCCGCCCCGTCGACGCGAGTGATGAAGTTGATGAAGTAGTCACCGGGCGTCGCGGCGAAGGTGAACTTGCCGCCGCCGAAAACGAACCCGACCTTCTGCGTTCCACGCGTCACGGCTGCCGCCAGTTCGGCGAAGCGCACCGGAAATTCCAGGTCCGAAACCGAGACGTCGTATGAACCCGAAGCGGGAACGGTGATGACCCGCTGCTGGAACAGGGCGCCCGCCGCCCGTGTCCGCTCGTACAGCAGGGTGCCAACAGTCGCAGTCGTCAATTGCACCCCGAAGAGCCCGCTGCCAGGCGTCGTTGCCGGCGCAGACGCGACCAGAATCGCGAGCGTTCCGGACTCCACTGGCAGGTCGATGGTTCCCGCTCCCGTGCGTCGACCAAGTAGCAGGCCGTTCTGGATCACGCCCAACTGCAGGCTGCCGAAAGCCACGGGGAACTCGAAATCCGTCAACGTTGCGCGCAACGTGCCGGCAGCCGACACCTCGGCGACGTCGCTGAACAGCGTGGCCTCACCCGACGTTGCATCCGGAGTTGCGACGTAGACTCCGGACTTGAGTTGACTCGCGCCTTGCAGCACCTCGACCGACATTGCCCCAACCGCTGCCGGCGGCGCCGGTATTGGGAGCGCATACAGGTCGACGACTCCGGCGGTCGTATTGAACGAGACAGAGTTTCCGCCAGCCACACGCGCGAGCAACTCTGAACCGCGCACCAGTGTCGCCGAAGCAGTTCCCAGCGGCACCGGGAAGCCGAGATCGGTGACCGTCATGGTATAGGTGGTTGCAGCCGGCAGCGTCACGGTGTCGATCGCGCTGATCTTGCCGATCGGATAACTTTCGTCGAACACCGGCGCATTGGAGCCGACATTGACGACCCTGACACCGAACAATCCCGTGGCAGTCGTCGTTGCCGCTTGCGCCACGAGCAGCAGGTCGTACGCACCGGCGGCACCAGTGAAATCTGCGGTGAGATTTGCAGCGTCAAGACGCGCGTACTCGACGCCGCCCCGCGTCAGCAACAGTGCGATGCTCGCCAGCGGCTCGGGAAACGCGATGTCATTCAGGGAAATCCGGTGCGCACCGGCCTGGCCCAACGTGACTTGAGTCTGCAACGCCAGCTGCCCAACCGGCGGTGCGGCCAGCGTAGTCTCGACCACGTCGGAATAATCGAGCGGCGTGCTGCCGGATGGTACCGATGTGATCTTGACAGCGAACGTACCCAGTCCGCTCGCGCCGGCTGCGACACCCGCGATCTGCAGCTCGTAGGTGTCCGCTTCTGCAGTGAAACTCACCGTGCCCGGCGTCCTGCGCACGACGACGAGCTGGTCGCCACGTGTGATCGCCGCCTGCACGCTCGCGAGCGGAGCGGGAAACCCAACGTCGCTGAGCGTCAGTTCATAGGTTCCTGCCTGCGAGATAGTAAAACCACGACTGACCGGCGTGGTCTTGCTGCCGACAAGTGTCGCATCGTCGACCAAGACTGCTCCGACCGCCGCCGAACTGCCGATGAAGCTGTTCGATGCCAGCAACGCGGCGAGCAGGCAACGAACCACTGGCGAGTCGGCGCCAACCATCCTCGAAACCGTGCGGCGATGGCTCATATCAGGATCGTCTGAGCTGCTCAAGTTGGGTGCGCGCGTCGTCGGCGCCGGGAAATGCCGCGCTGGACTTCAACGCGTCTTCGAGATTCCGCCGCGCCAGCTCACCCTGCCCGGCCTTGATCTGTGCCAATGCGAGGTGGTATCGCATGAGCGGCGCACCCGGTTCCTTGTCTGCCGCGCGTTGCAGTAGCGCGACGGCTTCAGGATATCTGCCCTGCTTGTAGGCGACCCAACCGCTCGTATTCAGGAAGGCAGGCACCGAAGTATCCTTGAACTTGAGAGTCAGCTGCCGCGCCTGCTCCAGGCTCCTGGCGTCACTGCGATAATTAGCAAGCAGCATGGCTAGGTTATTGGCGATGACTTCGTTCGACGGGATTTCTTTCAGCAGTGCCTCATAAGCCGCAATCGCCTTTTCGGGCTGACCGAGTTGCTCATGGAGCGCGGCAAGATCGACGATCAACGCAACCGCGCCATCCGTGTCCTTTACACCACGATCCAGCGTCAGCGCGGCACCGGTCGTGTCTTTCAGCGCGAGCTGAGCGAGCGCCTTGCCTCGATAGGGCACCCACCACCTAGGCGACAACCCGATCGCTGCTTCGAAAGCGGTCAGCGCTTCCGGCAGGCGCCGGCTGGCGGTGAGCAACTCGCCCTGGAGATTGTGAGCAGCGGCGTTCTGTGGCTGAGCCCTGACGACCGCCGCAACCCGTGCGATGGCCTCGTCATTCCGCTTCTGGCTCACCAGCAGTTCAACGATCGCCGTCAAGGGCTCGCTGGCGTCCGGCCGCAGCGCCAAAGCGGCATCAAAGGAAGCCAGCGCCGCGGCGGTTTTGCCTTCTGCCCTGTTGACTAGCCCTATGAGGTAGTTGCCCAAGGAAAGATCCGGTCGGGCGGACCGGACCGCCTCCGCTGTTGCCCGCGCCTGCGCCATATCCTTCCGGGACAAGTAAACGAGGAATAATTGCTCCTGCGCATAAAGATTGCCCGGCGACTCCGCAACAGTGTCCTGCAATGATTGCTGCGCTCGGTCGACCTGACCGGAACGGATAAGCAACTGCGCCAGATCCACGCTCAACTGGGGATCACCGGGGTTGGTTTCCGCGGCCTTTTTCAGCGTCTCCTCCGCCAGCGCCAGGTCATTGGACTGCAGGTAAGCCCTCGCCAGCGCCCGCTGCACCGGGACCGCGGTCGGCTGGTCGCGCAAAACCGCCCGCAGGTAGGTAATGGCCGCCGCCGCATCGTCCCTGGTCAGTGCCATGTCCGCCCGCAGGATCAACGCATCGTTGTCCTGCGGGTTCGCTGCCAGCACCTCCTCGATCAGACGGGTCGCTTCGTCGAGGCGTTTGTCACCCACAGCGACTGCCGCCAGGCGATTGCGTGCCGCAAGTCCGCGGGGACCGGTGCCGTCGAGCTTTACAATTTCGGCATAAGTCCGCTCAGCCTGGGCCGTCTTGCCTCGGCGCGCATAAAAGTCGCCGAGCAAGAGCTTAAGCTCCGTGCTCTTTGGTGTTTCCCGGACAAAGCCGAGCAAGGCTTTCTCCGCCGCATCAAACGATTCCCCGGATGCAAGCAGGTCTACAAGGGCCGACTTCGCTTCCATGTTGTCTGGGACCTGCGCGACCGCGTCGCGCAGCACCTCTTCGGCATCCTTGGAGCGCCCATCCGCAACCAGAAAGCGCGCGAGACGATAGCGGTGGGCCAGCTTGTCAGGCTGCAGCTCCACGACCTCGCGCAACAGCTTCTCGGCTTGCGCCCGCTGGTCTGACTTCAGGTAAATCTCGGCGAGGACGAGTCGCAACTCGATATTGCGCGGCAGCGAACTGACGGCGCCTTCAACCAGCTTGCGGGCATCGTCGATCCGGTCCCGCCTGACGTACAGCGATGCCAGCAGCGACACCGCATTATCGAGATCAGGTGCGGTCGCCAATGCCCTCTCGGCATCAGCCAATGCCCCGTCGAAGTCGCCCATACGCGCCTTCGCGGCGCCACGTACCGTCAGCAATTGTGGATCATCAGGCAACTGTGCCAGGCCGGTTGCAACCAGCTCCAGGCCCTTCTCGGGCATACCGCCAAACACGTAAATCTTTGCGAGCCCCGCCCGGGCCGTCACATTCGATGGGTCCAGTTCCAGCGCTGCTTGAAAATGCTGCAGCGCGCTGCGGGGGTTCCCCAGGCGCTCCGACACCTCGCCCATCAGAACCTGTGCCCGAATGAAGTTGGGATCGATCTGCAAAGCGTTACGCAACTCGAGCTGCGCTTTCTCGAAATCCTGCTCGGCCACCAGAGCCTGCGCCTTCTCCAGGTACCGCTCCTTGCGCGACTCCGCGCCACCGCACGCGACGAGCACGACGGTGCAGATCAAGACGAACGAAGTTCGCAGGCTGCGCGAGCGATGCCGGTCGGTCATGGTCGAAAACCTCTGGCACTGGCCCCCGTGCTTTGGGAGTGCAACGCGATGGAAGAAAAGGGAACGCTACCGACCATGCATGACGGTCGTGTGACGATGGGTGACCGGCCAAGCGGTCAAAGCAGGCCCCGCAAGCCGACGAGAGCCAGGATGCCTACTCCGCCGGCGTGCAACAGGAGCCTTGACTTCGCGGAGTGGCTCAGCAGCAGTTCGATGGCATAGAACAGGACCAGAACCTTGATTGCACCGAGGCCCAGATCGCGTGGTGTTGCCACAGAGCCAGGCAGGTTGGGCAGGGCCAGGGCGACGAAAACGACCAGAAAGTCCAGTGGAGTCAATTGAAACCGCCGCTGCATCGTCAACCTGAACGAAATCGTGATACACCCCGCCAGCAGGCCGAAGCCGAGCTTGTCAACTAAGGCCGGCAGCCGCGGCGACGCGGTGATATCAAGAAAAACGACCGCGACCACACCCACATAAAGCGCGCCATGCAGCAGCCAGAGCGGAACAGGCCGCACCAGAGACACGGCTCCAGTTACCGTGAGCGCAGCCGCAAGTACGGCTGCCAGCCAACCGATGTCCGGCGGGACGGGGGCAGCGAGCCACGCCGTACGCAGGGCGTACAGCACGACGCAGAGCCCCCCCAGAGCCAGTGCCCAATGTGGCAATCTCGTCCGCAGTACCCTCCACCAGCGGACAGGCACGGTTGCAGCCCGCGACGCCTCTGGTTGTGCCTCCGGGGAGCGCCAGCACCAGCCGGACCGGGCGGCGAGCTGTAGAAGGCCAATTACGGCCACGGCGAAAAACGCAAAAGTACCCAGGATGACCAGGTCCGATTCGTAGCGCAGGTACCAGCCGCAAACGAACAGGACCGCTTGCAACAGGTAAATCACGAACACCGCTTCGAAGTGCTCGAACCCCAGGGCCAGTAGTCGATGATGGATGTGATTCTTGTCAGCCGCAAAAGGCGACCGCCCTTCGGAGAACCGTTGCAGCATCACCGCCAGCGTATCGAGTATGGGCAGGCCAAGCAGCAGAATGGGCAGCGCGGTGCTGATCGGAGCCAGCTCACTCTGAGTAAGCAGCACGGCGAGCACCGCCACGGTGAACCCGAGGAACTGGCTGCCACCGTCGCCCATGAATATCCGCGCCGGATACGTGTTGAAACGCAGGAAGCCAAAAATGCTTCCGGCCACGATGACGCAGACGATGGCCACGAAGCGATCGTCGATCGTCAGCGCAAGCAACGCCATGGCACAGCAGCTGAGCAGCGTCGTGCCGCCCGCCAAGCCATCCAGCCCGTCGGCTAGATTGATCGCATTGGTGACGCCAACCAGGAAAATCAACGTCAGCGGTGCCGCGATGATCGTGGGCAATTCGACGCGATCACCGAGCATGAGCGAATGGATCAGCACGCCGCCGAACATCATTACTACGCCCGCAGCGACCAGTTGCCCCACAAACTTCGGCAGGTACGAGAGCTCGGATCGATCGTCCCAAACACCGACCGCAAGCAACAACAACGCAGCCCCGAGGAAGGCTGGAAGGCGGGCGTCGCCATTCAACCAGTAGGATAATGGCAGCAGCGTTCCCGCCACCATCGCGATGCCGCCGACGCGTGGCATCGGTGTCGAATGCACCTTGCGCGGGCCCGGCGCATCGAGGACTTGCATCCTGCCCGCAAGGCGTGTCAGCAGCGGGATGAGCGCCATGGTCACGCTCATGGCGAGAACAAAAGCCAGGAGCAGGTCCATGCGTCAGTCCGGGACGAATGCCGCCAGGCGCGGTACCGCTTGGGCGGCGAATTCTTCGAGCCGGCGGTCGCCTTGCGCAGGATCCTCACCGGGCTGCAGCACCGTAGTGATCCGCACCAAAGCGCCGTCCGTGCGGCCGATGGTCAGCGCGTCCCAGAAGAGGTACCACTTCACGGCGTACTCGTTGGTGACGTTGCGCCCGCGCTGCTGGAACCAGTAGTAGACGAGCTGGCGCTCGCTGCCGTAACTGATCAGCGCACGATTGAACATGACCGGACCGGACGTGGCCTGGACATCGCGCAGCAACACCTGTTGCAGGTCGTCAATGCGCCAACCGCCACCGGGGAGGCACGACCGCGGCGAATGGGCGGACTTGCCCGCACGTTGCGAGTCGTACCAGGCGACGTAGAGATTGATAGGCGGCTCGTCGCCACGGCGGAAGTTGCCGAGGTAGTAATCGCTCATCTTCAGGGCGTCGAGATAGACGCGCTCGAGCGAATCAGGCCTGCCGTCCCAGGGGCCCAACCGGTCCGGGAACGTGCTGAACGCCGGCCGCAGCGGGATCGTCTCCGCACGCTCCGGCGTCACGCTCACCGCGAGCACGTAGATTCCGAGGGTGGCGACCGCGACAACCAGTGACTTCGGCAAGGCACGCACCGAACCCGACGCCGCACCGGCCGTCCGAGCGGGGAATTCGATCTGCAGCAATTCTCGCCATGGCCGACGGCCCGGACCGATCCGGCTCAGCAGGGCCATTACCAGCAGCATCAGCCCGGCACTCGCCATGAACACCGCCCAGCCCTGGAATTCGTGCAGGAAGCCCTCGGCCATGCCCACGCCCCAGTGCTCGACGGCGACTCCGATCACGCCGATGCGGAAGCTGTTCATCAGGATCGTGAGCGGGATGCTCGACAGGAATACCAGCGCCCGCTTCCAGAACGCGGCCTGGTAGAAATAGGCCATGATGAAACCGAGCGTCAGCAGCGGGAAAAGGTAGCGCAGGCCGTCGCAGGCCTCCGCCACCTGCAGCTTGTATTCGCCTAGGTCGATGACGTTGCCTTCGAGAAACACGCTGATGCCGAACAGGCGGATGACCCAGACGCCGATCTGCGACGAAATCAACTGCAGGTACGCCGACAGGTTCGCCAGCAGGAACTGCGGCAGCGGAATCATGAACACCAGCACCAGCAGCGGCATCCACAACTTGCGGAAAACCGGCCAGCCGGTAAACGCGAGAATCACGCCGTAAAGCACAATCAACAGCGCGTACTGCTGCAGCACGTACAGGGTCGCGATGTGGCCGACGACGTGCAACCCGGCACCGGCCACGACCAGCGCGACGCCCCACCACGAGCCGGTGAATCGGGCGGCGGACAGCAACTCCTGCTTCTGCCAGACGAGGAACGCCGCAATGACGGGAATGATCATCCCGTGGCTGTATTCGGGACGGTTGAACCAGATGTCCACCATGGTCCGGATCGCGTCGCGAAAGCCGAACGCAATCAGGGCCCCAGCGACCAGCAACGCGACCCAGGCCGCGGCAGACATTCGCCAGCGCTCGCTGGCGCCGCCGTGCTTGAAATCGGACATGGGAAATGGGACCTGGAGGACCGGCCGATCATCCTGTGGGGGAATCGTTACAGGCAGATGTCTCGGCGTCACAATGTCTGTCACATGTCCTTCGTTATGATGGCAGGGCATGCGAATCCCGGATCACATCGAGCGCTACCCGTCGGGCGAGGGCGTGCGCGCCGCTACGGCGATCGTTGCCGTGCTCGCCCCTCTGGTCGTCTGGCCAGCCGGCGTCAATATCGTCCTGGTCGCCCTCGCCCTCTGGGCCTGCCTGGGTCCGGCACGCGTGATCCAGGCCATGGCACTGGCGGTCGTGGTGAAGTTCGTGAACCCGGGCCTGGTCGAGTTGGGCGCAGCGTCGGGACCGCTGCTCTGGCTGGTCCTGGTCGTCGGCGGCATTCGCGTACTGCCACTGCTGCGACTTGGCGATGCAGCGGCCCTCGGATGGCTCTGGGCGTTCGCCGCCGTCGCCGCGGTGCTCTCCGTTGCCAACAGCGTCGAGGTAGGCGTCTCGCTGCTCAAGGCGATCACGTTTGTCTGGGTCATCAGCACGCTTTTCGTCGGCGTGAGATCCCTGGCGCCGGCCGAGCTCGCGAAGCTGACGGCATGGTTCGCCGCATTGAGCATCGTGGTCATGGCCGGCTCGGCCGCCACGTTGCTGGTGCCGTCCGTCGCCTTTCGGCTCAATGGCAATGGCCTGCAGGGAATCTTCAGCCATCCGCAAACGCTCGCGATCGTTGCCGCACCGTTGTCCGCCGCCAGCTTGCTGGCCGTCGTGCTCGGGCGGTCGCTGCGCCCGGTGCTGGTAGGCCTCGCCGTCGTGTGCTGGACAGTGCTGCTGCTGACCGAAGCGCGGACCGGCTTGTTCGCTGCGATCGCAGGAACCGGCGCCGGCCTTGTACTGCATCTGTGGCAGGGTGGTCGTCGCGCAGCGCTCACCACCAGCCGCATGCGTGTGGCGGCATTCGTTGCGTTCGGATTCCTGGGCCTGGCGCTGTTCATCCTCGGCCGGGGCGATATCACCGGCCAGTTCCAGTCATTCCTGCTGAAGCGCTCGGGCGAGAGCGAACTCAGCGCAGCATTCCACCAATCGCGCGGCGCCGGCATCGCGGGCCAGTGGCGCAACTTCGTCGAGCGACCCTTGACCGGCAACGGGTTCGGCGTCTACGCGGCACGCACCGCGCCGACGTTGGTCGTCGAGTTCCACGGCATCCCGATCTCGGCGCCGGTCGAGAAAGGCTTCCTGCCGACGGCAGTGCTCGAGGAGACCGGCATCCTCGGCGGGCTGCTGTTCGCGCTCCTGCTGCTGCAGCTGGCGCAACTGGCCTGGCGCAGCCAGGATGCGCGCTGGTTCGGGCTGTTCGCCGCCTGCGTTGCAACCAACGTGGGCGAGGCATCGATGCTCTCGCCCGGAGGACCAGGCCTGCTGCTGTGGTGCTACATCGCACTGGCCGTGAACGCTCACCGTCTGTGGTCCGTGGCCTCGCCAGCTGCCGGCCGCGTCGAGACCGATGCGGCAGCGCCCGTCTTCTCCAACCTGCTCCGTTGAATTTCGCAGCAGCCTCCAACGGCCCCGCACATGATTACGCCGCCCCCATCGATCACCGCCATCGTACTCACGCGCGACGAGGCCGGGCACATCGAACGATGCATCGATAGCCTGCGGCCAGTCGTTGCACGCATCTGCGTCGTAGATTCAGGCTCGACCGACGGGACGCGCGAGTTGGCGCGCACGCGCGGCGCCGACATCTTCGAGCACGCATGGAGCAACCACTCCACCCAGTTCAACTGGGCGCTCGATCATTGCAACATCGACACTGACTGGGTACTGCGACTGGATGCCGACGAATACCTCGAACCGGCGCTGCAGCGCGAGCTGGCCGGGCGCCTCGACGCGCTGGCGGGCGACGTGCACGGCGTGCTGCTGCCGCGCAAGTACCACTTCCTCGGGCGCTGGATCCGGCACGGCGGTATGCATCCAATGCGTCACCTGCGGCTCTGGCGCCGGGGCTCGGCTCGCATCGAGCCGCGCTGGATGGACGAACACGCCGTGCTCGACCGTGGCCGGGTACAGCATTTCGCCGGTGCATTCGTCGACGACAACCAGCGTGACATCACGTGGTGGTCGCAGAAACACCTGCGGTACGCCACGCTCGAGGCGGCGCAAACCGTGCTCGATGAACTCGATGCGCAATCGGGGCCCGCTGCAACCGATGCGCAACTGCACGGGTCGGCGGCGATGCGACGCTGGCTGAAACAGCGCATCTACAACAAGCTCCCGTTCGGCATCGGACCGCTGCTGTATTTCCAGTACCGGTACTTCCTGCGGCTCGGCTTTCTCGACGGCATACCGGGATTCGCATTTCATTTCCTGCAGGGATTCTGGTACCGCGTGCTCGTGGACCTGCGCCGGCGCGAGATCGCACGCGCGCTGGCCGGCGAAGCATCACGCGACGGCCGCATCGGTGCGCTGGAACGCGTCACGGGGATGCGCATTCGCGAGCCGTCGTCCCCGGCATCCGCAGACCCCCCATGAACGACCCGTCTGGCAGCGCCGTTGCGGCCAATCGGTCGGCAAGCAAGTACACGGCGTCGGAGCAACTGCGCCGCATTCTCTGGTCCGTCGGTCAGTGGCTCGTGCGCCTGAGCCCGCGCCCCCTGTTCGCCTGGCGCCGCGTCGTGCTGCGCCTGTTCGGCGCGAAGATCGGCCGGCATGTCAACGTGTATCCCTCGACGCGCTTCTACATGCCGTGGAACGTCGAGATCGGCGACTGGTCGGCCGTGGGTGAAGACGTCCTCATCTACAGCCTCGGCCAGGTAACGATCGGGGAGCGCGCCACGATTTCCTACCGCGCCCACGTCTGCGCTGGCACCCACGACTTGCGCGATCCTGCGTTGCCACTGCTCAAGCCGGCGGTGCGAATCGAGTCCGGCGCGTGGATCGGCACAGACGCCTTTATCGGTCCGGGTGTCGTCGTTGGTGCCGACGCCATAGTCGGCGCACGAGCCGTCGTGGTTCGGTCGGTGCTCCCGCGCGCAATCGTCGCAGGCAATCCAGCGCGTCCGATCGGCGTGCGAGAGATGAGGGAAGCATGAACACCATGCTGCGCGGCTACGACACGGAGTTCGTAGCATCACAGCCGTTGCGGGTTCTACACGCGATCGGTTCGATCAGCCTGGCACGCGGGGGCTCCAGTGTCGCCGTGCTGAACACGGTGGCCGCGCTCGCGACCGCCGGTGTTGCGAGCGAGTTGGTCACGACCGACGACGACGGACCGGATCGCCGGCGCGCAGACGTCGCGTTCGGCCGGTTGCAGGAGGATCCTGCATGTGCGGCGTGGTTCTTCCCGCGCCAGACACTGTTCTATTCGGCGTCATGGCCGATGCTGCCGTGGCTGCTCGACAACGTCGACCGATACGACGTAATCCACGTGCACGGCTTGTTCAATTTCGCTCCCGGCGCGGCGGCATTGGCAGCGGCAATGCGCCGAGTGCCCTTCGTCGTTCAACCGCACGGCGTTCTCGAACGCTGGGGTCGCGAGCAGCGCAGGCCCTGGGTGAAGCGCAACTCGATTCGTTTCATCGAGGGTCCGTTGCTGCGCCGTGCGGGCGCTGTGCTCTTCACGAGCGCGCAGGAACTTGAACAAGCCGCCGGCCTGCCGTTGCCGCAACGACGCGCCGTCATCCCCCTTGCGATGTCGGCGATTGCGGCGGCGACCGGATCACCCTGGTCTCATGTCGACGAACGATTCAAATCCCTCGCGCAACGACCGTGGGCATTGTTCCTCGGACGACTCGACCCGAAGAAAGGCGTGGAACGCCTGCTCACGGCTTTCGCCGCAGTCCGCCGCCGCCTCCCGGACGCGGCACTCGTCGTCGCGGGCGAAGGCAGCCCGGAATACGTCGCCGCCTTGCAGCACCAGGCACGCGACCTGCAGATCGCAGACTCGATCCTGTGGCCGGGATTTGTCACCGGAGCGGCCAAGGATTGGTTGCTGAGGCACTGTGGCGTGTTTGCACTCGCGTCGTCGTCTGAGAATTTCTGCCTGGCTGCAGTGGAAGCGATGGCGGCGGGACGACCGGTCGTCCTGAGTTCCGGCGTGGCCGTCGCGGACATCGTGCGGCGGCACCACGCGGGCTTCGTCACCGGGCTCGATCCTGGAGAGATCGCGGATCGACTGTGCGCGGCGCTAGGGGATTCTGCGACGGCCGACGCGATGGGATGCCGCGGCCGGGCCGCCGTGCTGGCGGAGTTGTCGCCACAAGTGCACGGCGCGCGGCTCGACGCGTTGTATCGCGAGGTCATCGCCGGTCAGCGACGGACTGCGCCAACCTCGGGCCAGCGCGGGGTGAGCGTCTGAACGGGCCGGACTCCGCGCGCCTGCGGCGGCGTCTCGCCAGCGATTCGTTCTGGATCGGCGCCGAACTCGTTGCATCGCGCGGCGGCATGCTGCTGGCAATGCTGATCGTGGCGCGGCTGCTCGGCGCGCACGACTTCGGCGGGCTCGTGGCGGTGCAAGGCACGGTCACGTTGCTTTCTTCGCTTGTCTCCTATGCGATGCGCCTCACCGCGTCGAGCGAATTCGCCGCGGCGCGGCACGATCATGCACGACTGCAGGGTGCCCTCGCGGTGGTCACGTGGACCACGTTCGTCGGCGCGGCGATCCTGACCGTCGTCTGCGCCGCGCTCTCCGGTTGGCTGGCAGAGACCGTGCTGGCACGACCGGCCCTCGGTGCGGCGTTGCGGATCGGCTCGCTGCTGGTGCTGGTCGACTGCATCGGTGCGCTGCAGCTCGGGATGCTCACCGGTCTCGGCGCATTGCGCGGGGCCGCGGTCGCCGGGATCGTCGCCAGCACCCTGCTCGTCGTCGCAACGGCGGCGGGAGCAGCGTGGGACGGCATCGATGGCGCGCTGTGGGGACTCGTCATCGGCGGTCTGGCCGGCGTGCTCCTGCGGGGCTGGCCGGTGCACGATCAGCTGCGCGGGGCGTCGCTCAAGGCCTTCGGTCGGCTGTCGCGAACCAGCCTCACCCTGTTGCAACGCGTCAGCCTGCCGATCCTGCTGTTGAACGTCGTGTGGACACCTGCGATCTGGCTTGCGACCGTCATGCTGGTGCGCGCGCCGGGCGGATACGCCGAGGCGGGCCACCTTGGCGCAGCGAGCCAGTGGTTCGCCGCGCTGCTCTTCCTGCCGAACATACTCGGTTTTTCGACCTTGCCGTTGCTGTCCAGCCAGGTCGCCGGGGACGGCAACTTCGAGACGACTCGCAAGCTCGCATTGCGCACCGCGCTGCTGGCGGCGGTGCCCTCGAGCCTGCTGGTCGCCATGGCGAGTCCGTTGATCATGGGCATCTACGGTCCGGAGTATCGGGCGGCGTGGCCGGCCCTGGCGCTGCTGGCGCTGGCGTCGGTTCCGGCAGCGATCTTTGCCATCCAGGCGAACGTCCTCACGGCGACGGGCCAGCGCCGCAAGCTGGTGGGTGCGCAGGTCGCCTGGGCTGCCGCCTACCTGGCCGTTGCCGCACTGCTGCTGCAGTTGGGTTGGGGCGCCGCGGCGCTCGCGGGTGCGATGCTCGCCGGCTGCCTCGCCCGCACGGTCTACGCGGGCCGGCAACGCTGATGGGCTGCGTCATTGCCGCGTCATGCATCGTTGGCAAGGTGAGTGCATGACCATTCGGAGCATCTTCTGCGCGCTGCTGCTCTGCTGTTGTCTGGTCGGGGTCGTCGTCCCGACCCAGGCCGCTACGCTCTACACGATCGGCAACAGCCTGACGAACGACATGGTGCCGGAGGGTGTCGGCGCGCTCGCGTCCGATTCGGGCACGCCGCTGGCCGTGGGTTTCCACATTCGGGCGGCCAGCTCCCTGACCTACATCGTCGCCAATCCGGCCGACCCAACCTTCACGCTCGGCGGTCCATGGAACACCGCACTCCGCGACACCGCTTGGGATCATGTCACGCTGCAGCCGTATCGCGGCGCGGGGTCGACGCTCGGCAGCGAGAAGGCCGCGATCCATACACTGATCGATCTCGCCCGCGCCGGCCCTTCGAGCCAGACTCGCTTCTACGTGTACGCCGCCTGGCCCGGCCAGGACGACACGGCAGGCAACTATGCGGAATACTGGCGCCAGCCAGTGTCGTCCGCCGCGACGCAACCCACCACTCTCGCCAAGGCCTACTTCGACGAATTGCATCGGCAGCTCCAGCAGGACTACCGCGGCGTTGCCGACGTGCGCGTGATTCCGGTCGGCGACGTGTTCCTGCGTCTCGACCAGGAGTTCCGCGCGGGAAAATATCCTGGCATCACCAGCATCAATGACCTGTACCGCGACCCGGTGCACATGGGCGACGTCGGACGCTTTGCCGCCGCGGCG
Source organism: Gammaproteobacteria bacterium (assembly GCA_031404015.1). Lineage (GTDB taxonomy): Bacteria > Pseudomonadota > Gammaproteobacteria > Steroidobacterales > Steroidobacteraceae > RPQJ01. The sequence continues at coordinate 4,773 of JANNGT010000326.1, read as the reverse complement.
ACGGTGTATTGCACGATTTACGGGCGCGCACCCGTGATCGGTTCGGCCATCGGGATTTACCAGGGCGGCCTCGGAGCGATTCCGCTGACCACCGACCTCGCAGGCTGGGTGGCAAACATCGCCTGCGACGTCGTTGCGAACGATCCGCGCACCAAGGCAGCGCAGGCCAGCACAGACAATCGTGGCAGTAGTGGCGGCGGAGCGGCGGATTCCGGCGTGTTGCTGGTACTGGTTGTCCTGGCCGCCGCGCTACGCCGGCGTCAAGCGACCACCCATTGCAGCAAGTCGATCCAGCGCCCGGCCGCGGACTCGAAGGTGTAGTTCGCGTCGTAGGCCGCGGCGGCGTTGAGGCCGAGCCGCGCACGCAATGCGGGATCGTCGTGCATTCGCTGCAGTTCGGAAGCCAGCCGCAACCCGTCGCCGGCGGGCACGTTGCAACCGCAGCCGGCGCGTGCGATCGCGCGCGCGACCTCGCCGGTTGACTGACCGACGAATATCACGGGACGACCCACGGCCATCGCGCCGTACAGCTTGCTCGGTACCATGTAGCTCTCGACGCTGGGCAACAGGGTCACGAGATGCACGTCGGCCGCGGCGAGACTGTCGGCCAGGCGTTCACGGGGCTGGTACGGCAGGAAGCGCAGGTTCTCCAGGCCGCGGCCGTGCGCGGCAGCCTTGAGCTTGCGCATGCCGGAACCCCCGCCGACCATGAGGAAGACGATGCCGGCATCGCCGCGCAGCAGTTCGGCGGCGGCCAGGATCGTCTCGTAATCGTGCGCCAGGCCCAGGTTGCCCGAGTAACCGACGACGAGACGGTCGCCGACACCCAACGAGCGGCGCAGTGCGCTCGCCTGGACCGGAATCGGACGGATCGGTTCGCCAACGGCCCAGTTTTCGACGATGCGGAGCCGCGCTTCCGGCACGTTGCGGTCGCGCAGGTAGTCGTGCATGCCGCTGCCGAGCACGACGTTCATCCGGGCCCCACGCAACGAACCGTCGCGCAGGCGCATGAGCGGCTTGAGCAGCAGGGTCGACAGCCACCCCGACCGCAGGCCTCCTGCCACTTCCGGAAAGACGTCCTGCAACCAGTTGACGAGGTTCGCGCCGCGCCGGCGCACGAGCGGCGCGATGGCCACGGAAAGCAGCGGCGGATCCGTCTTGGCGACGACGATGTCCCCGCTGCGAACCAGCTTGCGCAGCTGCAGCATCGCGGCGGGATAGAAGCTCGCATAGTCCAGTGCCCGCCCCGGCAGGAATGCGCGACCGTACCGCGTGGTCCAGATGCGGTGCACCTTGACGCGTTGCAGCTCCTCGTACGCCGGCAGCGCCGGCGCAGTCCCTTCGTAGAGTAGTCGGGAGCAGACGACGTGCACGTCGACGCCCTGCTCGGCAAGCCGTCGCGCCAGATCGGTGAGCACCTGGCTGGTCGCGGAAATGTCGGGGTCGAAAAAGCGATTGACGAAGATGACGCGACGCCCCAGGGCGATGAACTCCGGCGGCACCGTCGCACGGGCTTGCGCCACCGTCGGGATTGTCGGGGCTGCATCGGCCACGCTGCGCCGCGGATCGCCGCGGCGACGCGCCAGGTCGAAGCGGGTGACTGTATTCACCGCAAAACCGTCCCGGTCACCGCAGGCCTGGCGTACGGCCGCGCGAGCGGTTCGCCGATGAAAAGGCCTTGCCCGGGCATGGCGACGCTTTTCCAGTACGCCTCGACCAATGTTTCGCCGCGCGTGTAGTGCCGCATCATCAGGCCGGGGTGCGGAAACTTGGCCGTGAGGTTGCAGGGCTCCACGACCGTACCGTAGCTGCCTGTCGCACCGGCCTCGAGCCAGCGCAGGCTGCTCATCTGCGTGCCGCCGACGAGCACGCCACCGGTCGAGGTCAGGTGGTCGGCCACGGCGCCCGGCAGGTATTCGTTGCTCGCGATACCCGGCACGTCCACCGCGCCGGTGAAGTAGAACATGACGTCCTTGCGGTCGGTGACGCCGCGTGATTCTTCGATGCTTACGGTGACGCGATCGCCGGCCATCTCGCTCGCCGCAGGGTAACCCTGCGCACGGACGTCACGCGCAGTGTCGCCGGTGCGCACGAGGTACGCCGTGCCCCGCGGCTGGCTGCCGTCAGCGGCGATGCCGCGATCGATCAGTTCGCGGGCCCGCTCGAGCGACGTGGCCGCGATGCTCATCGTCGGCCGCACGTGCAGGTCATGCCTGGGTTGCGCGCTCTCCGACGAAAAATAGGGCGACAAGCGTGTGCGCTTGCAACCCGTCGCGCAGAATTCGGGATCGAAACCGAAAGCCATCGCGCTGGTGATCGACATGCAGTCGATGCGAAAGGGCCGTACCCACGTGAGCGCATAGAACTGAACATTGGCCGGGGTGGCGCGGTCGATCTGTGCCTTGAGCCGCGCGAATTCAGCGAGCGGCAGGGTGTCCCGATCCGGCGCGAACTCGACCGTCACCACGTTGCTCCGCGGGATGCCGCGGCGTTGCACATAGTAGTCGCCGATCGCGCGACTGAGCGGGTCGGCGCTGTTGACGATCACGGCCAGTGTGGCCGGCGTCGCTGCCGCGAACGCCGGGCCCATGCCAACCATCAGGACGCACATGATCGCCGTGGAGGCGACCCGCGTCGTCGAAGCCAGTACGGCCGTGGGCGAAGGCATTCGTCAACCCGTCCGACGGCGCGGACGCCGTTCCGGTGCCACCGCGTCGGGGAAGATGCCACCGTCGAGCCGGTCGCGCACGACCTGATCCATATGGCCACTGCCGACGCTCGGTTGCTGGTCGGCGAACGCATAGACCAGCGCCCGGTCGCAGAGCTGGTTCACCAGGCGCGGGATGCCACCGCTGTGCATGTGCGCGAGGTCCACCGCGCCAGGACTGAACAGGTCGCCCGAACCGCCTGCGAACGTCAGCCGATGACGGACGTACTCGTGCGTCTCGTCGCGCGTCAGGCCGGATAGATTGCATTCCACGGCCACCCGCTGCGCCAGCTGGCGGAGTTTCGGTCGCGCCATCGTCGCGCGCAGCTCCGGCTGTCCGACCAGCAGCAATTGCAGATCGGTGCCGCCGTCGTCGTTCACGTTCGAGAGAATGCGCAGTTCCTCGAGCCGCGTCGGGCCGAGGTTCTGCGCTTCGTCGACGACGAGCAGCACGCGCCGACCCTGGCGGCGCTGCTCGCCGATGAACCGCGCGAACGCCTTGTAGCTGGCGGTGGCGCTGCTGCCGCGCACCTCGATGCCGAGCGCGAGCGCGGCCCAGAGCAGCAGTCGTCCGGAATTGCGGTGGGTCTGGTTGATCAGGCCGACGGTCACGTCCGGCCCCAGGCGTTGCACGAGGTGGCGCGTGAGCGTGGTCTTGCCGCTGCCGACTTCGCCTGTCAGCACGCTGATCGCCGCCTCGCTCGCCAGGCCGTAGTCGAGCATCGTAACGGCGGCCTGGTGCCGCTCCGTCAGCAGCAGGAACCGCGGGTCCGGGGACAGCGAAAACGGACGCTCGCGCAAGCCGAAGAACTGCTCATACATGATGCGGGGTCCGCCAGAGTCATCCGCCGCGTGGCATGCGCGAGCCGTTTAGCACCGTGCCGACGACCGGAGTGTCGCGCATCATGTGCAGCGCGCGCACGACGTCCTCGCGGCGTGTCGCGCCCACGCGCACGACCAGCAGCGCGGCATCGACGCAGCGCAGGAACGACAGGCCGTCGGCCGTCTCGAGCAGCGGCGGCAGATCGTAAAGCACGATGCGGTTGGTGTAACGGGCGTTGATCTCGCGCGTGACCCGGCGCGTGGACTCGGCGGCGAGCAGTTCCGACGAGCCCGCGACCGGACGCGCAGCCGGCAAGAGCACCAGCTTGTGGAAGCCGTCGGGTCGCACCAGCAATTCGGCAACGTCCAGGGCGCTGTCGACGAGGCAGGCGTCGACCCCTCGTTCGACGGGAAAACCGAACAGTTCGTGCACGCCCGGACGCCGCAGGTCGAGGTCCACGAGCAGCGCGGTGTGGTCGGCGTCGTCGGCGATGCTGGCGGCGAGATTGATGGCGGTGACGGTGCGTCCGTCAGCGGCCGTCGGGCTCACGATGGCGAGCGAGCTGAAGCCGTTCTTGCGCATCATCTGCAGCACCTGTGTGCGCAGCATCTTGAACGCCTCGGCTGCGGCACTGGTATCGCCGGGCAGCACGATACGACGATTGCGCAGCGCGGCCGCATCAACCGGTACCCTGCGCGGAGACGGGTTGCGCTTCGGCACCGGACGCGGCGGCTCGCGGACGGCCTCGTGCCGCTCGGGTGCCGCGCCGACACGCTGGGTCGCGATCATGCTGTCTGCGCTGGAGTCGGGCGCATAACCCGGCAGCGTCCCGGTGCGCTTCAGCTCGAGTGCCTTGCGGATCTTGTCGATGCCAGTCACGTGACTTCCCCCCTTGGCCTCAGATGCCCAGCCGACGCAGCAGGACCTGCCACACCACGTCCAGTGGGCGCCACATGAAATGCACCAGCAGCAACAGCGCGACCAGCCCGCCGAGCGAGGAGGCCAGCCAGGTCCGCCTGCCGCTGCGCTGTGCGTTGCGGTCGTCGTCGGTCTCGATCCAGGGCACCACCGCCAGCGGCGGCACGGTCAGCAACTGCGACAGGTCGAGACGGCTGCGGACGCTGTCATCAGTCTGGTCCAGGAACATCGCGAGACCCAGCGCCGCGGCGAGCGACAGCAACACTCCGAGCGCCATGACCAGCGGTATGTTCGGGCTGATCGGCTTCTCCGGCACCAGCGGCGG
>JANNGT010000325.1:0-3198 GCA_031404015.1 Gammaproteobacteria bacterium | reverse complement strand
CTCGCCAACCTGACCGCGCACGGCGGCTTTGCACCCAAGGGCTGGGTGCCGGTGCTGGCCACGGTGACCACGGTGTTCTTTTCGCTGGTGGGTGCCGAAATCACGACCGTTGCCGCGGCGGAATCCAAGGATCCCGAGAAGGCGGTCGTGCGCATGGCGACGACGATCACCTGGCGGATCCTGCTCTTCTACGTGCTCTCGCTGTTCCTGATCGTCTGTGTGGTCGCGTGGCCCACGATCAAGCCCGGCGAATCGCCGTTCACGCTGGCGCTAAACGTGATGGGCTTCCAGTGGGGCAGCGCAGTGATGAGCTTCATCATCCTCACGGCCGTGCTGTCGTGCCTGAATTCCGCGGTGTACGTGTGCTCACGCGTGCTGCACGTGATGGCGGACCGCGGCGACGCGCCACGCTGGCTGGTCGAGGTCAACTCGCGGCGCGTGCCGGCGAGATCGATCCTGCTGGGCTCCCTGGTCGGCGTGATTGGCGTCGTCATTGCGATCGTCTCGCCGAACAAGGTGTTCGCGTTCCTGATCAGCACGACGGGCACGGTGATCCTGTTCGTCTACCTGATGACGGCGTTTGCGCATATTCGGCTGCGTCGCCTGCACCCTGAGACCGAATCGAAGGCCGTCCGCGTCTGGCTGTTCCCGTGGCTCAGTTACGTCACGATCGGCGCGATGATCGCGGTGCTGGTGGCCATGGCCGTGACGCCGGAGCTTGCGAGCCAGTTCTACTTCAGCCTGATGACGCTGGCAGTCGTCGTCGGTTCTTACTACGTGTTCCGCAGGCCACGGCACACCTAGGGATGCGCGAACGAGGTCACGGCGTCGTGCCATGACCTCGCCTTGCGCATCAATCAGCCGCCATTCTGGCCAGTCACATTCTTGGTGCAGCTCCGCGCCGCCTTGTCGCAGGCCACGTCGATCGCGCGCGAATTGACCTGCCCGTCGGGCAGCGTGCGCGACACGTCGCGCGTGTAGCCGTTCTCCGTACGCTGGGCGTCGCTCGAGTACGTGGTCGTGCGCCCATTGAACCCGGTGGCTGTCGAATCGACAGAGCGCGTGCCAGCCGCGCGGTCGTTGACCACCGTCGTGTCACGCGTCGCGACCTTGCCATCGTCACGGGTGACGACCGTGCTGCGCTGACGGCCTGTGTCAGTGCGCTGACCGGTCGTCGTGCGAGTCCAGGTGCCCTGCGTGCTGTGTTTGCCCTGTGTGGCGCGAGCCTTGTGCTTGCCGTCGTTGCCGGCGTGAGCTTCGGGGAGTACGGCACCGGCGAAGAAGAGCGTGACGCCCAACGCGGCGACGGCGGCAAGGCGTGTCGATTTCACATAAAACATCGGGTAGTCCTTGTTGCGTGAGGATGAGGTTGTGTACCTCCCCTACAACGCGGTACTGCCCGCTGCGTTGACGTGGTTTTGCACCGCCCCTTGCCAGTCAGCCCTCTTCGGCGCGCAGCGGCTGGCCGTCGCCGCGTGCCGTCAGGTGCAGCAGGATCCCCAGCATCGCCATCGCCCAGACAATCACCGGGCTCGACGGCAGGTCCGTGAAGAGCGAGATCGCAAGCCCGACGACGTAGCTGGCAAATGCCACCGCATAGCCGAGCGACAACTGCCGGTTGCGGGCGTGGCGGTAGGTGGCCAGGGCCGGCACGATCAGCGTCGTGAACACGAGGTACACGCCAACCAGCTGCACGGACATCGTGACCATGACCGCGAACAGCACGTAGAACCCGATCGTGCCGATGCGACTGCGCCAGCGGAACCAGACGACGAGGAACAATGCCGTAAGGACGGCCGCGCGCACGAGTTGCTCGGTCGAGACCCACAGTATCTGACCGGCCAACAGGTCCTTGAGTACTTCGCCGCCATGAGGGTTGTTGGCGAGCAGCAGGACCTGCGCCGTGGACGCGAGCACGAACAGCACCCCGATCAACGCTTCCTGCACTTCGGGACGCTTGCGCTCCGTCCACGTCAGCAACAGCGCGCCAAGCAGCGCAGCAACCACCGCACCGGCCTGCGTCGTCCAGCCTTGCAGCTCCGTGCCGAACGAGTGCGCGGCGATCACGCCGAGGCCGGCAACCTGGGCGATCGCGAGGTCGATGAAGACGATGCCGCGCCGCAGCACCTGCTGCCCCAGCGGAACGTGCGACAGCACGACGAGGATGCCTGCCACGAGGGCCGGCCACAGGATGCTCAGGTCGCCAGCGAGATCGCTCATTGCGCAACTGCGTGCAATCGACGCAGCGTGTCGTCGAACAGGCCGAAGAGATCCTTCGCCTCGGGCGTGCCGCCGACCGAGAACGGCAGCACGACGACGGGAACCTTTATCCGGTCTGCGAGCCACTGGGATGCCTTGGGATCATTGTATGCGTTGCGCAGGATCATGCGGGGCGGCGTCGCCCCGAGCTTCGCGACGAGGCCTGCAAGGTAACCGGCGCTCGGCGGGACGCCGGGCTTCGGCTCTATTGCAGCCAGTTCCTGCATGCCCAGCCAGCGGATCAGGTAAGTCTGGTCCCGGTGGATGACGACCACCGGCACGCCCTTGAGCGTCGCGGCCTGCGCAGTCCAGCGCGTCATGGCCTGTTGCCACCGCGCCTGGAAGTCCGCACCGCGCTGCTGGTAATACGCGGCGTTCGGCGCATCGATCTGCGCCAGCCTGACCGTCAGCGCCTTCGCCGCCGTCCCGATGTTGCGCGGGTCGAGATGCACGTGCGGGTTGCCAAAAGGATGCACGTCGCCCATCGAGCGATCGACCGCCTGCGGTATGTCCAGCAACCGCAATGCGGATGAAATTTCGAAATACCCCGGCGCGCCGGGCTGGATCCGGCTGTTGCTGGACTCCTGCAGCAGCACTGGCAACCAGCCGATCTCGAGTTCCGCGCCGTTGGCAACGATCAAATCCGCCGAGCGGGCGCGAGCGACGAGGCTCGGCTTCGCGTCGACGCGATGCACGTCCTGCAGCGCACTGGTCGCTGTGTAGACGTTGACCTTGTCGCCGCCGAGCTCCGTCACGAGCGAACCCCAGTCGGCAGTCGTGGCCAGCACCTTGATGGCGGCGTGCACCGGGAGCGCCAGGATCAGCGCGCAGAGGCAGAGCAAGCCGCGGGTGATCACGTTGTTCATGGGGGATCTCCTAGAACTTGTGCGCGCCGTGCGCGCCCAGGGCATAGATGTACTGCAGCAGCAACTGCCGGTC
>JANNGT010000324.1:0-21803 GCA_031404015.1 Gammaproteobacteria bacterium | reverse complement strand
TGGCGAGTTGCAGCGAGCGGTCAGAGAACGTGTCGAAGAGCATCGGAGGACCTCCTGGAAGAGATCGATCCTGCGAGTTGCGTCGGTGATGCGAAGTCGGCGAAGACTCACTGGTCTGGGAAAATGTAGCTTGTGCGCCCGCGTGCCTCGAGTCCGTTCGCCGTCGTACTTCGCTGTCGTCCATAGTCTCAGGCGTAGAGCGGCGGTGACGTCACTCCGGTTCTTAGTCTCGCGAGGGGCGCCCCTTTTGCATTTCAATGCCACCTGCGCGTTGCCTGACCCATCGCTCGCTTGTCATCGTCGCCGCACGTTGCTGGCCCGTTGTCCTACGGCGTAGCGCCCGGATCCGGGTAATCCTCCTGCTTCACTTGACCTACATCAATTCGGTCCTGCGGACGATGTGGTCGAATTGCAAGCAGAGTGGAATCACGGAGCAGGCTCACGATGTTCAGAACCTACTTTTTCGCGACGGCCGCGGTCATCGCCTTTTCAGCCATGACGGCATCGGCCGCAGACACCGGCGGCTCGATCAAAGGCGACTTTGGTCCGCCGCGCGGCGAGCCGATCAAGGCGATCCTGACCTCACCGCCCCACGTTCCGCCCCCGACGAATCGTAACTACCCGGCCAAAGTCATCGTCGAGCTGGAAGTCCGCGAGGTCGAGAAAGAGATCTCCGAGGGCGTGAAGTACATGTTCTGGACGTTCGGCGGCACGACGCCTGGCAGCTTCATCCGCGTGCGCCAGGGCGACACGGTGGAGTTCCACCTGCGCAATCACCCCTCGTCGAAGATGCCGCACAACATCGACCTGCACGGCGTGACGGGCCCCGGTGGCGGCGCGACCTCGAGTTTCACGGCTCCCGGCCACGGGTCGCAATTCACGTTCAAGGCGCTGAATGAAGGCCTGTTTGTCTATCACTGCGCGACGGCCCCCGTTGGCATGCACGTCGCCAACGGCATGTACGGGCTGATCCTGGTCGAGCCGCCGAAGGGACTCTCGAAGGTCGACCACGAGTTCTACCTGATGCAGGGCGACTTCTACACCTCGGGCAAGTACCGTGAGAAAGGCCTGCAGCCTTTCGACATGCAGAAGGCGATCGACGAGAACCCCACTTACGTTCTGTTCAACGGCGCCGAAGGCGCGCTCGTGGGCGACAAGGCGCTGGTAGCGAACACCGGCGAGAAAGTCCGCATGTTCATCGGCAACGGCGGCCCCAACCTGGTCTCGAGTTTCCACGTCATCGGCGAGATTTTCGACAAGGTGTGGTTCGAAGGCGGCACGCGCTTCCAGGAGAATGTGCAGACGACGTTGATCCCTGCAGGCGGCTCGGCCATTGCTGAGTTTCACGCGGAAGTCCCGGGTAGCTACGTCATCGTGGATCACTCACTGTTCCGCGCGTTCAACAAGGGCGCGCTCGGCATCCTCAAGATCAACGGGCCTGAGAACAAGGCGGTGTACTCCGGCAAGGAAGTGGACTCGGTGTACCTCGGCGACTACGCGGGTCCGCAGGGCGCCGTCCGGGTGGCCGCCACGGCAGCGGCGACCGGCTCGATGACGCTCGAACAGCAGATCGCGGCGGGCGAGTCGCGCTACAGCGGCACGTGCTCTGTGTGCCACCAGCCGAACGGCGCGGGCATGGAAGGCGTGTTCCCGCCGCTTGCCAAGTCCGACTTCCTGATGACGGACAAGCAACGCGCAATCGCCGTCGTCCTGAACGGCTTGAGCGGCAAGATCACCGTGAACGGCACGGCCTACGACTCCGTGATGCCGCCGATGAGCCAGCTGACCGACGACGAGGTCGCGCACATCCTCACCTACGTCCGCAACAGCTGGGGCAACAAGGGCGACGCCGTCACGGCCGCCGAGGTGGCCGACGTGCGCAAGAACACGCCGCGGCCGGCAGGCGCGGCGCACTGAGCCAGACCCTGATGCGTCGCACAAAGCGGATGCTGGGTTGCGCCACCGTCGCGGTGTTTGCCGTCGTGACGGTGGCAGCGGCGCAGGAACGGGCGAGCATCGGTCCGGCGACATTCGCATCCGTACTGGCACCGGGCGAGGGGATCAAGGACGTCACCCTGCGGCAGTACGCGCTCGATCGGGAGCCCGTCTCGAACGCCCAGTTTCTCGCGTTCGTGCAACAGCACTCCGAGTGGCAACGCGATCGTGTCCCCGCGATTTATGCCGAGCAGACGTATCTCACGCAGTGGGCGGGGCCGTTGGAATTGGGCGCGACGGCCAAGGCCAACCAGCCTGTGACGCAGGTCAGCTGGTACGCCGCGCGCGCGTACTGCAAGGCGCAAGGCGCGCGGCTGCCCACGTGGTACGAATGGGAATACGCGGCCGCTGCCGACGAAACGCGCTCCGACGCACGCCAGGATCCGGCGTGGAAGGAGCGCATCCTGGGGTGGTACTCGCAATCATCGAGCGGCCAACTGCCGTCGATCGGCCGCACGCCTGCGAACGTGCATGGCGTGCGGGACCTGCATGGCCTGGTCTGGGAATGGGTCGAGGACTACACCAGCCTCATGGTGAGCAGCGACAGCCGCAACCAGGGCGACGCCGATAAATTGAAGTTCTGCGGGGCAGGCGCGCTCTCCGCTGAGAACCGCGACGAGTATGCGGTGCTGATGCGGGTCGCGCTGCTGAGTTCGCTCGAGGCCCGCTACACGACGGCGAACCTGGGCTTCAGGTGCGCCACGGGAGCAACGAAATGAAACGAACGACATTGATTGGAAATCGAATGGCCGTCATGCGAGCCGCATCGCTCGGCGCGCTGCTGCTGCTGTCGAGCGTCGCGATCAACGCCGCGGATGCCCCCGCAGCGCCGGTCGAACCCGCGATGCAGCACCACGATCATGGTGCTGCGCCGGCCGCTGCGGCCATGCCGGGCGACTCGCTGTACCAGTTACCCGTCCACTTCGAGACGGCTGCGGGCGAGCACCTGCTGCTCTCGCAGTACCGCGGACAGCCCATCGTGGTGACGATGTTCTACGGCACGTGCAAGAGTGTGTGCCCACTGCTCGCGCAATCGATCAACGCGACCGCCGCGGCGCTGCCAGCCGGCATGCGTGACAAGGTGCATTTCGTGATGGTTACGCTGGACCCCGCGCGCGACTCCATGGCCGAGCTCTCCCGATTTGCCACGCAGCACAAGCTGGCCTCGCCGCAGATCGAAGTGGTGCGCACGGATGACGAGGGAGTGCGCTTACTGGCGGCCGCGCTCGGCATCCGTTACCGCCAGCTGCCGGACGGGAACTTCAATCATACGTCGCTGCTGACTGCTCTCGACGCCGATGGCGTGCCCAAGGCGCGCACCGAAAAGCTTGCTCTGGCCGACGTCGTCTTCGTCGAACAGGTTGCGCAACTGGTGCGGTGAGTGCGGCAGCACCGCGTACTCGACGAGCGCAATAAGCAGCAGGGCTATTTCTAATGTTGCGCGAAGAAAGCGCGTGCCGCTTCCATGCAGAACGGCGCCACGAGGCCGGCGTGGTACGCCTCGAGCACAGCCTCGTCACCACCGTCTGATGCCCCCTGCACGACCGCAGTCGCGCGAAGGATGTCCTTCGCAACGGCGAAACGCCGCTTGATGCTCTCGTAAGAATCGTTGCTGGTCGTGGCGGCATCGACGTCGAGCACGGAAAACGGGGCTGCGGCCGGCGCCTTCGCGGTCCAGTAGGACTGCATGGCCTCGGTGTTGAGCCAATACACGACGGGATCCTCGTGTCCGCCGCAGAGCAGCGTCGGAGTCGTCGGTGAAAAGGTGCGCAGGTCATTACGCTTCAGCGCCTTCCTGAATTCGAGCGCCGGGCTCACCGGGGGTTCGCTCGTCGTCTTGTTCGGCCAGTAGCCGTCCGGATTCGCTGCCAGGTCCTGGAGGTAACTCAGGCGATAACTGTTGCGGATCAACGGCGCATCACCGAAACCGCGCTCGAACAGGCGCGTGAGCGCAGCTGGCGTCGTCGCTGGCGTGATGTCGGCATACTCGGGCGCTGGCGGGATCGAGCTGAACAAGGCGTCCTGGGGCAGGGCGCCGTTCGCATAGAGCTGGCTGCGGTTGACGGTCGATGGGAACAGTGACTCTATGCCGCTGGCATACTGGTCGCTGTAGACGTCGGTTGTCGTGCTGTAAATCCCGCCGTACGAACGCTGCAACGAAGTCAGCAGCATGGTCGTGAACACCGTGGCACCGCCGTTCACGCGACCCGCGAACACGGCGTCACCGAACGCCGCAAGCGCGTACGGACCCGACATCGGCACGACTGCGTCGACGCGCTTGCCCGCGGCCTCGAGCGCGCGCTGTGTCGCCATCGCGACGTACCCACCCTGCGAGTAGCCCGTCACGTAGAGTTGGTCGGATTCCGCCGTGTTCGGCGCATCCGCAGTGGGCAGCGCCGTGCGGGCAGCGCGCAATGCGTCGATCATGTCGTTGGATTGCTGTTCTGCGTTCAGGTACGGGTGATAGGGCAACTGCGAGCCGGCATAGCCCGCGTAGTTCGGCGCCACCACGATGTAGCCCTGCGCCGCGAAAAAGGCCGCCAGGAAGAAACCCTCGGGGTTGTCGCCGCTGCTCTGCAGGTCGGTGAGGTCGAAGCTTTTGTCAGTGCTGGTGCCGTGCGCGTAAAGCACGATCGGCCGTGCGCCGCTGCATTTGGCCGCGGTGCCCGTCGGCACCATCAGCGCGCCAGACGCAGTCGTCGCTTCGCCAGCGCCGCCGACCGTCTTGTATTCGATGCGGTGTACCTTGATGTCGCAAGCCGGCGAACCCGCTTGCAGCAGCAGGGCCTGCTGCAGTGGATCACCTGGATCCGCGAGCAGACTCCCCGCCGCCAGGGTCGTTACCAGCGCAGGCGGATTCTGCAGCAGATCGCCGCGCGGCGAGGTGTTGCCCCCTGTGCCACCGCCGGTGCCGTCGCCGCTCCCGCTACCGTCTGGACTCGAGCCACCGCTGTTGCACGCGGTGGCCGCCGCCGCGCAGACAACGACGAGCAGCAATCTCGAGCGACGTAGAGCAAAATTTTCCCGGTTTGGCACGATGACCCGTCCATGGGTGGCAGTGATCCCCTGTGGACAGCGGCTGTTCGGGTCGGTTCCGGAGAAACCGACCCGACGCTTACGGCGATAGCGCCGACGGGCTGTAAGCGATCAGAGCGTCGCAGCGGACTCGATCTTGACCTCTGCGTCTTCGACGATCACGTCGTACTGGTAGCCCATGCCGAAATCCTTATTAAGAGACACGGGACCCGTTATGAGCACAGTGTCGCCGACGTTCGGCTGCGCCGTGAGAGTAGTGACCGTGAGGTCGTTCGAGCCCTCGGCGCCCGAGCCGTCGCGCACGTGAATCCAGTTCTTGCCCATGATGCCAACGTTGCTCTTCACGACCTTGCCACGCAAAGTTACGGGTTTGCCGGCCAGCTGATCCTTGCCGGCGAATACTTCGGCGATCGTCTTGCCACCCTCGGCCTTGGCAATCCCCGATACATCGACCGGAGCTGCAGCGGCTGCTGGCAGCGGATGCGGCGGCTTCGCGTCGGCAGGCGCAGGCATCGCAGCGGGATTCGCGGTAGCGGCGGTGGCCGGCGGCGCCTTGTTGCAGCCGACGAGCGGCAGGGCGAGCGTGAGGACGAGCAGACTGCCAATCAATGCCTTCGACACGGGGAATACTCCGGGCGGGTTGGGAAACGGTAAAGCCAGTCTAATGGAGTGCAGGCCTGGAAGAAGTCCGGGGTTACGCGGCAGCCGTTCGTGCACTGTCACGGCAAACACGGATGGCGGCGGCCCGGCAACCACGGTGAGGCTTGCCTGCCGCCAGACATCGGCACTTCTTATCGGCGCATCGCTGCATCACACTGCGCAGCATGACAACTCGAAAACGGGTAACTCCCGACCTCAATCGCCTTGATCGCGTCGTCGCCGATGCGCGTCGCACCCGCGACCAGCGGGAGCTGGGCTATCGCGCCCAGGCGCTCAAGCTGTACCCGTGGATCTGCGGCCGTTGCGCCCGCGAGTTCCAGCAGCCGAACGTGCACGAGCTGACCGTCCACCACAAGAACCATAATCACGACGACAATCCGGCGGACGGCAGCAACTGGGAGCTGTTGTGCCTGTACTGCCACGACAACGAACACCAGCGCCAGCTGGAAGGGTCGGGCAGCAGCTCGCTGCGCGAAGACGAACGCGCTGGCGGCGCGACGCAGTCGCCGTTTGCGGACCTGGCTTCGCTGCTGAACAAGTCCTAGATCGGCAGCGTCCGGATCCGTTTTCCCGTCGCCGCAAAAATCGCGTTGACCACCGCCGGCGTCGCGGGCGGGAGCCCGGGCTCGCCGATGCCGCCCGGCGCTTCCGTACTGGACACGATGTGCACCTCCACCCTGGGCATCTCGTCCATGCGCAGCATCGGATAGTCGTTGAAATTCGACTGCTCGACGCGCCCATCCTTGAACGTGATCTTCTCGTGCAGCGCGGCGCTGAGCCCGTAGACCACGGCACCTTCGACCTGACGGTGGATGATGTCCGGATTCACCGTGCGACCGCAGTCCACGGCCGCGACGATTCGATGCACCAGCGGCTTGCCGCTTGCATCCATCGAGACCTCCGCGACCTGCGCGACGAAACTGCCGAAGCAGTTCGTGAGCGCCACGCCACGATGCATGCCTTTGGGCAGGGGCGTGCCCCAGCCGGCTTTCTCCGCTGCGAGATCCAGCACCCCGCGCAGGCGCGGTTGCTTGGCGAGCAGTGAGCGGCGGAATTCGACCGGATCCTTGCCAGCCGCAGCCGCAATTTCGTCGATGAACGATTCGATGAAATACACGTTCTGCGAATGGCCGACCGAGCGCCAGAACCAGAATGGGATGCCGGGCTCCGCCCGCGCGTATTCCACGCGCAGGTTGGGGAACGCGTAGAGCATGTCGCTGATGCCTTCGACCGCGAATTCGTCGATGCCTTTGGGGGGTTCCTTCGCAAATCCCGCGGCGACCGACAGCGCCGGCGACGCGACGCGTGCAGTGAGCGACACCGGGTTGCCGGCCGCATCGAGGCCGGCCGTGAAGCGCGTGACCGATGCGGGGCGGTAGAACCACGCGCGCATGTCGTCCTCGCGCGTGTAAACCAGCTTCACCGGTACGCCGGCCGCTTTCGAGATCAACGTAGCGGCGTTGACGAAGTCCGGCGCGAAGCGACGGCCGAATCCGCCGCCGAGGTAGGTCGTGTGCACCTGCACTTTCTCGGGCGGCAGTCCGGTCAACTGCGCCACGATTCCCTGGTGCGGGCCTGGGCCCTGCGTCGGGGCCCATAGCTCAGCCTCGCCCTTGCGCACCCAGGCGGTGCAGTTCATGGGTTCCATGCAGGCGTGCGCCAGATAGGGAGCTTCGTAGACGGCTTCGATCGTCTTCGCGACGGCGACACTCACGTCGCCCTCGTTACGTGCGACCGCGCCCGGCTTGGTCGTCGCGTCGGTCAGCAGTTTCGAGATTCCTGCGGACGACAACGAACCCAGCGCGCCTTCGTCCCACTTCACGACCAGTGCGTCGCGGCCCTTCAGGGCGGTCCAGTAACCATCGGCCAGCACGGCGACGCCTTGCGGAATCTGCACGACCCGCTTGACGCCCGGAATCGCATTCGCAGCTGCATCGTCGACCGACACGATCTTTGCGCCTGGCACAGGGGCATGCACCATGACGGCCGTGAGCAGTCCCGGCAGCTTGACGTCGATACCGAAGCCCGCGCTGCCGTTGACCTTGGCTGGCGTGTCGATGCGCGTGAGGCCCTTGCCGAGGATGCGGAAATCCTTGGCGTCCTTGAGCGTGGGATTCGGCGGCACCGGCAGTTTCGCTGCCGCACCGACCAGTTCGCCGTAGCCGGCCGACTTGCCGCCAGGTCCCATTACGCGGCCATCGCGCGTTCGGCACGTGGCCGCATCGACACCCCATTGCGCCGCGGCGGCGGCAACCAGCATTTCGCGCGCTGCCGCGCCCGCCTTGCGCATCGGCTCGTAATGGCCGCGGATCGCGGTCGAGCCGCCCGTGGCCTGCATGCCGAACAGTGGATTGTTGTAGGCCTTGTCGACTGGCGCCTGCTCGAGCTTGACGCTCTTCCAGTCGGCGTCGAGTTCTTCGGCGACGAGCGAGGCAATGCCCATGTGCACGCCCTGGCCCATCTCGGACAGGCCGCAGATGACCGTCACCTGCCCATTCGGTGCGATGCGCAGGAAGGCGTTCGGCGCAAAGCCCGCGGCTGCGCCCGGGGCGGCTGCCGCAGCCTGGGCGAAGCGGGAGGTCAGGGGCAGCGTGAACCCGATGACGAGCGCGCCGGCGGCGGCAGAGCCCTTGAGGAAATCGCGGCGCGTGGTGAATGCGTTGGTGCTCATGGCTGTCTCCGGGCCTCAGGCGCCGAGCGTCGCGGCCGCATCCTTGATGGCGGCGCGAATCCGGTTATAGGTGCCGCAGCGGCACAGGTTCCGGCGCATGGCTGCGTCGATGTCGGCATCGTTGGGACTGGGATTGCTCGCCAGCAAAGCGGCCGCGCTCATGATCTGCCCGCTCTGGCAGTAGCCGCATTGCGGCACATCGTTGCGGATCCACGCCGCTTGCAGGGCCTGGCCGATCCGGTCCGAATCCATGGCCTCGATCGTGGTGACCTGCTTGCCAGCCACCGACTCGATGGTGGTCACGCAGGCGCGCACTGGCTTGCCGTCGACGTGCACGGTGCACGCTCCGCACGCGGCGATGCCGCAGCCGAACTTGGTGCCCGTGTAACCCAGTTCATCGCGCAGCGCCCACAGCAGCGGGGTGTCGGGTGTTGCGGACAACTGCACGGTCTTGCCGTTGAGCGAGATTGAAATCATGGATCTTCTCCAGACGCAGCAATGCAGGTGCCGGTGGGCCGGCGAGCGGAATTTAGTATAAAGCGGGGCATGGACGGATCATTGCATCAATTATTGTCGATGTTCGAATGCGCCCGCGCCGAGCAGGCGCCGCTGGTGCTGGCGACGGTGGTCGCCACCCGGGGCTCGACCTACCGCAAGGCAGGCGCGCAGATGCTCATCGGTACGGGTGGTCGCTACGAGGGAATCATCTCCGGCGGCTGTCTCGAGGGCGATCTTGCGGCGCACGCGGCAGCGGTGCTGGAGACGGGCACCCCGAAGCTGGTCCGGTACGACAACGGCGGCGACGACGACCTGTTGTGGGGCCTGGGCGCCGGCTGCGAAGGCGGCCTGGACGTCTGGCTCGTACGGCTCGATCCGGCCGCGCACTGGGAGCCGTTCGCGACGCTCTCACGGTGCTACGAGCAGCGCGTGCGTGCGCGGTACGCCTTCGTGCTCGATTCCGGCGTGCCGGCATTGCCAGTCGGCGCGACGCTCTGGGTGGCGGGCGGCCCGGCCCCGCCGCACGAATTGCCGGAGCAGTTGACCACCTTTCTGGCAACGCAAGCCGGCAATGACCTGGTCGCAGCGACCGTGGGCATCGTCGAGTTCGACGATCTGCGGTTGCGCTTGTTCGTCGGGGCCGCAGGCATCCCGCGCGAGCTGTTGCTTATCGGCGGCGGCCCCGACGCGATGCCCGTCGTCGAACTCGGTGCCACGTTGGGCTGGCGCGTCACGGTGGTCGATCATCGGCCCGCGTATGCGGATGCCGCACGCTTTCCGCGCGCGCGCCGCGTGCTGTTGTCGACGCCGTCGCAACTGGCGCAGCACCTGGACCTGGCGCTCTTCGACGCCGCCGTGATCATGAGCCACCACATCGCCACCGATCGCGCCGCGCTCGAGGCGCTGGCCGTGACGCAGATTCCCTATGTGGGGTTGCTCGGCCCCGCGTCGCGCCGCCAGCGACTGCTGCACGAGCTCGGCACCGCGACAGCGGCGAAATTCGGGGCACGGCTGCATGCGCCGGTGGGGCTCGAACTCGGCGGCCGCGATCCGGCGAGCATCGCGCTCGGGATCGCCGCCGAGATCCAGGCGCACCTGCATGGCAAGGCGCACGGGCAGGCACTCGATCGCAACACGGCAGCCTCGAGCCTGCACGTGATGCTGCTTGCGGCTGGCAGTTCCTCGCGCTTCGGGTCGCCCAAGCAACTCGCCGACATCGCGGGGCGTCCCATGCTCGTGCGGGCCCTCGATACGTTGCTGCAGCTCGAGCGGCGGTATCCGGTGGCCGTGGTGCTTGGCGCGAACGCCGAGCTGCTGGAGCCATTGGTGCGCGACGCGCCGGTGAAGGTGGCTTTCAATCCAGATCATGCGTCCGGCCTGGCGAGTTCGATTCGCGCGGGGCTCGCGCACGCGCCGCCCGCTGCGCGTGGCGTGTTGATTGCGCTGGCAGACCAGGTCGCGGTGACGGCCGACGACCTGCGGCAACTCATCGCGCATTGGGAACGACAACCCGATCGAATCGTCGCCGCGCAGTACGCCGCAACGACCGGTGTGCCCGCCATCTTCCCGGCGGACTTGTTCCGGGAGCTGTCCGAACTGCAGGGCGATCGCGGTGCTCGCGCAGTGATCGCCCGCTATCCGGAGCGGGTGATTGGCGTGGCCATGTCATCCGCCGCGCAGGACATCGATACGCCTGCAGACCTGTACACTGACCCGAAACATGGGAGTGATTCATGAAACCGATTGCTGACGTCGCTCGTGCCATCGGCATCGATCCGGCGGTCATCGAACCGTACGGCCACTACAAGGCGAAACTGCCGCTTGCGGCGATCCAGGGGCGTCCCAGCCGCGGCAAGCTCGTCCTCGTGTCTGCGATCACGCCCACGCCAGCAGGCGAGGGCAAGACCACGACGACGATCGGCCTCGTGCAGGGCCTGGCTCGCATCGGGGTGCTCAGCGCCGCGGCGTTGCGGGAGCCGAGCCTCGGTCCGGTGTTCGGCATGAAGGGGGGCGGGGCGGGCGGCGGCGCTTCTGAAGTGCTGCCGATGATGGACATCAACCTGCACTTCAACGGCGACTTCCACGCCGTCTCGAGCGCGCACAACCTGCTCGCGGCCCTCGTCGACAACGCGCTCCATAACGGCAACCACGCTCGGCTGGACCCGCGCCGCGTGACCTGGAAGCGCGTCGTCGACATGAACGATCGCGCGCTGCGCGACATCATCATCGGCCTTGGCGGACGTTCCGAAGGCATTCCGCGCGAGAGCGGCTTCGACATCACGGCAGCCAGCGAAGTCATGGCCATCCTGTGCCTGGCAAGCGACGTGCCCGACCTGAAGGCGAGACTCGGCCGCATCGTCGTGGGCTACACGACGGATGGCGTTGCAGTGACGGCGGGCGAGCTTGGCGCGGTCGGCGCAATGGCTGCGCTTTTGAGCCAGGCCATCAAGCCGAACCTGGTGCAGACCACGGAAGGCGCGCCCGCGTTCGTGCATGGCGGTCCGTTTGCCAACATCGCGCACGGCACCAACAGCATCACTGCGACGCGCGCGGCGCTTTCTTACGCGGACATTGTGGTGACCGAAGCCGGGTTTGCGTTCGAGCTCGGCGCGGAGAAGTTCTTCGACATCAATTGCCGTTACGGCGGTTTTGCGCCCGCGTGCACCGTGCTGGTCACTACCATTCGCGCGCTCAAGATGCACGGCGGCAAGCCACTTGCAGACGTGAGCAAGCCCGACGTCGAGGCGATGAGTCGCGGCTTTTCCAACATGGAAAAGCACATCGAGAGCATCCGCAAATTCGGCCAGGCGTGTGTCGTTGCGATCAACGGCTTCCCGACCGACACGCCCGAGGAAGTGGCGGCCTTGCAGGCGCACTGCGCCAGCCTGGGCGTGCGCGCAGTGTCGGCCAAGCCGTTCAGCGAGGGCGGCGCGGGCTGCATCGAACTGGCCGAAGTCGTGCGGGATCTCGTCGCCACCACTGAACCGGGGTTCACGCCGCTGTACGAATGGACCGACACCATCGAGCACAAGATCGCGACGGTCGCGCGTGAAATGTACGGGGCACAGGCCGTCGACTACACGGTGCGGGCCAGGCGTGACCTCGACCAGCTCAAGAAGGCAGGGTTCGACAAGCTGCCCGTGTGCATCGCGAAGACACAGCAGTCGCTGTCGGATAACCCGGCCCTGCTGGGCCGGCCGAAAGATTTCCTCGTCACCGTGCGCGAGATCCAGCTCGCCGCCGGCGCGGGGTTCGTGATCCCGATCACCGGTGAGATTTTGCGCATGCCTGGCTTGCCGAAGGTGCCGATGTCGAGCCGCTTCGATCTATCCGATGAAGGCGAGGTGTTGTTCTCGCGCAGTTGAGTTGCGCAGTCGCCTATATTGCCCAGAGAACAGAGGGGACCCCATGGCCAAGACGCTGAACCTGCTCGACTTGAGCTTCGTGCTGATGGAAACGCGCCAGACGCCGATGCACGTGGCCGGCCTGCAGACCTTCACGCCACCCGCGGGCGCGCCACGCGATTACACGCGCACGATCTACGAATACCTGCGCAGCTTCCCCGTCACGGCGGCTCCGTTCAACTACGTGCTGCGGGGCATCGGCAGTGGCCATTTGCGGCCCACGTTCGACGTCGCGAAAGAGGTCGACCTGGACTACCACCTGCGCCATTCGGCCCTGCCGTACCCGGGCGGCGAACGCGAGCTCGGCATCCTCATTTCGCGCCTGCATTCGAACCCGATGGACATGGATCGCCCGCTCTGGGAAATCCACCTGATCGAGGGCCTGCAGGGCGGGCGTTTCGCGCTGTACGCGAAGCTGCATCATTCGCTGGCCGACGGCGTGTCCGGCGTGGGCCTGCTGAATTTTTCGAGCGACCCCGCGGCGAGCGACACGCCTCCCATCTGGGCAGCCGAGCGCCAGCGCAAGGCACGCACTCCTCGCAACGCGGGACGTTTCGGAGCCCTGGGCCTGCTGCCAGCCGCCCTGGCGCGAGAGGCGAAGGAATGGCCCAGTCTTGCGCAGGGCCTCGCCGCCACCGCGAAGGCGGCTTTTGGCGTAAAGCCGAGTCCTGATTTCATCTCGCTTGCAGAGGCGCCGCGCACGATTTTCAACGTCAACGTCACGCCGCAGCGGCGCGTGGCGACGCAGGCCGCGAGCCTCGAGCGTCTGAAGAAGATCGGCGAGGAGGCGGGCGGCAGTCTCAACGACGTGGTGCTGGCTGCGTGCAGCGGGGCGCTGCGCCGGTATCTGCTCGAAGTGGGCAAGCTGCCGCGCAAGCCGTTGATTACCTCAATCCCCGTGGCGCTGCCGCGGGACTTGAGTGAGGCTGGCGGCAATGCGATCAGCTTCGCCAACGTCACGCTGGCGACTGACGTCGAAGATTTGCGCGAGCGCTTCGCCAGGATTCGTCGCAGCAGCGCAGCCGGGCGCGATTTCCTGAAGCAGATGAGCCCTAAAGCGCTCATCGACTACACCGTCCTGATCAGCTCGCCGCAGATCCTGACGCGCGTGCCGGGCATCGGCGCACGCGTGCCGCCGATCTACAACATCATCATCTCCAACGTGCCCGGTCCGCGCGGCAAGTTCTATTTCCTCGGCGCGGAAATGGAAGCGTACTACCCCATCTCCGCGCTGGCCCATGGCCAGGCGCTCAACATCACCGTGCTCAGTTACGCCGGCGGGCTCTACTTCGGATTCACCGGCTGCGCCGACAAGGTGCCGCACCTGCAGCGGCTGGCGGTGTACACGGGCGAGGCGATCGATGAGCTCGAGCGTGAGTTCGTGCCGAAGGCTGGCGCGCCCAGGCGGAGCTCAAAGAAATCAAAAGCTGGAAAGACCCGCGTCCCCACGCGACGGGCCGCACAGACCAAGGCGGCTAAAGTCGCGAAGCCTGCCGGCATCGCACGGCGCAAGCGCAAGACGGCGGGTTGACGCCTCGGTGGCCCCGGCTGCTCGCGGAGCCGGCTTACCCGCTCACCGCAGCGTGAGCAGGTGTCCACCGTACGCGCGCACGTCGTCCCAGTCGGTGTAGTCGATGACCGCGCTGGTGTCGGTGGGCCCGTTCGTCATTTTCATGATCAACCGGATCATGAATCGATCGAGCCACGGCCAGGACGGATAGTCGACCTTGCCCGCGATCACCTTGAGGTCGCGCGGTTGCCACGGCGAAAGCTGCAGGAACTTCTGCATGTAGCGGTTGCCGGCCACGGTGGATTTTTCGGGAACCCGCGCGACAACCGACACATTAAAAAAGCTGTTTGGTCTGGCATCGAGCTGCGCGCGCTCTCGCCTGATGAAGTCGAGCACGCTCCGGTCGTACTTGCCGTAGAGCACGGGCGCGCCCACCGCCACCACGTCGTAGCGACTCCAGTCCACGCCTTCACGCGTCGCCTCGACCACGTCCATCATGGTGGCCTGGCCGCCGCCCGCGGCGATGTGCTCGCAGAGGCGGCGGGCGATGCGCGCGGTGTGACCGCCGCGGCTCATGTACAGGATCAGGACCGACGTCATGGGTAAGGCCGCCATTGCTGCAAACGCAACATCTTAGTACACGAGCGTGCCATGGAGAGTGCGACAATCCGCGGCGCATCCGCAGTGCCTGAGGGACATCCACCCATGACAGCAAGCACGTATTCGCAACGTGAAGAAGCGCTGAACTGCGCTGTGCACGTCGTGGGCGTTGTGGCGTCCTGCGCCGCCATCCCGGTGCTCACGCTGTCGGCGCTGCGTTCCGGTGACCCATGGTTGCTCGTCGGCGGGCTGGTGTTCGGGCTCAGCGCGTTGCTGATGTTTACCACTTCGGCCCTCTATCACGCGTCCCGCGACTCGGCGCTGCGCTTGCGCCTGCGTCGCGTCGATCATGCCGCGATCTATGTGCTGATTGCGGGGACGTACACGCCGTTCACACTCGGGGCATTGCGTGGCAGTTGGGGCTGGTCACTGGCGGTCGTCATCTGGACACTGGCGTTGCTCGGCATCGTTTTCAAGACGACGTCACTGGGCTTTCGTTTCCACCGCACCTCCGTCGTGCTCTACGTGCTCATGGGCTGGCTCGCCATCGTGGCGATCAAGCCGCTCATGCAGGCGCTGTCGACGTTTGAACTGGCGTGGCTGCTGGCGGGCGGACTGTGCTACACGGGCGGCGTCGCGTTTTACGTCTGGAAAAGTCGGCCGTATACGCATGCGATCTGGCACGTCTTCGTGCTGGCCGGAGTCGCCTGTCATTTCGTGGCGGTGCTCAGCATCACGTCAGGCTGAGCGACGCGCGGGCCCGGAAAGGTACCCGCCGCGGCGGTCGCGACGACTATTCTTTCTCGATGTCGATGCGAGTGCCCTTGAGCGTCGATTCGACCAGCCTCACTTCGAAGTTTGGTCCCTTGCGGCGCTTGACCAGCACGTCCTCGCCGTCGTCGGTTTCGACGTGATACACCTTCGGGTCCAGCTTCGCTTTCAGAGCGTCCTTGAGGTCCCGGGCCACGCCGTTCTCGCTGCGGCCCTTCTGGATCTGCACCAGCACATCGGTCGGCGTGCCCTGGTCGGGCGTCACGCGAAACAGCAGCGTGCCGTCATTGTTCGAGCCCTCCGCCACTTCGATGCGCCACTTGTTCGACAGCTTGAGCGGCGCCGCAGGAGCGGCCGCCGGAGCAACGTCCACCGCGGTGGCAGGCTCAGCAGCCGGTGCGGCCGCAGCGGTCTCCTGGCTGTAGCTGGTAACAGAGACGAGGGCCAGGCCCGTGGCGATGCCAAGCAGGCCGAAAGTGCGCAGCTTCATTTTTCGATTTACTCCTTCATGTTCCACCACCCTGCCGCAACGATACAGCAGAGCGGGCTTTGGCGTGTACGCCGACAACGGGGCGCGCAGTGCCGTGCAGGCGCCGGACCACAGCCCGTCGATGCAGCGCGTGTATGAAAAATTTTCTTTATTTTTCAATGACAAAGACCAATCAAGACGTGAACTCGACGGCTTCGTCGCGGTCGGAACGAACAGGCGGCATTGAACGCAGGGTTCGGTGCCAATCCACAGTCAGCGACATAGACATGGAGGTCAATCATGGCCAATGAAGGCAAGGGCGTCGGCAGCGGCAGCTCGAATCGTGGCTTTGCCGCGATGGACCAGCAGAAGCAGCGCGAGATCGCGAGTAAGGGTGGTTCCGCCTCGGGCGGTAACTTCGCCAACGACCCGGAGCGCGCACGCGAAGCCGGGCGCAAGGGTGGCGAGGTGTCTGGCGGAAATTTCGCGAACGACCCGGAGCGCGCGGCAGCAGCCGGTCGCAAGGGCGGCGAAGCATCCCGTGGTGGCGGAAATCGTGGCGGCGTGAGCCGCAACGACAACGGCGCCAAGGGTGAAGGCAGCGGCGTTAATCGTGGTGGCGAAAGTCGCAACGAGAGCGGCGGCCTTGACGAAGGCGGCGATAAGCGCTGATCGTTGACCGCTTCTGGCTCACGCCCGCGTGTGAGCAGAATTGAAAAGGGTGCGTGGGTGAACAGCCCACGCAACTTTTTTAATGCCGGCGTCACTCGCGTGGAGTCGGTCGCAAACATCACGATTGCGCAGCACAGCGAAACGCTGCAGAGTCTGCCGCGATATGCCTGCGCCAACGCAAGCCACACCGACGGCCACCTCGTCCGGCGAGATCGAACTGCTGGAAGTCGCCATCGTCGGCGGCGGCTTTGGCGGGCTCTGCATGGCGATCCAGTTGCTGCTGCAGGGCGAGCGCCGCTTCGCAATACTCGAGAAGGGCGACGAGGTCGGCGGCACCTGGCGCGACAACTCCTATCCAGGCGCCGAGTGCGACGTGCAGTCGCACCTTTATTCGTATTCCTTCGCTGGCAAGCCTGACTGGAGCCAGCGCTACGCAGGCTGGCGGGAAATCCAGCAGTACATCCTCGACACCACGGAACGTTTCGCGGTGCGGTCACACGTGCGGCTTCGTCAGCAGGTGACCGGCCTGCACTTCGACGCGCAGGCTGCCGTCTGGCGCATCATCCTGGCCTCGGGGCTGGAACTGCATGCGCGTCACGTGGTTCTTGCAACGGGACCGTTGCACGTGCCGAACCTGCCACGGCTTCCCGGCCTCGAGACGTTCGAGGGGACCGTGTTTCACTCCGCGCAGTGGCGACACGATTACGCTTTCGTCGGCAAGCGTGTTGCCTCCATTGGCACGGGTGGCAGCGCCATCCAGTATTGCCCGCTGGTCGCGCCGTCCGTGCAACAGCTGTACGTGTTTCAGCGCACGCCGGCCTGGGTGATTCCGCGCGATGCGCGCAGCTACGGGGCGGGGGCACAGGCGCGCTTCCGGCGCTTCCCGGGGTGGCGTCGACTGCATCGCGCGCGCCTGTACTGGACCAACGAATCCCGCGTCTGGCCGATTTTTCATCCTGCGCTCGCGCGGATGCTGCAACGGGTAGCCCGGTGGAACATCCGCCGCGCCGTGGGCAGCGAAACACTCGCGCAACGGCTCACGCCCGACTACACCATCGGCTGCAAGCGTGTGCTGATCTCGAACGAGTGGTACCCGATGTTCCGGCGGGACAACGTCGAACTGGTGGACGCTGGCATACGCGAGGTGCGCCCGCGCTCGATCGTCACCAGCGACGGCGTCGAGCGTCCAGTGGATTGCATCATCCTGGGCACCGGCTTCGTGGTCGATCCACGTATCTACATGCAGGCGTTTCCCGTGACCGGCCTGCCGGGCCATGAACTTGCGCGTGACTGGCGCGATGGCGCGGAGGCGTTTTACGGCATCTCCGTCGCTGGCTTCCCCAACCTGCACCAGCTGGTGGGTCCCAACACTGCACTTGGCCATAACTCCATCATTTTCATGATCGAGGCGCAGGTGCGCTACGTGCTGGACTGCATGCGGGTTCTGCGCGAACGCAAAGCCGACTACCTGCACGTCGATGCCACGGCGCAGGCGCGCTTCAACGAACGCGTCCAGCGGGGCATGCGCAACACCGTCTGGGCCACCGGCTGCCGCAGCTGGTACCAGCAGGCGGACGGCAAGAACTTTACGATCTGGCCGTTTTCGACCTGGCGTTACTGGCTCGAAACGCGGCGCGTGGATGCGTCGAAGTATAAGTTCGGTCGCTCAAGTGCAGCGCCACCGTCGCATTGACGCGATGCAGCTGCGCCGAATGTTAATCAGCTTTTGCGGGGCCCCGGAAAAAACGCATTGGTGCGCCGGATGTACTCGGCGTAACCCGGTCGTCGCTTGCCAATGTCGCGCTCGAGCAGGGCCACGCCCGACACCCGCAACAGCAACACGCTCATGATTGCCGGCCCCACCAGCGACCACCAGGCGCCCGCGGCGAGCGCGATCAAGCCGAAGCCCCACCACACACAGAAATCGCCGAAATAGTTCGGATGACGCGTGAGGCCCCAGAGCCCCTGGTCCATGACCTTGCCCGCGTTGGCGGGATCCGCCTTGAAACGCGTGAGTTGCCAGTCGCCCACGGCCTCGAAGTAGATGCCAACGCACCACAAGGCGACGCCCGCATAGTCGAGCAGTCCGAGTGGGTCCGCGTCGCCCGCGATGCCGCCAAGGAGCGGCAGCGAGATGATCCACGCGAGCACGGCCTGCAGGCCGAAGACGAGGTAAAGGCTCTTCCAGGTAAAGCCTGGCTCGTTGCGACGACGAATCTTCTGGTAGCGCCGGTCTTCTTCGTGCCCGTGGTTGCGCCGGGCAAGGTAGAACGCGAGTCGCAAGCCCCAGATGGTCACCAGGACCAGCAGCAGTTGCGCGCGCGCCCCCGCTGGCAATGTGTACGCGGCGTAGCTGAACGCCGCAATCACGAACATCAGCGACCAGAGCGTGTCGACGATCGTGACATTGCGCTGCTGCGCGCTGATGAGCCACGTGAGAAAACCCGCGCCGAGCAGGAAGGGCAAGGCTTGCAACCAGGTCTGGAACATTCGATGGAGCCTCAGTGGACGCTTTGGTGGAACGCAGCGCGCCGATGGTTTCAGGTTTGCACCCGCAAATCCATCACGTCGTCGCGAGGATCTCAGCCAGCAGGGCGTCCTCGATGTTGGCGCCCGACACCGTCACCGCGACCGTGCGGCCATGGGTTGAGAGCTTGCCCGACAGCACACAGGCCAGCGCCACCGCGCCGCCGGGCTCCACCACCAGCTTCAGGGTTCGCGCAGCATAGGCGATGGCCTGCCTCACCTCGGCGTCCGAGACGGCCAGGCCACCGCGCAGCAGCGGCTGGTTGATTGCAAAAGTAAGCTCGCCCGGGATCGGCGCGAGCAACGCGTCGCAGAAGGAGTGTGGCGAGCCGGGTTCATTGCGCTGCCGCCGGCCTGCAGCCAGGGAGCGACGATGATCGTCGTGCGCCTCGGGTTCTGCGGTCCAGACGCCCGCGTTGGGCGCGAGTCTGGCGACCGCAATTGCTATGCCAGCCGTGAGACCACCCCCGCTGCAGCAGACGACGACATCGTCGAGCTGGCAGCCGAGCTCTGCGGCCTGCTCGGCGATCTCGAGGCCGGTCGTGCCCTGGCCCGCGATGACGTCAGGATCATCGAACGACGGCACCAGCGTCGCGCCGCGCTCGCCTGCGAGGCGCGTCGCGATCTGCTCGCGACTTTCGTGCAGGCGATCGTATTCCACGATTTCGGCGCCGAGGTCGCGCGTGTTCTGCAGCTTCATGCGCGGTGCGTCGGCAGGCATCACGATCGTCGCGCGGATGCCGAGACGACGCGCCGCCTCGGCGACGCCCTGCGCATGGTTGCCGGAGGAGAACGCGACGACTCCTGCGGCACGCTCAGTCGCACTCAATTGCGCGAGCCTGTTCCACGCGCCGCGGAACTTGAACGAGCCGGTGTGCTGCAGCGTCTCCAGCTTGAGCAATATGCGTCCGCCGGTCAGCGTGTCCAGCGGCGTGTCGGCAAGCAACGGCGTGCGGCGCGCGTGGCCTTCGAGTCGGCGCGCCGCGGCGCGCACGTCGTCGAAGTCAGGAATTCGTGTCATGAACGCTGGTCCCCTGTCGGTGCTCGCAGAAACATCGCACCATAGGCGTATGAGCCTACCTCAATCACTGCTGCCGGGCTGCGAGCCAGACTGCCGTGGCTGTCGTCATCGCGGGCTGACGCCGGAGGCGAGCCTGCAGCAGAAGAATGGTTACCTCCAGCGCGTCCTCGCGCAATGGTTACCCGTGCTGCACTCCGTCCGCTCCCCCGATGCTGCACACCGGCTTGGCTATCGCGATCGCGTCACGCTGAACGCGCGCCACGACGCGGAAGGTGGCTGGCGCTTCGGGCTGATGCGTCGCGACGAGCTCATCGCGATCCACGCTTGCCCGGTGCACTCGGCGCGCGTCAACCGGCTCGTCGCCGTGCTGCGTGACACGCTGCCGCCGCATGCACGGCTGCCGGTTGCTTACCTGCACGTCGCAGGAGGGCAGGCGACGCTGGTCGTGAAGGCGCATCGCTACGACGTCGCAGATCTGCGCGAAACGTGCAACAGCCTGTCCGCGACCGGCGTGCAGGGCCTGTGGGTGCATTGTCATCCATCGGCAGGGCGCAAGCTGTTCGCGCGCTCGGGTTGGCACCTGGCTTGGGGTGCAGCGGAGTCACAGGATCCTGCGGGACTTTGGCACGGCCCCGCGGCCTTTCAACAGCTGCTGCCGGACCTGCATCGCCAGTCGGTCGAGCTCGCGCGCGAGCACCTTGCGCCTGGCCAAGGCATCGCCGTGCTCGACCTGTACTGTGGCATGGGGTCCACGTTGCGGGAGTGGAGCGCGGCCGGCGCGGCAGCGCTCGGCATCGAGCTGGCGGGCGGGGCCGTGGACAGTGCGCGCCGCAATGCCCCGGGCGCACAGGTGCTGCGCGGCACGTGCGAGCAGCGCCTGCCACAGGTGCGGGACTGGTGGCGCGGGTCACCGTGGCGCGCGCGGGTCTGCTACGTCAATCCGCCGCGATCCGGCCTCGAGCCCATCCTGCTCGATGCGCTGGCCAACGAGTTGCAGCCCGATCGCCTCGCCTACCTTTCGTGCAGCGCGGGCACCCTGGCACGCGACCTGTCTGCGTTCGAAGCGGCGGGCTACGTGGTTCGCGGCATCGTACCGTTCGATTTCTTCCCCGGTACGCATCACGTCGAATGCCTGGCAATGGTCGAGCGGCGCGACGTCGGCGCCTGACCTTCAGGCGGCCGACGCCGGCACAGCCATTAATGGATGCCTGGCACCCAGCGCTCGGCCGGGGAGGCCGGCCGCGCCGCTTCGACCACGGGCCCGGTCTTCAACTGCCCGCCTGCCATGGACGCCATGACGTTCGCGCACGCGCCGGTGTTGATCCATTGCAGCGCGGCCAGCGTCAGGCCATCGGCAGGAGCACCCATTTGCGCTCCGAGCGTGTCTTCGGCGGCGCACGCGAAGCGCATCGACGCTGCGAGGCCCTGGTAGTAGTCACCCGCGCCGTCGGTATTGACGGTCTTGAAAGAGATCAGCCGCAGGCGGTCCGGGCAGCTGCTGGCAAGGTCGAACGCGAGCTGGCCGACGGGCTTGCCGAACGTGTCGCTGCCGACGATTGCGGTTTCCACATAGGGCCGCATCGAATTGATGTTGATCTCGCTCGCCGACGCCGTTGCTTCGGTCGTGAGGAAAGCGATGCGCACTGGCCGCACCGACTGTGGCTGCGCCTGGAACCGCACGGTGGAATTCTGTGCGGATTTACTCTCGTTGTAGACGAAGCGGAACTGCACGTCCGCCGTCGTGCGGTCACCGCCCAGCAGGTTGTCGATGAGCTCTGCCACGTCGACGAGTCCGCCGCCGTTGTAACGCAGGTCGATCACGAAGTCGCGCAGGTTCTGCACGCGAAACGAGTCGAACGCAGCGCGCAACTGCGGGTCGGCCGTGGAGATGTAGCTGCGCAGATGCAGGTATCCGACGCCCGTCGTGCCGGTGAGCGGCAGCACGCGCGTGCCGAACGAATCGGGCACCG
>JANNGT010000323.1:0-3744 GCA_031404015.1 Gammaproteobacteria bacterium | reverse complement strand
GCGATCCTGCCGGGACTGATTCGCACCAAGTTCGCTGGTGCGCTGCTCGCGGACAAAGAGCAGACCGAGCATTACCTCTCGACGAATCCCCTTGGCCGCGTGGGTGAGCCGCAGGACATTGCCGGTGCAGCGCTGTTTCTGGCGTCGGATGCGTCGTCGTACGTGACCGGGGAGTACCTCGTGGTGGACGGCGGGTTTCTGACGTAAGGGGAAGCGCAGGAAGGGCAGGAAGGGCAGGAAGCGCAGGAAGGGCAGGAAGCGCAGGAAGCGCAGGAAGCGCAGGAAGCGCAGGAAGCGCAGGAAGCGCAGGAAGCGCAGGAAGCACCGCCTCGCCGGCCTTCCGGTCCTTCCTGCCCTTCCTGTCCTTCCTGTCCCTCCTGTCCTTCCTACTTCTTCTCCGCTTGCCGCGCCACCGCCTCTGCGCGCGCCTTCACGGCTTCGGCATCTCCGAGATAACGACTCGACACCGGCTTCAGGTGGGCATCGAGTTCGTACAACAGCGGCACACCGGTCGGGATGTTCAATTCGACGATCGCCGAATCGGACATGCCGTCGAGCATTTTCACCAGCGCGCGCAGGCTGTTGCCATGCGCGGCCACCAGCACGTTGCGGCCGGCCATCAGCTCGGGCGCGATGCGGGCGTTCCAGAACGGCAGCACGCGGGCCAACGTGTCCTTGAGCGACTCGGCTGACGGCAATTCGCCTGCCGGCACGCTGGAATAACGTCGGTCAAAACGCGGATGGCCCGGGTCCGATTGCGACAGCGGCGGAGGCGGAATGTCGTAGCTGCGTCGCCAGATCTTCACCTGGTCTGCACCATGCTTCGCGACTGTCTGCGCCTTGTCGAGACCCTGCAGCGCGCCGTAATGACGCTCGTTGAGCCGCCATGTGCGTTCGACGGGCAGCCACATCGTGTCCATCTCGTCGAGCGCCATCCACAGCGTGCGGATCGCGCGCTTCAACACCGACGTGAACGCGATGTCGAAGGCGATGCCCTCGGCCCGCAGTAACCGGCCTGCTTCCTGCGCTTCCCTACGTCCCTGCTCGGACAGGTCGACGTCCACCCAGCCGGTGAACAGGTTTTCGAGGTTCCAGGTGCTCTGGCCGTGGCGCAGTAGCAGCAGCTTGCCGGTGCTCATGTCAATCCGCCTGTCGACGTTGTGAAGAGAAAAAAGAACATGCGATGCAATGCAATGCGATGCACTTGCGGCGCATCAAGCCTCGGCGACCGCGACGCGTCGCACGGCCTGCAGCGCCACTGACAGCGACGCGAAATCGATTGCGGACGTCTGTGCCCTGATGTCCAGGATGACGGCGCGCGCGTGCTCGGCAGTGGCCTTGTTGCGGGCAAGCCATTTTTCGAGCGCCTTGACGGGATCGGTTGCGCGCGACGACTCGAGGATGCCTTGTGCCAGGGCGCGATGCACCTCGAACGACGCCTCGCGCAAGCTGCCTCGGGCGACAGCATGCCAATGACCTTCCGTGTCCAGCTCCTCGATGTTGCTGCGCAGCCAGTCGAGTCCGAAATAGGCGCCAATCGCAAAGTACGCCTTCGCCGCAGCTTCCACGGTCAATTTGCGCGCCTCGGACAGTTCAACGATGTCGGGCGCGCTGTGCAGTGCGCTGCATGCGGCGATACGCCGTGACAGGTCGGAGGGCACGCCCGCCGTGGCGAGTGCCGTCGTGCGTGCCTCGAACGCGGTGCGTGCATCGCCTTGCAGCCACTGCAACGGAGCATGTGCAAGTTCCCGTATGCCCGGCCGCAGACGCGCGACCTGCTGCTCGATGCCCAGCGCCGACCGATGACGCTGAATCAGCCAATAGGCAGCCTGGCGGATCAGGTCGATCGTGTCGTGCATCATGCCGTGCTGCAGCGACGCGGCTGCCTTGTTGTCGAGCCGCTCGATCGCGGTCCACAATTCGCGCACCTCGAAAATTTCACGCGCGATCGAATAGGCGCGCGCCACGGTGGCAGCGTCTGCGCCGGTATCCTGCTGCGCCCGCGCGACGAACGTGGGTCCCATGCGGTTGACGATGCTGTTGGTCGTCGCCGTGACGATGATCTCGCGCTTCAGCCGATGCTCGCCGAGCAGCGAGCCGTACCGCTTCGACAGCCGATCCGGGAAGTAGCGATTGAGTTCCTGGCTGAGGTACGGGTCTTCAGGCACATCAGACTGCATCAACTGCGTGCTGACGGCGATCTTTGCGTAGCTCAGCAGCATCGCCAGTTCGGGCCGGACCAGGCCGAAGCCTGCGCGCCGGCGGTCTTCGATCTCCTCGGCGTTCGGCAGGTACTCGAGCGCGCGATCGAGTACGCCGTCCAGTTCGAGCGAGCGGATGAAATGCGCATGCTCGCCGAGCTGGCCTGCGGCGCCCGCTTGCAGCAGGCTGATGGCCTGGCTTTGCAGGTAGTTATCGCGCAACACCAGGCGGCCGACGTCCTCCGTCATCGATTCGAGCAGTCGATTGCGCTGCGCAGTCGACAGGCGCGTGCGCTCCTGCACGGCCGTCAGCATGATCTTGATATTGACCTCGTGGTCGGAGCAATCCACGCCGCCCGAGTTGTCGACGAAATCGGTATTCATGCGCCCGCCGCGCATCGAATACTCGATGCGGCCCAGCTGCGAGAAACCGAGGTTGCCGCCTTCGCCGACGACTTTGCAGCGCAGGTCGCGCCCGTCAACGCGCACGGCATCGTTGGTGCGGTCGCCTACACTCGAGTTGGCTTCCCGCGACGCCTTGACGTAGGTGCCGATGCCACCGTTCCAGAGCAGGTCGACCGGCAGTCTGAGGATCGCGCGGATGATGTCCTGCGGCGTCGCCTTCGGGGCTTCGAACCCCAGCAGCGCGCGAGACTGCGGCGGCAAGGCGATTTCCTTGGCGTTGCGCGGAAAAACACCACCGCCCTTCGAGATGAGCTGGGTGTCGTAATCAGTCCACGATGAGCGCGGCAGTTTGAACAGACGCTCGCGTTCCTTGAACGTTTGCGTCGGGTCCGGCTCGGGGTCAAGGAAAATGTGCTGATGGTTGAAGGCCGCGACGAGCCTGATGTGTGGCGACAGCAGCATGCCGTTGCCGAACACGTCGCCGGCCATGTCGCCGATGCCGGCGACCGTGAAGTCCTGCGTCTGCGTGTCGACGTCGAATTCGCGGAAGTGGCGCTTCACGCATTCCCAGGCGCCCTTGGCCGTGATGCCCATTTTCTTGTGGTCGTAGCCGGCCGATCCGCCCGAAGCGAAAGCGTCGCCCAGCCAGAAGCCGTATTCGGCGGCCAGCGCGTTGGCAGTGTCCGAGAACGTCGCCGTGCCCTTGTCCGCCGCGACCACGAGGTACGGGTCGTCGGGGTCCATGCGCACGGTGCGATCCGGCGGGACGATCTTGTCGCCGCGGACGTTGTCGGTCAGGTCGAGCATGCCGCGGATGAAGAGCCGGTAGCATTCCGTGCCTTCACGTTGCACGTCTTCACGCGAGGCTCCCGCCGGAATCTGCTTGGGGACAAAGCCGCCTTTGGAGCCGACCGGCACGATCAGCGTGTTCTTCACGTTCTGCGCCTTCATCAGGCCGAGAATTTCAGTGCGGAAATCCTCTCGCCTGTCTGACCAGCGCAGGCCGCCGCGGGCAACCTTGCCCATGCGCAGGTGCACACCTTCGACGCGCGGCGAATACACCCAGATCTCGAACATCGGCCGTGGCTTTGGCAGTTCCGGCAGCAGCTTCGGATCGAACTTGAAGGACAGATAGGGC
>JANNGT010000322.1:0-2307 GCA_031404015.1 Gammaproteobacteria bacterium | reverse complement strand
TGTTGGGCCACGTCGTCCCACGGCAGGTAGACGCTCGGCGGATGGGCAGTTTCCAGCACGAGCACGGCGCGCCGCGTGCGCGCCACTTCGACATCACCCCAGCGCACCACCACTTCGCGTGTATCCGGCGCCAGGCGCGGCGGCCGCGGGAAGTCCCACACCGATACCTGCCCCGGCCCCGGGGGCGTCGCAAAGGACGGGCGCACCTGACCTTGCCAGTGCCACTGCTGACGCGCCAAACGGATCCAGTCGGGAAGTTCGGTCATAGCGGTTTTGGCGAAAAGCTTACACCTTGCTGACGCGCAAGCACTCGAAAGCCGGGTCCCCGCGCAAACGAGGTGGGCAAGCTCGCTGATTTCGTGATCCTGGAGACGATCAAGCAAGGCAAGACGGTCTACCGCGTTGGAGAAAGCCGCTGACTGCAGTCAGGCCTGCCCGCGCCCCTGACGCCCGCCTCGCAGCAGGAAGAAGCACACGGCCAGCGCAATCAGCAGCGCGGCCAGTTCGCCACTCACGCCGCCCAAGCGCGAATCGATCGCCTTGGGCGCGATGCCCGCCGCGACGAGGCCTGCAATCGCCACGCCGGCCAGGCCTTCGCCCGCCACGAGCCCCGACGCCGCCAGGATGCCCGTGTCACTCGCACCCGCCGCAGCGGGCTCCTGATTGCGCTCGACCAGAGCGCGCACGCAGCCACCGACGAAGAGCGGCGCCATGGTCGCGAGCGGCAGGTAGATGCCGATCGAGAACGCGAGACCCGACACGCCACACAATATCGCCGCAATCGCGAGTCCCGCGCCGGACAAGACCAGGTCCCACGGCAATGCGCCGGACAGCACGCCTTCGATAATCGTTTTCATCAGAGTGGCCTGCGGCGCGGGAATGTCCTTCGAACCGAACTCATAGGCGCTGCCGAGCAGCATGACGGTAGCGGCGACGGCCCAGCACGCGAACGCGGCCCCGATCAGTTGACCCACCTGCTGTCGTGCCGGTGTCGCACCGACGAGCCAGCCCGTCTTCAGGTCCTGCGAGATGTCGCCCGCCTTGCTCGCGGCCACCGCGACGATCGTCCCCACGGTGAGCACGCCTGCGCGCGCATCGACGTCCGTCCAGCCCGCCCCCGCGAAGACCGAGGCCGTGCCCAGCAGCGTAACCAGCGCGATGCCGGAAGTTGGCTGCGACGAGACACCCACGATGCCGACGATGCGCGCGGCGACCGCTACGAACAGCACGCCGAACACGCCAACGCCGCACGCCAGGATGGCGCGCTGCACCGCGCTCATGTCGCCCGCAAAAACGCCCGGCACGAGACCAGCCGTGAGCACCACCAGCGCCACGCCGCCGAACACGAAACGTCCGGGCAAGTCGCGGTCCGTCCGCGCCGCCGAGCCGCCGGCACGCGCATCCGTATCCTGCATGCCGCGCGCGACCGCCGTGAATGCGTCGATCATGGTCGGCAAGCCGCGCAACACGGTGAGGATTCCGGCCGTCGCGACGGCACCCGCCCCGATGTAACGCACGTATCGCGACCAGATCGCGCCCGCGTCCATCTCCGTGATCAGTCGTTCCGTTTCCGGGAATAACGGCTGCGTCATCGCAGCGCCCATCCACGCGATCAAGGGAGTGATCACGACGGCAGAGATCAGCGCGCCCGCGACGCAGACGGCAGCCTGGCGGTATCCGAGGATGTAGCCCACGCCGATCAATGCCGGCGCGATCTCGAGTGCGAGTTCAGCTTTCGGCAGGACGGGCAACGCAAAGCCGATTTCCCCCGGCACCAGGTAAAGCAGCGAGATGACCACCTTCACGGCCGCCCCCGCCGCCATGCCCCGAAAGATCCATGCGCTCGCGCTCCCAGCATCGCTGGACTCGAGCGTCGTTGCCCGCAGGACTTCGGCGCAGGCGGTGCCTTCCGGGTACGGCAGTTCGTCGTGCGCCTTGACGATCAGCAGGCGACGCAACGGCACCATGGCCGCGATGCCGAGCAGGGCGCCGAGAAACGCGAGCACGACCACCTGCCAATACGGCGGCACGACGCCCCACAGGAACAGCGCCGGGATCGTGAAAATCGTGCCTGTTGCGAGCGACGTCGAGGCCGAGGCGACCGTCTGCGACATGTTGGCTTCGAGGATCGTGCCGCGGACACGCAGCAAACGGAAGGCGGCGACGGTCATCACGGCAGCCGGGATCGATGCAGACACGGTCATGCCGACGCGCAGGCCGAGGTAAGCATTGGCGGCACCGAACACGATGCCGAGCACGACGCCGATGACGACGGCCTTGAGGGTGAATTCCGCGACTTCTTCGGCT
>JANNGT010000321.1:0-13081 GCA_031404015.1 Gammaproteobacteria bacterium | reverse complement strand
GCGTGCGATGAAGGGATTGACGACGCGCAACTGGCGATCGATGAGCTGGTCGTGCTGCAGGTCCTCGCAGTACAGGCGCTTGCTGCCGGCAAGCAACGCCGCTGCGATCAGCACCGAGTCGTACAGCGAGAAGCCGTAACGCTCGACGATGGCCAGGGCCCGGTCGTGGGTCTCGATGGTGACGGGCCGCACGTCGCAGACGGCCCGCACGGTGTCGAGGATCTCCCGCACCTCGGACACCGGCATCTTCAGTTTGCGGATCGCGACCGCTGCGAACTCGTTCAGGACCTGGACGCTGATCGTGCCCTGCTCGGCGAGCAGCGTTTCGACGCGGTCCGCCTTCGATGTGTCGTTCGACAGCAGATACAGCAGGACGCTGGTGTCGAAGAATGCTTCAGCGGGGCTCATTGGCCTCGAGTCGGTCGAACTTGAACGAGGCGGGGAGACGGCCGCGGAACTTGCGCAGCCGCGCCAGGAGCTGCCGGGCGCTGGGCGCCCTGGTCACCTCGAACGTCTTCTTGCCCGCGACCTGGATTTCGATCTGGTCGCCTTCTTTCAGACCCAGGGCTTCGACCACCACGGCGGGAAGTCGAACCGCGAGGCTGTTGCCCCATTTCGAGACCTGCATGGCGTTGCCCGCATAGATATACAGTGAAGGCCAGTATATCCGTGGTGTCCAGCGCGCACAATGTCGGCGTTCCCCCAAGGCTGAAGCTGCGCGCCGTTGCGCGAATGGAAGGCCCGTCGTGCGGTGCGCGGCGACGTCGTGAAAGAACTTCGCCGGCTGTGGGACGAGGGCATCGACAGTGGTCGCAGCGCCGACCTCGATATGACCGCGATCAAAAAGCGCGGCAGGCAACGGCTACAGGCATCACGGAAGTAGGCGGGGCCGGGATCGCGAGGATGGGACGCATCCGGCGCACGGTGCGCGAGATCTGCTGAATCCATTGTGACGGGTGGCGGTCTGGCGCGGAGCGATCAGCGCAGTGACTTGACTGACTGAATTGGAAAAGCTCAGGCGGCGCAGCAGAAGGGTACTCGACATGTAACCCAGCGAGCTTGCTCCTCACGTCCTCGCCCGACAGGACGTACCGAACCGCTGATCGCGCTATGACATCTCCCGGGCTCGACGCGCGGTCAGCCAGACCACGCCCATGTGCGGCACGGTCAGCGCGGCGAGGCCGATGAACACCAGCCGCAGGCCCTGATCGGCTTCCAGCTGCTGCAGCCAGGCCAGCGCACCCTCATCCGCCGACGCCGCGGCGAAGCCCGCGGCCAGCACCACTAGCGCCGCCAGCGCGGCGTACGCTGCCGCCAGCGCAAGCAGACGCCGACGATGTGCTGGTGCCACGTTGGTCAGGCTCAGGCGCAGCTGGCGCGGACTGTGCAGCGTACAGAAGTAGACCGCGAAGAACAGAAGCGGCGGTGCGAACAGGGCGAGCGCGGTCAGCACGCCCAGTTCAAGCGCTGCCATCGGCTGCCTGCGCAGCCGCCAGAGCGCCAAGCTTAGCAGCAGCAAAAACAGCGGTCCGAGCGCGGCCAGCGTGTGGGCCAACTGCAGGCCATCGCTACCCGCCAGCACCCCGAAGATCGTCGCCACAGGCTCAGCCCACTGCCAGGCCGGCAGCCCAAGTACGGCGATACCGGCCAGCGCGCGCAGCGGTGCCGGCAGGGCCGGCCAGTCGCCCGCAAAATGCCAAGCCGAGATCAAAAGAAACCCCGCCAAGGTGTACGCCGGCTGCCACAACCAAAGCAGCGCGACCGCCCCGGCCACCAGCAGGTACAGCAGATGGAACAGCGCCAGCCCGCGCGGACCGCGCGCCAAACCACTGCGCTGCGCCAGCCAGGCATCGAGACCGCCGTGGGGCAGACCGACCAGGGCCACCGCCGCCGCGAGCAACAGAACCGTCGCAGCATCAGGCTCGGCCACGTCCGCATCCCAGCTCGCCAGCACGGCGGCCAGCAGCGCGGCCAGCAGGAACAGCCCGGTCTCTGGACTGGCTGCAGCGAACCGTTCGCGGCGCTGCCGCTGCGTTCTCATCGGTACGCGCGGCCTGTCGAGGGCGCGCCGCCGGTCAGCAGCACGCGCAGGAACGGCGTCGGCGGCAATGCAGCCATCACGCGGGCGCAGTCAGCGAGGCTCGCGCAGTCGCTCATGAAGCGCACGAAGGACTGGCCGTTCAGGCCACGCGCCAGCCGGAGGAACAGTTCCGGCCCAAGCTCGGGCTCGCGCCGCAGCACCTGCAGGAACAGCGCATCCATCCAACTCCGCAGCGCTGGCT
Organism: Gammaproteobacteria bacterium; assembly: GCA_031404015.1. Lineage (GTDB taxonomy): Bacteria > Pseudomonadota > Gammaproteobacteria > Steroidobacterales > Steroidobacteraceae > RPQJ01. The sequence continues at coordinate 10,799 of JANNGT010000321.1, read as the reverse complement.
CCGGTGGGTGACCCAGCGCCGCGTGACCTGTCACCAGTGCAGCGGCGCAGCGCTCCGCCCAGTTGCGGATGCGCAGGTAGCCGTAGCCGGCCGCCGCGCGCAGACCGCCGCCGCCAACACCGGCGCGGACCGCGCCGATGGGCAAAGTGGGTGCGGGCTGCAGACCCATCGGCAGCGCTGCGAATTCGTGCCGCAGCACTGTTGCCGCTGCCCAGCCACGGACCGCGATCAACGCATTCAGATCGATGTCCAGCGCGGCCCGCGGCAGCGGTCGCGCCGCGAAGCGGGTGACCTCGACCAGCGCGCGGCGACGCGTCAGCGGCAGCACGTAGGTGAACACCAGGCCGTCCGTATCGCAGCGCAGGTCCGTCATCAGCTCAGCGCTGTCGGTCTGGAAGCAGTCGCGATCGGTGACAAGCTCGCGGCCGGCGAAGACCTGGAAGAGTGTAGCGCCGGCGAGCTGCTCCGCGCTCGGTGGACGGGTATCGACCACCTGCGCCGCAAACACCGGCCCATCGGCGGTATCGACTCGCACTGCATCACCCGCCGCCTGGAGGCCTTCAGCCGCGCGTCCGAGGCAGAGTTCGATCTGGTCGCAGGCCGCGATCTGCTGTCGCGCCTTGGCGTACACGCGCTCGCTGCGGACATAACAGTAGCTCCAGCCCGGGGCCGCACAAGTCTGCGTCGGCTCACCTGCCGCGCCGATCCGCCACTGCGACCAGCGCTGCTCGACGCCGTCGGCCTGCGGCTGCCCATCGCGCACCCAGAACGCCCAGCTACGGTCGTCGCTGTACTCGGTGCGCGGTTCCAGCACCTGAACCCGGCCGCCGTAGCCGACCCTGCCCAGCGCGGAAGCCAGGCTGAGCCCGGCCAGGCCGCCGCCGAGGATCAGCAGGTCGGCGTCGAGTCTGGAACGCATGCGGCCGGCCATGACTCAGGCCCGCCGTAGCGCGCTCAGCGCCCGGTGCAGCGTGTCGTCGTGTTGCGCCTTTCTCGAATGCAGTGAGGGCCGTGAGACGAAGGCGAGCAGAGCGCCTGCAGCGTGCCCCAGTTTGCCCGCACGGCCGACCACGGCGCGCTGCTGCCAGCTGCGAAAGCCCGCGAGCGCGATACGCGTGCCGATGCCACGATACACGCGCGCGGCGACAAGGATGGCCAGGCGCGCGCGCGGCGACAGGAAGCCCAGTCCGGCCTCGCCACTGGCGTAATAGCGATCAGCCAGTTCGAGCAGGCGCGCGGTCGCCGCGCTCAGCTGCGACTGCAGCCTGTCATCGGGGGACAGGATCTCAGCCGCACTTGCCGCGCCCACCCACGCGGCCGGCAGGTAGCGCCGGCCGAGCTGCGCGTCGGCGCCGACATCGCGCGCGATATTGGTCAGCTGCATGCCGATACCGAGATCGATGGCAAAGGGATACGCGCGTGGATCGCGTACGTCCAGCACCGCGCACATCATCAGGCCGACACTGCCGGCGACTTTGTAAGCGTAGGCGATCAAGTCGTCCTCTTGCTCGATCGCGACGATCCCGAGATCGCTGCGCACGCCTGCGATCTGATCCAGCAGCGGCGCATTCGCCAGCCCCGTCTCAGCCTGCAGCGCGCGCAGGTCGGCTAGCCACGGTGGACCGCCGGTGCCGGAGTGCAGCGCCGCTTCGAGCGCATCCAGGGCGCGCGCTCCGGCCTGTGGATCGCTGCTTTCATCGGCAAGATCATCGACCCGCCGGCAGAACGCGTACAGGCGCGCTGCGCGCTCGCCGTGGTGGGTACACAGCAGGCGACTGGCGAAGTGGAAGCTGCGTCCGTGCCGAGCCAGCACGGTCACCGCGGGCTCCAGCTCGCGCGCGCACTCGACGGCGGTTGGCAGGGCGCTCATGTCGGCGACGGCGTCCGCGCCACCAGCGGCATGCGCGGATGCGCCTGTGGCAGCAGTCGATCCACGACTTTGGCCGAGCAAACCACGCCCGGCAGGCCTGCACCCGGATGGCTGCCGGCGCCCACCAGGTACAGATTGCGCGGACCTTCGCTGCGGTTGTGGAAGCGGAACCAGGCTGACTGGCGAAAGTGGGGGGCGATCGAGAAGCCGGCCCCCGCCGGTGACAGGTAGCGCTGCTCGAAGTGCTCCGGCGTCATGTAGAAGTCGGCGCAGATCGCGGTCTTGAGGCCCGGCAGGAGGGTCGCGTCCAGCGCGTCGACGATGCGCTGCTGCAGGCGCGGACCCTGCACCGCCCAGTCGATACCGGCCTTGAGGTTGGGCACCGGTACCAGCGCGTAGAAGCTGTCGCAGCCGGCCGGGGCGAAGCTGGGGTCGGTGGCAGTGGGCCGGTGCAGATAGATCGAGAAGTCCTCGGCCAGAACGTCTTTGTGGAAGATGTCGTCGAGCAGCTCGCGGTAGCGCGGACCCAACCAGATGGTGTGGTGGGCGACGTCGCGATAGCAGCGGTCGGTGCCGAAGAACAGCACGAACAGGCCCATCGACTGCTCGGCGTGGCGCGCCTTCAAGCGCGCCGACAGTTTGAGCGAGCCCTGCGGCAGCAGGCGCTCGTACAGGTGCACCGGATCGGTATTGCTGATCACGTGTTCCGCCTCGAAGCGGCGGCCGTCGGCGGTGCGCACCGCGGCTACCGCCTGATGCTCGACTTCGATAGCTTCGACCGTGGTGTTCAGATGGATGGCGACGCCCTGTTCTCGCAGAAGCTGCTCGAACGCGTCGACCAGCGCGCCGGTGCCGCCCATTGCGAAGTGCACGCCGTGCGCACGCTCCAGGAAATGAATGAGACCGTAGATCGAGGTAGTGTCGAAAGGGTTGCCGCCGACCAGCAACGACTGGATCGAGAACGCCTGACGGATCTTATCGTGAGCGAGATAGGCCGACACCATTTTCCATACCGAGCGATCGGCGCGCAGCCGCAGCAGATGTGGCACCTGCTTCAGCATGAACCAGAACCGATGGAAAGGGCGATCGGCCAGCTCGGTAAAACCACAGTCGTAGATGCGCCGCGAGTGTTCCAGCAAGCGCTGATAGCCTTCGACGTCCGGCGGATGGATGCGCGCGATCTCGGCCAGAGTGTCTTCGATGTCACCGCCGTAGTCGAAGTGGTCGCCGTCGTTGAAGCGGAACCGATACCACAACTTCAGCGGCACGATCTTCACGTAGTCGGCGATGTCGCGACCGAACAGCGCAAACAGCTCCTCGAACAGGAAGGGAGCCGTCAACACCGTCGGGCCAGCGTCGTGGCGGAAGCCATCCTTCTCGAAAACCTGGGCGCGTCCGCCTAGCCGAGGGCAGCGGTCGATCAGGGTGACCGAGTAGCCCTTGGCACGCGCGCGCAGTGCTGCGCTCATACCGCCGAAGCCGCCACCGATCACCACGACCCGCGGCACGCCCTGCTGTTCTGACGCTCGGCCGGTCACAGCAGCACCGGCGCTGCCGCAGTCGGCAAGCGTCGTATGGCCGTATAAAAACAGCAGCTAGCCGCCAAGTTGCTACCTGCGCTGCTCGACCTGCCGGGGCGAAGTTTCGAGATCCGAACTCTCCAGTTGCGCCTCGTTGTCGCCGCAAGCCCGGGTGGGCGAGGGGTCCCGGCAAGCGCCGGAACCCCTTGCGACTTTACCTCGTCGGCGAGACGCCTTAGCCGCGGCTGGCTTCGGCTTCCGACTTACGCACCGCGATCATGTAGATCAGCACGCCGAACACCGCCTTGGCGGTGATGTCAGCAATCGTATAGCCGACTTCGATCACCGTCCTCGCGGTACCGCCCGAAAGCGGCAGCACGAACGCAGCGAAATACACGACCGGATAGAAGAACCAGGCCAGCACGGTGACGTTGCGCGCCAGCTGCACCAGCCCACGCGCACTCTCAGGCTGCTTGCTGATAGCTTCACCCAAGCCCACGTACAAGGTGTACACGATGTACAGGAACGGAATCATCGACAGTGCGCCCCAGACGAGGCGGGTGGTGTCGATGCCGCCCGAGACTTCACCCGGGTAGCCCAGCAGGATCATCAGCGCAGCCGCAGTGCCGAGGCTCAGCGATCTAGAGACGGTTTCGCTCTGCGACAGCCGCATCACGAGGATCAGCTCGATCAGCAGCAGTGGCACCGTCAGCAGCCAATCGACATAGCGGTAAGCGACGTTGAAGGTGGCACCGGTTGCAGTGACCACGCCGTCGACCACGTTGTACGCCGCGCCCCAGCTGTCGAAGATCCGCCAGTAGTGATAGAACGCGATGAAGGTGACGAGGCCGGTGATCGTCAGCGCGGTTTTGTAGTGATGGGAGACCTGCGACCGTCCGAACCAGAAGAACAGCGTAGCCGCCGCGAAGCTTGCGATCGCGAACGAAAACGCGTTATAGACCAGCGCGTATTGGCCGGCAGTAATGGCTTCCATAGTCAGACTCTCCATGCCTGTGAAGGCGTTTTGTTTGGATTACCGTAAGGGGGTCACACGTCGAGAGCGTCGATCGCGCCCTGTGCGGGCGCTCCACTTCTCCGCCCACGGCTCCTGCCCCACCCCTCAGGAGCGTCGAAAACATAAACACCGGACTTCGAGCCGGTCAAGCAAAACCCAGCGATTGCCACGCGTCGCGAGCAGCCGACTTTCCAAGGTGCCCAGCCTGCGCCACCCCGGGTGTCGTGGCACCCGATGTCAGCAGCCGCGAAGAGCACCTCAATTTTTCCGCCGGACGCACAGTTCTATACGCAAGTCATCCAGCCACTCCAGCGCCCGTGGCTCGAGAGTGTCGACTGCTCCGCTGGCGTGCACGCTGTCGGCATCAATTCTGAGTGTTCTCGGCCCGCCGGCCAGTCGGCATATCGAACAATTCAGCGCCCAGACGGGGCCAAGTCTGAGGATTGATGTCAGCCATTGTGTTGCCTTTGACGGAACCGGTTATTTGGCCGATTCGTGTCGGACCACAGGGCGGATTCACCCAGAGTCGCGTCATCGACTCACGCTTGATGATCTGCTCCAACGGTCATTATGCGACGGTGATCCAGTCGTTGCCGAAGACGATCGGCATCGATGCTCGGCGGGTCGTCGTGCTCGACGTCTTGCGCAACAAGCGAAATCTCTCCGACTACACCGGCAAGCCGGTCGATCACGGATCGCTCGCAAGCTGCGTGGCAGAGGCGGAGAGACTGCTGGAAGACACGTCGACTTGGTTGGCTGCACAGCATCCGCAGTTGGTGCCTTTGTAAAGATTTACTGCACGTATCAGCTGAAACGTCTTCGACTTCGACTTCGGCACCGACTCGCGGCTTGAGGGAATACTGTACGGAACGTAATGTTTGAATCAAACCGGAGGCGCGCATGTTGGGCGAGCCGTGATCATCTCCAAGCGCGGCACGGCCCATGCGGCACTGGTCCCCGTCGAAGCATTGCCGGATGCAAAGACGCGGCTGCCTGGGACAACCGGGTGCACAACGAATGGTGAATTGCATGACTTGCATGACTTGCATCCCCCAGCGTGCCGCGGGAGACTTAAACCCAGTCTGCTTCCAAAAAACCAACGCGGGATACCACGATGCTGCGCCGACCTGACCCCACGTTTTACCCGTCCCCGCGGCTCGCGATGGAAGCCCCACGCGAGGACTACACGTACACGGTGCTGTTGAGTCCGGACCACTCGCAGCCGGACGCGCTCGCGGTGGTCGACGTGCGGCCCGACTCGCCGACGTACTGCAAGGTCGTGCACGTGCTCAAGATGCCGTACACGGGCGACGAGTTTCACCACTTCGGCTGGAACGCGTGCTCGTCGTCGCTCTCGCCCCTGAGCGGGCATGCGTTCCTAGAGCGGCGCTACCTGATCATCCCGTCGATCCGCTCCTCGCGCATCTACATCATCGACACCCAGCCGCACCCCACCCAGGCGCGCATCCACAAGATCATCGAGCCGGACGAAGTGTTCCGCAAGACGGGCTACTCGCGCCCGCACACGGTGCACTGCGGACCGGACGGCATTTACGTGAGTACGCTCGGCGGCGGTGGACCGGACGGCACGGTCGGGCCGCCGGGCATCTTCATCCTCGACTGCGATTCGTTCGAGATCCTGGGCCGCTGGGAAATCGATCGCGGCGCGCAGGACCTGCACTACGACTTCTGGTGGAACCTGCCGCGTGACTACATGGTGTCGAGCGAGTGGGGACGTCCGCCGCAGTTCGAGAACGGCATCGTGCCCGAGGACCTGCTCGGCAATCGCTATGGGCATCGCCTGCATTTCTGGGACCTGCGCGCGCGACGCAACGTGCAGACGATCGACCTCGGCGCGCAGTACCAGATGCCGCTCGAAGTGCGGCCGGCCCACGATCCAGTGCGCGAGTATGGCTTCGTCGGCGTCGTGGTCGACACGACCAGCCTCGAGGCGTCGATCTGGACCTGGTGGCGCGAGAACGGCAAGTTCCACGCGAAGAAGACCATCGTGATTCCGCCGGAGCCGGCCGCGAAGGACGACCTGCCGCCGCTGCTGCAGGGGTTCGGCGCCGTGCCGCCGCTCGTCAGCGACATCGACCTCTCGCTCGACGATCGCTTCCTGTACGTCTCGTGCTGGGGCACCGGCGAGATGCGACAGTACGACGTGAGTGACCCGCATCAGCCCAAGCTGACGGGCTCGGTGCATGTCGGCGGCATCACGCGACGCACGCCGCATCCCAATGGCAAGAGGTTTGCCGGCGGGCCGCAGATGGTCGAGATCAGCCGCGACGGGCAGCGCGTGTACTGGACGAACTCGCTCTACTCGACCTGGGACGATCAGTTCTATCCGGGCGGCATGCCGGCCGCACAGGTGATGGCGCGAGTCGGGAAGGATGGCGGACTGCAGCTCGACCCGCAGTTCTGGATCGATTTTCCAGAAGGCTATCGCGCGCACCAGATCCGCCTCGAAGGTGGGGACTGCTCGACCGATTCGTTCTGCTATCCCTCGGCCTGACGCACCTTGGACGCGGTGACCGCGGCGTGGGCGGCGGTCATCGTCGCGGGCCTCTATCACGGTCTTAATCCTGCGATGGGGTGGCCGCTCGCCGTGGCGGCAGGATTGCTCGAGCGGCGTCGTGTCGCACTCGCGGGCGCGCTGGGGTCGTTGACGTTCGGTCACCTGCTGGCCGTGCTCGCGCTGCTGCTGCCGTTCGCGATGATGGCGTGGCTGGTGCAGTGGGAGCGGCCGCTGCGCATCGGGGCGGCGTGCGTCGTCCTTGGGTTCGGGCTGTTCAGGCTCGTTCAGCGCAGGCACCCGCGAGTGATGGCGCGCATCCCGCCGACGCGCGTGGCGCTGTGGTCATTCGTCGCGGCCGTCGCGCACGGCGCAGGGCTCATGCTCGTGCCAATTTTTCTCGGGATGTGCCGGGCCGCAGACCTGGATGCCGGACACCAGGCCGCGGCGTCGTTGATGCGGTCGAACGTGGGGCTCGCCGTGCAAGTGGCGGTCGTGCACACGCTGGCGATGGTGGCCGCGGGGGGCGCGTGCGCGTGGGTGACCTACCGCTATCTTGGGCTCGGCACGTTGCGTCGCGCGTGGTGGGATACCGAGGTGCTGTGGAACGTGACGCTGGTGGTGGTCGGCGGCGTTGCGCTGGGGTTCGCGCTGGTGAGATAAGAGGATTGAGATAAGAGCGTTGAGAGAGAAGAGGGTTCTCATGCGACTGAATCTGGTTCGAATCTGCGTGCTGCCCGCGGTAGCGTTCATCGCCCTGGTCCCAGTGCGGCTCAGCGCTGCGCCAGACATCGCATTGCAGATGACCATCGATACGGTCGTGCCCGCAGCCGGCCAGCCAGTCCAGTTCACGATCACCGCCAGCAACATTGGTACAGAGGCCGCGACCGGCGTGCAGGTCACGGATAAACTGCCTGCGGAACTCAGGATTCCGACGGGGATGGCGGCGTTTCCGAGCACCGGCACATACGACGCCGCGACCGGCCTCTGGGCGATAGGCTCGCTGGCCGCGGGTGCCAACGCCACGCTGGTTATCCCGGCGATTGTCACGGGCACGACCCAGCCGCCGTGCAGCGTCAATGTGGCGGAAAGCAGCCTCGCCCTCGATACGCAGACATCGAACAATCGGGCGGTCGCGGCGGTGAAGCGATCCGCTGCAGACCGCTGCGTCGACTTAAGCGTGACCACCAGCATCACGATCGTTCCGCCCTGCAGCATATCGCGCCGCCTCGACGCGTACGTGTACGTGGCCAACAGGGGCCCGGATGTCGCGAGCAACGTCTTCGTCGACCTGGGCCAGGTGCCGACGTCGATCCCCGGAGTCCGTTTCGACAGCGCCCTCTGCACGGGCACGCGCTGCATCGTGCCGTCCATTGCCGCCGGGACGAGCGTGCCACTGCACCTGATCTCCAACGACTTCAGCAACCTCCAACGGCAGACCGCGACGTTCGCGTTCGCCACGTCGAGCAGTGATATCGACTACCTGACGACCAACAACCAGAACACTACGTCGGCTGATGTGCCGGTATTCACCGACTGCTCTGAAGTACCGAACGAAGGCCTTTCCGTGAGCTGCTTCATCGCGACAGCTGCGTTTGGCTCACCGCTCGAGCCGCACGTCATGGCGCTGCGGCAGTTCCGCGACCGCTACCTGCAGCGCAGCGCGCTCGGCCGCGCGTTCATCAGTTTCTATTACCGTCATTCGCCGCCCATTGCAGCCGTCGTGGCCGCGCACGACTGGTTGCGGTTCCTCGCGCGGATGTTGTTGACGCCGCTGGTGCTGACGATCGCGTTCCCGCTGCGTGCGCTGCTGCTGTCGCTCGTGCTGGCCGGAATGTTCCTCGCCATCAGCAGGCGACGCGCAAGGGTCGCTGCTTAACCCTGCGGATCGCGGTCACCAGCGCCCGGCGCGAGCTTCGTCGCAGCCCAACGCCGGAGCTCGCGCACCTTGTCTGGTCCGATACCCGAGTTGCGCACCAGGTGATCGATGCCACGCTTGAGCGCATCGACTTCTGCCTGCGACGCATCCCCGCCGGTCTTGGCGGCTCCCCACAGGTCGAGCCGGCGTTCGCAGTTCTCGCCGAACCGCAGCACGGCATGGAACCAACGAGGTCGCTGCCAATTACCCAGCAACAGGTCCAACCCAGCCGCCGCAAGCGACACCGGGATCAGCGTGAGGTCCAGCAGCGCCTCCATCGTCAGCTTGACCTGGAATACGGCGACGTCGCGAAACAGTCGCCAGCGCGTGCCGGGGTTGGGCGTGCCGGTCATGCTTGTCCTCCCTGAACAGTCACCAATCCGCGATCGCAATGCGACGCCAGGTGATGCCCTGTCGCCTTTCTACACGAATGTGCTCGCCGTCGAGGCGATAGGTCAACATGCAGTGGGTGCGAGGGTTCGCGAGCACCGCCGGGTTGAAAATCACATAGCACGCACCCTTGGGATAGCGCACCGAGGGCACCGTGATGCCCGGGTGGCCTTCGCGCTGCAGGCGCGCCCCGACCTGCTGCGTGTAGCGATAGTCGGTCTTGTGCACGAGCGCTGGATGAGCGGCGACGCGAGGGCCCAGGTCGAGCAGCAGCGCTTCGCAGCGCACGTTGTAGACCTTGCGCTCGATGGCTACCTTCGCGCGCGTGTAACCAGCATCCGACAGCAGCCCCCGACACCAGTGGTAGGCCGTCTCGAAGACGCTCGCCTCGACGCTATCCGCGCCGTACCAGGCGCCGAAGCTGCCATCCGAGTAGCGGCTGGACTGCCAGTGCTGGAAGGGCCAGCCGATCGCGTTGAACCACTCGGCCTCCTCGAAGGGGCGGTGAATCACGGGCGCCGCTGAGCGAAACGGATGTGGCTTGGTCGCGCTCTCCACCGACTGCGCGAGGCGCTGCTCGGCGGGGTTGTCGCTCAAGTCATCGAACAGGTTGACCGAGGTGCGCAGCGAGACGATGTTGCGCTTGAGGTCGCCGCGCGTGTCGACGGCGGTGAGCGCAGTGAAGAGCGAGTCGGCAGGACCCGACAGGGTCAGCGCCCGCGCGCTCGATCGAGGTAGCCGCGCACCAGCAGCAACCCGGCGAAGCCTTCGTCCTTGATGACCTCCGCCGGCGTGCGGTTGTCGAACGCGCGGTTGCGCGCGGTCATCCAACCGTAGCGCAGCTCCGGGTTCTGCGGGAAGAGCAGTCGCAGGCTCTTGTGGATGCCGAGCAGGTGGCCGACCCGCTCGAGCTGGTCGCGACTGCCGCCGATAGGCTCGCCACGACGATAGCGCCCAAGTGAAGCCCGGTTGGTGGACGCTAGACCTAAGAGGGCGAGCTGGTCTTCGGTGTTGAGCGTCCAGTGATCGAACAGCTTCATCACCATGCGGGCGAGCGCGCCCAGGTCTTTCGACTTTGCGCCAGCGAGTATCTGCTGTGCGTTGGCACTCATGGTTCGCTCCCTTGCAACGACAAATAGTATAGCGCGTGTGTTTCGATCGCTACAATAGCTGTTGCGTTAGAAACAAGTGGGTCGGGGTGCTTGGCTGGCAGCAGGCGAGGCCGCTAAGCCTTAATTTGTAGTGGTTTTCGTCGAAAATGGACTTGAGAAATAAGGGGAATCTGGTAGCATACTGTATATAAAAACAGTACTGGTGCAAGCATGGAAAACGCCAACAGTGGCCTCTCGCTGCTCGAACTCGCCGCGCAGATCACCGAGCTGGCGGGTCACCTCAACGCGGCCAATCACCGTTGGCTGGTGTTGATCGCGGAGTTCGATCGCCGCAACGGCTGGTCGGATGGCGCCACGCAGTCGTGCGCGCACTGGCTCAGTTGGCAGTGCGGACTGGACCTCGGCGCGGCGCGGGAAAAGGTCCGCGTCGGCCGTGCAATCGAAACGCTGCCGCAGATC
>JANNGT010000320.1:0-10545 GCA_031404015.1 Gammaproteobacteria bacterium | reverse complement strand
ACCCCCTAACCCCTAACCCCTAAGATGTCTTTCATAAACAAGCCGAAAGTCCGCCACCCGGATCTGCCGAAGAACGAGCTGGGCCTGACGCGTCGCGACTATGAAGGCGCGATGTCGACCCTGTGCGCGGGCTGCGGCCACGACTCGGTCACGTCCGCGATCACGCAGGCGATCTGGGAACTGAGCCTGCGCCCCGAGCAGCTGGCCAAGCTGTCGGGCATCGGCTGCTCGTCGAAGACCACGGCTTATTTTGCGAGCGGCGCGCACGGCTTCAACGGCGTCCACGGCCGCATGCCTTCGGTCGCCACCGGCGCCAACGCGGCCAACAAGGACCTGCACTACATCGGCGTGTCGGGCGACGGCGACTCGCTGTCGATCGGCTTCGGCCAGTTCGCGCACGCGATCCGCCGCAACGTGAACATGCTTTATATCTGCGAGAACAACGGCGTGTACGGCCTCACGAAAGGGCAGTTCTCGGCCTCGGCGGACATCGGCACGAAGTCGAAGAAAGGCGAGGAGAACCAGCAGTCGCCGGTGGATCCGTGCCTGGCCGCGCTGAGCCTGGGCGGCACCTTCATCGCACGCAGCTTCTCGGGCGACCGTGAGCAGCTCGTGCCGCTGATCAAGGCCGGCCTGGCGCACAAGGGCTTTGCGATGATCGACGTGATCTCACCCTGCGTGACGTTCAACGACCACGTCGGCTCCACGAAGAGCTATGAGTTCGCGCGCGAGCATTATGAGGAAGCCGTTCACACTGACTACATCGCGCCTCGCCAGGAGATCACGGCCTCGTATGCACCGGGAGATTCCCTGCCCGTCCAGATGCACGACGGCAGCAGGCTGCTGTTGCGCAAGCTCGACCAGGACTACGATCCGACGCACCGAGGCAAGGCATTCGAGTACCTGCGCACGAAGCTGCGCCAGGGCGAACACGTGACCGGGCTGATTTTCATGTCGCAGAGCGCGCACCCTGACATGCACGAGATGCTGCAGACCAGCGCCGTGCCATTGAACCAGCAGCCCTATGACAAACTGCATCCCGGGGCGAAGGGCCTTGCGAGTATCCTCAAGCGGTACACCTGATTCAGGGCCTGCCTTCCGATTAGGGGACAGGCATGGCAAACAGGGGGAGTTGGCCGGACCATGACGCACGTCACTCGGCCGGGCTGGCGCGGATCGTAGAATCTGCCCATGACCCGAGCCTCCATCCGACTGGGACGAGCGTCCGCCCTGTGCGCGGCTTGCGCAGCTGCGTGGTTGCTCGGCGGCGGCGCGGCCATCGCCGCGTCGACCGTCTACAAGTGGGTAGACGTCTCGGGCGTTACGCACCTGTCGTCGGATAAGCCTCCGGCGGGCGTGCCTTACGAACGGGTCGCCTTCGCCTCGACCAGCAAATCCTCGGTCAACCGGGCGAGCACGAAGGCGTCGACAGGCAGCGCCTCGCCAGCGCGCGTCGCATCCGTTTCGGCGGAACAGGCGGCACGTCGGGACGAGGTGGTTACGTCGCTGCGCGATCGCGAGTGCGTGATGTCCCTCGAAGCACTGGACCGCATGGGCAAGGCCGGCACGGCCGTCGACGCCACGGAATTCCGCCGCCTGCAACAGACGGCCGACCAGAACTGCAGCACGGATCCAACGGTGCGCGGCAAGCAGGAAGAAAAGGCTGCCAGGCTGCGGGTCGCACGCAGCGACGTCTGCGTGGACGCGCGCAACCAGCTCGCCGACATGCTTGCACCGGGACGTCGGCCGACGCGCGACCAGCTCAAGACGCAGCAGGAGTTCATCGAATCCCACTGCACGGCGCCGGTGCGTTGAGCGCCGCGTGAGCGAGCAGGCGGGCGGCGTGGTCGATTCCGCGTGCGCCACCGGCTCCGCAACCGCAGGGACTTCGACACCATCCGACCCTTTCTGGCGCGTGATCGCCAATCCCGTGGCGGGCCGCGCGGGCCGCAATGCACGCGCATGGCGTGACCTCGAACGGGCTCTGCGTTACACAGGTATTCACTTCGACGTGCAATGGACGGGAGCAGCGGGCGACGGTGCGCGCATCGCTGCGGCAGCGTGGCGTGAGGGGCACCAGCACTTCCTGGTCGCGGGCGGTGACGGATCGCTGCACGACGTAGTCAATGGGCTCATGCGCGAGCGCACGGACATGGGCGACCAGGCCTCCACAGGCGTGCCTACCGTGGTGCCATTGCCGCTCGGCACCGGCAATGACTGGGCGCGATCGCTGGGCCTGCCCAGGCAAGCAGCAGCGCTGGCCGCGATGATCCTGCGTAACGCGACGGTGCTGCATGACGTGGGGCGCGTCGACCTGCTGGATGCAGCAGGGGCTCGATGCGACACGCGCTGGTTCGTCAACGTAGCGGGCGCGGGCTTCGATGCACACGTGATCGAGCGCATGCCTGCGCGGACACCGTCGCGGTTCGCATATCTGTGGGGGGCGCTGCGCGAGCTGGCGAAGTACCGCGCGCCTGCATTCCGGCTGATGTTGGACGACGGACCGTTGCCCCTCACAGGGCGGTTGCTGCTCGCGTTCGTGGCCAACGGCCAGTACTGCGGCAACAACATGCATGTCGCGCCCACGGCTCGACAGGATGACGGTGTGTTCGACGTAGTCGCCATACGCGACGTCGGTCTGTGGCGCGCCCTGCCCAAGCTGGCGCGACTGTACAGTGGCGGACTGCTGCGGGATCCGCTGGTCTTGCATCGCCGTGCGTCGCGCGTGTACATCGCCGCGGACCCGGCAGCAGGGGTCGAGGCGGACGGCCAGTTCGTCGGACACACCCCTGCCGTGATCACCATGCAATCGAAGGCGCTGCGCACCCTGCGCGCAGTGGTTACCGACGACTGAGATGCCCCGACGACGGCCTGCTCAGCCGCGAAGGCAGGCTGACGGTTGCTGGAGAGAGCCGCGCGCCACCGTCCCTGGCAGCGCGCGACCCCCATAGGCGAAGCCGTCGAGGACTGGCCGGACTGTTGGGCGACCGCCGCGTGGTCCTGATAGACCACAACGCCCACGCAAATCAATCACCCAAACAGGTGAGCCCTTGAGTTCACGACCGAATTGCCGCCTGGAGCGGAGCTTGAGACGAGGCAGAACCTTCCCGGACTGAGTACCGACATCGCCCGCTCGCGCGAGCAATCAACGCGCGGTGGCTGGCGCGCCTGGAGGCCATGCGGCGCGGTCCGTGCGTGTAAAGTGATTTGCATGGCAACCGATTCAAAGCCATTGGTCACGCACCGTGGCAGCTGCCACTGCGGAGCTGTGCGGTTCGAAGTGGACGCGCCCGCGAGTCTGCTGGCCCACGACTGCAATTGCTCGATGTGCGGGATGAGCGGCTTCCTGCACGTCATCGTGCCAGCCGCTCGCTTCCGCCTGCTGCAGGGCTCTGATGTGTTGACGCAATACACGTTTAATACTGGTGTGGCGCGCCACCTGTTCTGCGCGCGCTGCGGGGTGAAGTCGTTCTACGTGCCGCGGTCGAACCCGGACGGCTTCAGCGTGAATGCTCGCTGCCTGGACCGGTCGACGATCGCGGCACTCGCCGTGGAGCCCTTCGACGGCCAGCATTGGGAACAGGGCGCCGGCGCGTTGCGCCACCTGTCGCAGGCCTGATCGCCCCGGGAATACGCTTTCTTACGCGCGCGGCTGGATATCAGCGGTCGTCGACGTAGTCGTCGTCGGATCGCGGCTTGAGCGGCGCGATGGTTTGCGAAGCTGTGACGCCCTTCAGGTTGTTCGACACGGCAAGCACGTGCGGTCGACGGGACGAGCGGGCACGGGCCAGTGCGTCGGCCTCAGCCTCGCGCGCGGCGGCCCTCCTGCGCAGCAACGCGCCGACGAGCAGTCCCGCAAACAGCAACAAGATGATCGTGGCGAACTTCATTGCGTCTTCCCTGGCACGTCATGCCCTCTGGCCGGCGTTGCGCCTGACGCTGGGCTGGCTGTCAGGCACGCACGAGATTGTCCCTGAGTCCCGGCACGCCAAACAGCGCTATTTAGCCTGCTTTTCGCAGGAATGACCATCGACCGCGTCACATGACGGTTCGCGGCTGCGCGCTGCGCTGCGCGCAAGCGGGCCGCAGGTGTTTTCCTGCACGACAGCCAGCCAGAACGTCCAGCCGCAATCGCTGGCTGTTACCAATGAATGCCGCGCATCAGGGACGCGAACACCATCGCTTCACGTGTGGCAGGCCGTTGCTCCTCGCCTTCGCGCTTGCCCTGGGCGGCGGCGGAGTCCGGGAACATCCGGTACGCCGAGTTCATCACCACCTCGGACATCTTCGGCATCACGAGGTGCATGATCTCGGAGATCACGCCGAGTTTCGTCGCAATGCGTTGCGGCTTGCGGATGATCGCGTCCGCGATCATGTCGGCGGCTTCCTCGGGCGAGATCACCGTGGGCATGTCCTCGTAGAGCTTGGTCGGCGCGATCATCGGCGTGCGCACGAGCGGCATGTTGATGATCGTGAAGTGCACGTTCTCATCGTGGAATTCCGACGCCGCGCAGCGCGCGAACGATTCGAGCGCGGCCTTCGATGCGACATACGCCGAAAAGCGCGGCGCGTTGGTCAGCACGCCGATCGACGACACGTTGATGACGTGACCGTCCTTGCGCGCGGTCATCGACGGCAGCAGGTTCATCGTGAGCCGCACGCACGCGAAATAGTTGAGCTGCATCGTGCGTTCGAAGTCGTGGAAGCGGTCGTACGACAACGCGAGCGAGCGGCGGATCGAGCGGCCCGCGTTGTTGATCAGGACGTCGACATGGCCGAATTCCTTGAGCACGTCCTTCGCCAGCTTGTCGTTCGCTGCGTAGTCGGTGATGTCACACGAGTACGTTTTGACGAAGCCACCGGCATCGGTGATCTTCTTGCGCACGTCGGCCAGCTTCTCCTCGTCGCGCGCGATCACGACCACCTTACCGCCCGCTTCCGCGACGCGGATCGCGGCCGCCTCGCCGATACCCGACGAGCCGCCCGTGATCAGCACCACCTTGCCTTTCACCGCGCCCTTGAGACTGCGGTCGATGGACAGGTCCGGATCGAGGTGACGCTCCCAGTAATCCCACAGCCGCCAGGCGTAGTCCTCGAGCGCAGGCACGCGGATCTTGGCCTTGTCGAGCAGCTTCTGCGTTGCGGTCGCATCGAAGCGGGTCGGGTAGTTGACGAACTGCAGCACCGAGCGGGGCACCTGCAGGTCGCGCAGCAGCTGGTTGAACACGTTCTGGATTGGCTTGCTGCGCTCGAGGGTTTGCGTCACCGGCTCGGGCACCATCGCGAATACCTTGGGATCAAGGCGGAACGCCATTTCCGGTGCGTGTGCTGCGCGCGCGAACACGTTGAGCATTTCGCCGACGCGACGCGGCTTCGGGTCCGTAAGGTGGAAGCAGCGGCCGTCGAGCTTGGGCTGGTGCGACAGGTGCACGAGCGCATCGACCACGAAATCGACCGGCACGACGTTGACGTAACCGCCTTCGATGCCCACGAGCGGAATCCAGCGTGGCCAGGATTCGCGCAGTTTCTGCAGCGCCTTGAAGAAATAGTAAGGGCCGTCGATCTTGTCGATGAAGCCCGTCTGCGAGTGCCCCAGCACCATGCCGGGACGGTAGACGCGGAACGGGATACGGCCGTTGGCGCGCACCATCGCCTCGGAGTCGTGCTTGGTGCGATGGTAAGGATGGTCGAGTTCTTCCGCTTCCTCGAACATGTCCTCGGAGAACGTGCCGCGGTACAAGCCCGCCGCCGCAATCGAGCTCACGAGATGGAAGCAACCGGCATTGACGGCTTCGGCGAAATCGAGCGCGCCCTTCGTGCCGGTGATGTTTGCCTTCTCCATCGCCTCGGCGCTGGCCTCGAGGTCGTACACCGCGCCCAGGTGATAGAAGTGCTTCACCTTCCCCTTGAGCTTCGTGAGATCGGCTTTCGCCACACCGAGCTTCGGCAGGCCGAGGTCGCCCTTGACCGGCACCACGCGCTTGAGACTATCCTTGCCCCAGAATTCGCGCAGTTCGTCGAGCTTGCCGATCGACTTCGTCCGGACCAGCACGTAAATCGTGCCCTTGCCCTGCTGCAGCAGTGATTGGACGAGATAGCGACCAATGAAGCCGGTCGCGCCGGTCACGAAGTAAGTCATCTGAGGCCCCCTGATACTGTTGGTCTACCTTAGGGATCGCACGTACGCAGGTCAACGTGGCAGGGCCCGTCATTGGCTAAGATGGCAGCGGGCCTGCCAACGTGGCACGCCTTTGGGGGCGCATTGGCACAAACCACGAAGCGGGTGACGACAGCGAGCGGCCGCCGTGAACGCATGTCGGCCGTCGACACGGCGTGGCTGCGCATGGACGGCCCGGCCAACGCGATGATGATCGTCAGCGTGATGGCGACGGCGACGCCGGTGCCGCCGGACGCGCTGCGGCGGGTCCTGGAAACCCGATTGCTGTGCTTTCCGCGCTTCCGCCAGCGTGTCGAGTCCGATGCCCTGGGGGCGTCCTGGATCGAAGACGAACACTTTGACCTCGACCAGCACCTCATCCTGACCGCGTTGCCCGGCGCCGGCGGGCCGGATGCCTTGCAGGCACTGGCGGGTGAACTGGCCAGCCAGCGGCTCGATCCCTCGCGGCCGCTCTGGCAGATGCATTTTATTGCGAACTACGGCGGCGGCAGCGCCTGGGTCCTGCGGCTGCATCATTGCTATGCGGATGGCATCACGCTGGTCCGCGTGCTGTTATCGCTCACGCAACAGGATGCCGGGCCGGCGCTGGCCGCGGCTTCCGGCGAACCGCAATCGTCCCGGCCTGCGGGAAACAGCGCCGAAAGCGCGCTGGCCGATGGCGCACGCCTGTTCGAAAGCGTCGTGCAGAAGTTATTGCACCCCGGCCTCGCAGCCGCGGTCGCGTCGCAGGCAACGGGCATGGCCGGCGAGCTGGCCAACGTGCTGGCGCTGCCCGACGATCCGCCCTCGCCGCTGCGCAGTGCGCTCAGCGGGCAGAAAAGGGTGGCCTGGTCGCAGCCGCTCGTTCTGGAGGAGGTCAAGCTGGTGGGCCGCACGCTCGGCTGCACGGTCAACGACGTGCTCATGGCCACGTTTGCGGGTGCGCTGGGGGCCTACCTCCGCGAACACCATGGGTTCGACACGCGCGACGTAACGCTGCGGGCGTCGGTCCCGGTAAACCTGCGCGATCCGGCAGAGGCGCCCACGCTCGGCAACAAGTTCGGGCTGATGTTCGTCGACATGCCCCTGGGAGTCGCGAATCCCCTGCAGCGCGCCTACGCGATGCACGACACGCTGCGACATCTCAAAAGCTCCCAGCAGCCCACGCTGACGCTGGCCATGCTGGGCTTGCTCGGGCTGATGCCCAACGTGGTGCAGGCGCCGGCAATCGAGCTGTTCAGCCGCAAGGGCTCGCTCGTCGCGTCGAACGTGCCCGGACCGCAGGCGCCGTTGTATCTCTGCGGCCAGCGCATCGCCGAGATGCATTTCTGGGTGCCACAGAGCGGCTCCATCGGCGTCGGGGCCAGCGTGCTGTCGTATGCGGGCAAGGTCTGCTACGGCCTGATCGCCGATCGCGCCTGCATTGCAGAGCCGAGGCACGTCACCGACCGGATGGCGTCAGAGTTCGAGCGACTGTTGCTGGCCACGACGATCGGTGCCCTGGGCACGCGGCCGGTCAGGAAGGCCCGGCCCCGCAAAACCCGCGCTCGCGCCCCCGTGGGATATACCTAGCCTACGGATTGACACACTGCAGCAAGAGCCTAGGATTCGCGCACAATTCAGTTATGGGCCGCCGTACGTTGGCCCCAGGAGATCCGCCATGGCCACCACTCGCTCCCGCAAGACCGCTGGGTCGTCCTCCGGCCGCCGCACGAAACCGGGCGTGGACGCGGCGGCGGGCGCCCGTGCCGCGCAGGAACAGCTCAGGCAGGGATTGCAGCAGGTGCTGCTCGCCGGCATGGGGGCGTTTGCGCGCGCGCAGAAGGAAGGCCCTGCAGCCTTCCAGGACGCAATGCTCGAGGGGATGAAGGTGCTGGGCCAGACGGGCACGACAGCACAGCGGCGCGTGCGCGACGTGTTCGAGACTGCGCAGGAAACCCTGCAGTCACGCGTCGGTGATGCGCGCGAGCAGGCGCAGGAAACCTGGGACAGCCTCGAAGCGTTGTTCCAGTCGCGTGTGCAGCGCGCAATGAGCCAGCTCGGCGTGCCGACGGCGGACGAGATCCGCGATCTGTCGCGGCGGGTTGCCGAGTTGAACGACACGGTTGTGGTACTCAACCAGCCGAAGCGTGCGCCGGCAAGACAAAAGGCCGCGCAGCGCAAGGTGGCGGCGCCGCGGCGCAAGGCGGCGAAGCGCCGGCGGCCGCAGGGCTGATCGACAGCCGCCACGCTGCACACGTCCAGCCACGCAGAGAGGTACGGCACATGCTCGACCTGCAACCGGCAACAGGACGCAAACGCGAAAGCCATGGCCGCTTCGGGCTCGCGCTCGCGGGCGGGGGTCCGCTCGGAGCTTTTTACGAAATCGGCTGCCTGCACGCGATCGAAGAAGCATTTGCAGACTTTCGCCTGACAAACCTCGAGATGTACGTCGGCGTGAGTTCCGGAGCGATGATCGCTGCGGGTCTCGCCAACGGTTTCGACACCGCCGACATGGGGCTCGTGTTCGTCCACAACGCGTCGAGCGAGATGCAGTTTTCGCCCGCCTTGTTCCTGACGCCGGCGTTTCGCGAATACGCGCAGCGACTGGCCAGCGCGCCCCGCCTGTTCGCGGAGATTGCCGGCGACTACCTGCGTGACCCCGGCAAGGACTGGGCGGAAGTGATCGATCCGCTGGGACGCTTGCTGCCCACGGGTGTCTGCGACAGTCGTCCGCTGGAGCGCGTCATGGCGCACGTGTTTTCGACCAACGGTCGCACCAACGACTTCCGTGAGCTGCGTCCGCGGCTGTACGTCGTGGCGACCGAGCTGAACACAGGACATTCGGTGAGGTTTGGCGAGCCCGGGCTCGACCACGTGCCGATCTCGCGTGCGATCCAGGCCAGCAGTGCATTGCCGGGCCTCTACCCGCCCGTCGCCATCGACGGCCACGTCTATGCCGACGGCGCGTTGCTGCGCACGATGAACGCATCGGTGCTGCTCGAAGCCGGCGCCGACTTCGTGATCTGCGTCAACCCACTCGTGGCATTCGATGCGTCAAGCGCACCGCGAGGCGCAGACGGCTATCCGCCAGAGGAGCACGACCTCACCCGCGGCGGACTGCCACAGGTGCTGAGCCAGACATTCCGCGCGCTGATCCAGTCGCGCATGCAGGCGGGCATGAAAGGATACAAGCAGCGTTATCCGCACGCGGATGTGATCCTGTTCGAACCAGACCGCGGTGACGAACGCCTGTTCTTCCCGAACGTCTTCCGCTATGCGGACCGTCGGCGGCTGGCGGAGCATGCCTATCAGCGCACGCGCGGCGACCTGCTGCGCCAGGCGGATAACCTGCAACCCATGCTGCGTCGGCACGGCATCACCTTGCAGCTCGACGTGCTCGAGGACCCGCGGCGTACGTTCCTGCAGGCGGTGCAACAGCGCAAGTTGCGCCAACAGCCGGTGACTGGCGCCCTGCATCGCACGCTCGACGATCTCGAGCACGCGCTGGCCGGCGGACGGGCCTGACGCCTTGAAGCTGCTCGGAGTCGAAATTGGCGCGCCGCCCGAGAAACGCGGCACCCTCGGCCGGTTGCTGGAGCAGAACAAGTCGATGCGGGACGTGTTTGCGTCAGATCCGCGACTGGCGCGCCAACTGGGCCGCCTGCAGAAATGGCAATCGAAGCGGTTGCTGCGATCGCACGCGGACTTGCACGCCAACCCACGCTACCGGCTTGCCGTGGAATTTTTCTTCAACGAACTTTATGGCGGCGATGTGCGCCGGCGCGACACCGACATGATCAAGGTGCAGCGAGCGATGGAGCGCTTGCTGCCCAGGGAAGGCCTGGAGTCGCTCTGCCTCGCCGTGGAGCTCGAGACGCTGTCACAGAAGCTCGACGCCGACGTCGCGCGCGCGCTGCCCGAAGGCGCGATCACGGTCGAACGTTATGCGCAGGCATACCGCGCCGCCGGCCGGCGTGCTGACCGCGCACGACAGATCGTATTGACCAGCGAAATCGGCGATTATCTGGACAGGATCGTGCGCAAGCCGATGGTGCGCGCGCTGGTCAAGCTGGCTCGCAGCCCGGCCCACGCTGCGGGCTTCGGCCTGTTGCAGGAGTTCCTGGAGCGCGGCCTCGACGCATTCGAGGCCATGAAAGGGGCGGATGAGTTCCTTGCCACCGTGCGTGCGCGCGAGCATGGGGCCATGACAAAATTGTTCGCGGGCGCTCCCGACCCGTTCGGGTTCGCGGCGGGGACGCGCAAGGTCAAGCAGAGGGCGACAGCGGGATGAGTTCAGGCCGACGGACGACGAAACGCAGCAGGAAAAAAGCCGGGGCAACAGGACGCCGTTATCGCGGCACGCTGTGCGTGTCATCACAGGCGGGCTGCGCGCTGGAGTGTTCCTT
>JANNGT010000319.1:0-10672 GCA_031404015.1 Gammaproteobacteria bacterium | reverse complement strand
GCTACTACCGGCTGTACGTGCGGTTGATGGACCACTGGGACCGGGTCCTGCCGGGCAAGGTGCTGCGGGTCCAGCACGAGGACGTCATCGATGATCTCGAGGGCAACGTGCGGCGAATCCTGGAGTTCTGCAGCCTTCCGTTCGAACCCGCCTGCATCGACTTCCACAAGAACGAGCGGCGTGTTCACACCGCAAGCTCTGAGCAAGTTCGCCGGCCGATCAACCGCGACGGCGTCGACCAGTGGAAGAACTTCGAGCCGTGGCTGGGCCCGCTGCGCGCGGCGCTCGGGCCGCTCGCCACGCCCTGAACGCGCAGGCCCCTCCGCTCCGCCAGGGCAACCGCCACTCGCTACGCCGGACGAATGCCCGTCGCGCGTTCCTGGTCGTCGATGATCTTCTTCGTCGCAGCGAAGTAATGCCAGACGGCCCACAGGCCGAATGGCACCAGGCACAGCATGGCAAGCCGCAATGACTCGCCGTTCGAGACGTTGTCTGGCGCAAATGCATCGCTCAGGAATCCCACCAGCTGCGGCGCGATGATCAGGTTGCCGACGTTGGCGAGGAACAAGGTCGCCGCGCAGAACTGTGCCCGCATGCGCGGCTCGCACAGGTTGGTGAGCAGGCCGAAACAGGGCCCGATATAGAAGTAGATCGCCGGGATGAAGATCCAGAACAGGTACGTGGCGAGCTGCAGGTCGTCCGTCCAGTAGATGACGAAAGAGACGATCGTCGCAACGAGCACGCCCCACCCCATCAGGCGCACGATGCTGCGCGGGTCGCGCATCGACGGCTGCGACATCCACCACCCAGTCAACAGCGTTGCCAGGCCGCCGCCGATCAGGTGGATCGGGCCGAGGATGGCGCCCGCCGAGCCTGGCGTCATGCCGTAGTTGCGGATCAGGAACGTGGGCGTCCACCACATCAGGCCCCAGCCCCACAGCGCCGTGAGCGCGCTCGCCAACATCACGTGCACCGCGGATTTCTGGGTCCAGAGAAACCGCATGCTCACGCCAAAGGACGCGCCTACGCTGTCGCCGCCCTTATGGTCGAGCTGGCCGCGGCGCGGCTCCTTGATCGTCGCGAAAATGAGCAGGCCCACGACGATGCCTGGAATGCCGAGGACAAGGAACACAGTGCGCCAGTTGTAGGCGTCGTTGATCATGCCGGCGATGTCCGCGCCGATCCAGGCGCCGATGGGCGCGCCCAGCGAGAAGATCGTGAGCGCCATCGGGCGTTTGGCCGCCGGAAAGTAATCCGAGATGATCGAATTGGCCCCGGGCGTGCCGCCCGCCTCGCCGACACCGACGCCGATGCGGCTCAACAGCAGCTGGATGTAGTTCTTCGACAGGCCAGTAAACGCCGTCATCGCCGACCACAGGATCAGGCAGATGGCGATGATGTTGCGCCGGTTGCCGCGGTCGATCAGGTACGAGATCGGAAACCCCAGCACGACGTAGAACAGCGCGAGCGCGACCCCGGTGAGGAAGGCGATGCCTGTGTCCGTGAGCTGCAACTCCAGCCGGATCGGCTCGAGCACGGTGGAGATGACGTATCGGTCGGCGATGCTGAGCGTGTACACGAGCACCATCATGAGCAGCACGTACCAGCGTGCCGCCGTCGAGCTGCCCTCGCCACTGTCTGCCGCTTCCGGCCGTACCGCTGCCACCATGTGCAAGTCTCCCCCGAGCGTGCTGCTGGATGACCCGCCGGTCTGCGCCGGTTGGGCCGGATCCGAAAAGATCCGTCTGTTGTCACGTGTTGTACTTAAATTTGACGCGGGTTGCCAGTCGCTTACCACACAGCGCTCGCCCGGGTCTGGTGACGCAGCCAATATTCCTTTCGGATCGCCTGATTTTTTTTGCTGTTCGGCCCGCGACGGAGCCAGTAGCCTCGCCGGCAATACAGAGGGCTGCGCGTGACCATCAACCAACGGATCGGCTTTATCGGCCTGGGCAACGTCGGCGCGTCGCTCGCGGGCAACCTGCTGCGCCACGGGGTCGACCTGACCGTGCGCGACCTGCACGAAGCGGCCGTCGCCGACTTCGTCGCCAGGGGTGCCAGGGAGGCTTCCTCGCCACGCGCGATGGCTGCAGGCTGTGACATCGTCATCACGTGCCTGCCCTCGCCTGCGATCTCTGCGGCGGTCGTGGAAGGTCCGGACGGTTTGCTGGAAGGCCTGCGCCCCGGAAAAATCTGGCTCGAAATGAGCACGACCGATGCCACCGAGATCGTACGGCTGGGGCAGAAGGTCGAGGCGCTGGGTGCCACGGCGATGGACTGTCCCGTGTCGGGCGGCTGCCATCGCGCGGCCACCGGCAACATCTCGATCTTCGCGGGTGGCGAGCGCGCCGCGTTCGAGCGAGTGCTGCCGATCCTGTCGATCCTCGGTCACCAGATCCTGCACACCGGACCGATCGGTTCCGCATCCATGCTCAAGGTGATGACCAATTACCTGTGCACCGTGCACCTCGTGGCGCTGGCCGAAGCGCTGACCACCTGCAAGGTCATGGGTTTCGACATGAACACGACGTACGAGGCCATCCGGATCTCGTCGGGCAACTCGTTCGTGCACGAGACCGAATCGCAGGTGATCCTGAATGGCAGCCGCGACATCGGTTTCACGATGGACCTGGTGATCAAGGACGTGGGCCTGTTCGACCAGCTCGCGATCGACCACAAGGTGCCGCTCGAACTCTCGCCTCTGATCGTCAAGATCTTCAAGGATGCGGCGGCGACGTATGGCCAGCGCGAGAATTCGCCGAACATCATCCGCCGCTACGAGGAACCGTGCGGCGTGCAGGTATTGGGCACGGACTTTCCCGCGACGATGGTCGATGACCTGGCCAAGGTGCCTGGCTTTGAAGTGATACCAAAGAACAGGGGATAGGGGTTAAGCGGCAGAAGAGCGAACGCTCCGCAACACCTAATCCGTTGTCGGCACCTCGACCGGGTATCCGGCTTCCTTCCAGGCGGGAAAGCCCCCGGCAAAGTAGTACACCCGCTTGAAGCCCCAAATCAGGGCCTTGGCGCTGGCATAGGCCGAGTCGGGGCAGGTCTTGCCGTGACAGGACAGGACGAATTCCTCATCCTTGTCGACGATGCGAGAGAGCCTCTCCCGTGACAATTCGGTGGCGACGTCAACGTTGAACGCGCCCGGAACATGTCCGCTCGAGAAACCCTTGGCGGCGCGCACATCCACAAACTTGACGCCGCGGTCGTGCAGCGATTTTGCTCGCGCATGATCGATCGTGGTGGCGCCAGCAACGTCGAAGTAACCGCCGCTCTTGTGCACCAACCCACGATATTTCTCGACGGGTATATCGGTTCCAGCGCCCTCCGGAATACCAGCCTTGCGCAGGCCCTCGACCAGCCGGTCGCGGTATTCCGGGTCGTAATTGAAGATGTCACCGTACCACCACCAGTTTCCAAACATCTGGACGTTAATGGCGTTGTAACCCGCGGACAAACTCATTTCATTAAACGTTTTGACCGCCTCGGCAACGCCGGTCTTGCGTCCAAGATGCCCAAGGCTGGCAATCAGTGTGATGTAGTCGTCCTGCAGGGGTTGCAGCGGGAAAAGCCTCTCCAACGTGTCGATCGCTTCCACGTAACGTTGCTGGTGAAAAAACGAAATCGCGAGCTCGCGCAAATGGTCTGGCGAATACAGGGGATCCAGCCGCATCGCCCACCGCAAAGATTCCTCGGCCTCCGCGGCACGCCCCGTCGCATTCAGGATGCGCGCCTTGCTGAGATGAATGTCCGAGTTGTTCGGGGCTAGCGCCAACGCGCGGCCAATCTCGGTGAAAGCCTCTTTGTAGCGCCCCTGCTTCGAGAAGACTTCGGCCGACACGGCGTGAGCCAGCGCATTGGGTTGCCGCATCGCCTTGGCGAGAGCTTCCTGCATGCGGTCGAATGCGCGCTGGTATCCGCCCTC
Source organism: Gammaproteobacteria bacterium (assembly GCA_031404015.1). Classification (GTDB taxonomy): domain Bacteria; phylum Pseudomonadota; class Gammaproteobacteria; order Steroidobacterales; family Steroidobacteraceae; genus RPQJ01. The sequence goes on along the minus strand of JANNGT010000319.1, from coordinate 6,738 downwards.
GGTAGTCGATTCCCAGGTGGATTGGACGATCCGCCAGGACGCCGCCGCCAGAGCGGCATGTGCTCGCCCGTACTCGGGATCGAGCGCGATTGCCTGTTCGAACAGTGCGATCGCCTTGTTGGTTTCCTCCTCACGTCCCAGACGGTAATGGGCCCAGCCCCGCAGGACCGCATCGTAGGCTTGGGGGTTTCTGGTCCCCACAAACTCAATGCTTGTCTGTTCGTCCTGCGTGAGCTCGACTGCCAACGCGTCGACGATTTGCGCGATGACTTTATCCTGCAGCGCGAAAACGTCTTGTATCGAGCCATCGTAGCGGTCCGCCCAGAGGTGCTGGCCACCAAGCGCGTCGACGAGCTGGGCATTGATGCGAACGGTGTCCCCCTCGCGTCTGACACTCCCCTCCAGCACGTAGCGCACGCCAAGATCCTTGGCCACCTGCTGCACCTTTACGGACTTGCCCTTGTAAGTCCAACTGGAGTTGCGCGCAACGACCAGGATTCCGGAGAGCTTGGAAAGATCAGTGATGATGTCGTCGGTCATGCCGTCGGCGAAGTAGCTGTTCTCCGGACTGCCACCGAGGCTATTGAACGGCAGAACTGCAAGGGACGGTCTGTCCGGAACCATCCTGGGTGTGCTCGCCATCGAGGGCGGTGCGTCTCCGGTCGCAGGTGTGGACGCTGCAGCAGTGGACGGGGGCGTCGTCGTCGGTGCCGCCTCGCTCGCCCGGTGGTAGCGCCAGAAGAGTCCGCCGCCGAGCAGGAACAGCAGCGTGAGAATAGCCAGCTCGACGCGAGTAACGCGTTGCTCGCCGCGGTCACCGTGGTACCAGGCGATCACCAGGACGATGGGCAGGCCGATCAGGAGCAGCAGCAGCGCGACCTGCTTGATCGCACTGGGCCAGGAAAAGGCATCCGCCACGTAGCCGATGCCCTGCAGAAAGCCCCAGGCGCCGGCCACGTACGCAATGCCCCACTGCACCACCTTGCGGCGGCTCAGCTTCGACCAGGTGCTTTCGCTCTCCCCCTCGCTCGCGTTGTCCACGCGCTCCTCCCGTTTAACACCGAGTGTAGCGGGATTGTCGGTCGAAGGCTGCTGTCGTCCAACCTCTTACCTGAAGATCACCGTCCGGTTCCCATTCAGGAACACGCGGTGTTCCGTGGCAAGACGCACTGCGCGCGACAGTGCACGTCGCTCGGAATCACGCCCCGCCGCGACCAGCATGTCCGGCGTATACGCATGGTCCACGTGCTCGACGATCTGCTCGATGATCGGGCCTTCGTCCAGGTCTGCCGTGACGAAGTGCGCCGTGGCGCCGATCACCTTCACGCCGCGGTCGTAGGCCTGGTGATAGGGCTTCGCGCCCTTGAACCCTGGCAGGAACGAATGGTGGATGTTGATCGCGCGGCCGCGCAGCTTGCCGCAAAGGTCGTCAGACAGGATCTGCATGTACCGCGCGAGCACGACCAGGTCGGTCTGCGTCGAATCGATCAGTTCGATCAGCTTCTGTTCCTGCTGCGGCTTGGTCTGCACCGTCACCGGCAGGTGGAAAAACGGAATGCGGTGTTGCGCCGCGACGGGTTGCAGCGTGACGTGGTTCGACACGATCGCCGTGATGTCAGCCTGCAACTCGCCGATACGATGGCGGTACAGCAGGTCTTCGAGGCAGTGGTCGTAGTTCGAGACCATGATCAGCACGCGCGCGCGTTCGCGCGAATCGTGGATCTTCCACTCCATCTGCTCCGCGTCCGCAACCTCCTGGAAATCTTTCCGCAGAGCCGCAAGGTCGACCTTCTCACCCTGCACTGCACAGAACGTCACGCGCACGAAAAAGCGCTGCGAAATCGTGTCATCGAACTGCTGCATTTCAACGATGTAGAAACGTCGCGAGGCGAGGAACGTCGTCACCCGGGCGGTCGTGCCCATGCGGCTCGCGCAGGTAGCCGTCAGCACGTAAGGGTGCTCTGTGTCGAAACTCATGCAGGTCTCCGCCCGGCTTGCTTGGATTTACGTCGTACCCGGGGACGCGGAGATTGTCAGAATGCGACGAACCTGCCAAGCCGGATCGGTGCCAGTGTCTGGCCCTTCGCGCGCGCGCTTGCCGGCACTGGTAGAAGGCATTGACCTAGCGAGAAAATAGATTCATTCGCGCCGGCGCGGACCGCTCTCGCAGCGCGCGACGCATGCCCTTTACAGTGCGTTGCAAATGTCGCATCGTGACAAGCCTATGTCGCCAGGGCATCACCGGGAAGCACCCCGGGTGCCTAGAATCGCGCAGTTCCCGGAGAGACCGTAATGTCCGAAGACCAGACTGATAGCTTCGACCTCAGTACCTTGAGCGACGCCGAGCTCGTGGAGCAGGTGCACGACGACCTCTACAACGGCCTTCGTAACGAGGTCATTGAAGCGACCAACCTGTTCCTGGGTCGGGGCTGGGGCCCGGACAAGGTCCTGAACGACGCCCTGGTCGAAGGCATGCGCATCGTCGGCATCGACTTTCGTGACGGCATCCTGTTCGTTCCTGAAGTGCTGCTCGCGGCCAACGCGATGAAAGCCGGCATGGAGATCCTGCGGCCCCTGCTCGCCGAGACCGGCGCGGAGCCGATCGGCAAGGTGGTCATCGGCACCGTCAAGGGCGACATCCACGACATCGGCAAGAACCTGGTTTCGATGATGCTCGAAGGCGCGGGCTTCGAAGTCATCAACATCGGCATCAACAACCCGGTCGAGAAATACCTCGCCGCGCTCGAAGAGCACAAGCCGGACATCCTCGGCATGTCTGCCCTGCTCACGACCACGATGCCGTACATGAAGGTCGTCATCGACACGCTCAAGCAGAAGGGCCTGCGCGACAAGTACATCGTGCTGGTCGGCGGCGCGCCGCTCAATGAAGAGTTTGCCAAGGCGGTCGGCGCCGACGCGTACTGCCGTGATGCGGCCGTGGCCGTCGAAACCGCCAAGTCGCTGATCGCTGCACGGCGCGCGTCCATCGCTGCCGCCGCACACTGACGTCGGTGCGATGGACGGCGCACCCCGCGTTCTCGTCATCGCGTGCGGCGCCCTCGCCCGTGAGATCGTCGGGCTCAAGAAGCTGAACGACTGGTCCGCACTGGACATACAGTGCCTGCCGCCTGAACTGCACAACCGACCGGAGCAAATCCCCGCTGCCGTGAAGGCGGCGATCGACGCGGGCCGCGCGACCCACCAGCGCATCTTCGTTGCGTACGCTGATTGCGGCACGGGCGGACAGCTCGACGCGGTGTTGCGCGACGAGCGCGTCGAACGGTTACCGGGTGCGCACTGCTATGAGTTCTTCGCGACCGCGGCCGAGTTCGAGCGATTGGCTGCGGCCGAGCCCGGCACGTTTTACCTGACGGACTTTCTCGCACGGCATTTCGACCGGCTGGTCATCGCGGGCCTCGGCATCGATCGACACCCGGAACTGGCGCAGGAATATTTTCGCAATTACCGCCGCCTCGTGTACCTGGTGCAGGAACCCGCGGCGGAACTGTCGGATGCAGCCCGCAGTGCCGCGGCACGGCTGGGCCTGCAGTATGAAGAGCGCATTACCGGCTATGGCGACCTTGCCACGAGCCTCTCGCAGGCGGCGTCTGGCCGCGAGCACATTGTGACCTGGGGGAAATCGGCATGGCCTCGTTGATCGTGATTTCGTGGCGTGACGTGCCCGCACAGGTCGTCGTCAAGCGCGGTCGGGAGACGGCCAAGGTGCAGCTGTCGCAGCGTTTCCAGGAGGCCGTCGATCGCGCGGCGATGCGCGCCGGCCGCGGCAGCTCCGACGCCTATCTGGAAGACTGGCGGCGCGCTCCACCGCAGGCCTGCGGTGAGGACCTTGAAGCCGAGGCACGAGCCGCGGCGGCAGCCATCGAAACCCGCTACACGGACGAAGACCTCACCCGCATCATCCGCGCCAAGGGCATCGACGTGACCCTGGCCGAGCCGTTCATGCCGCCGGCCGAAGGCACTGCCTGATGTACGCCGTCCGTCTCTGGTCGGTGCGGCACGCTCGTGGGCTTGCGCGCTTCTACAAGTTTTTCGAAGACACGCTCGTCCGGCTGCATCCGCTGTTCCAGCGCATCGGTTACCAGCGCCTGGAACGTCCCGTCGCCGCAGTCGAGCGCAACGTCAAGGGTCTGCTGTTCGACTGCAAGATGTGCGGACGTTGCGTGCTGAGCTCCACCGGCATGTCGTGCCCGATGAACTGCCCCAAGCAACTGCGCAACGGTCCCTGCGGCGGCGTCCGTGCGAATGGCAACTGCGAAGTGGAGCCCGAGATGCGCTGTGTCTGGGTCGAAGCCTGGCACGGCGCCGAGCGCATGCCCGGCGGGCTGAACGCCATACAGCAGCTGCAGCCACCCGTTGACCGGCGCCTCGAAGGCTCGTCCGCGTGGTTGCGCGTCGTGCGCGAAAAGAACAGTGCTCCGTCATGAGGTTTGAAGACGAGCCGGTACCCGGCTATCCGCTGCCGATCCTGCCGGGCCATACCTCGCCGGGACGCTTTGAACGCGTGTTGCGCGCAGGTGCTTTCGCGGTCACGGCCGAACTGGCGCCGCCGGATTCAGCGGATCCCGAGGAAGTGTACAAACGCGCACGAGTGTTCGACGGCTACGTCGACGCGATCAATGCCACCGATGGCAGCGGCGCCAATTGCCACATGTCGAGCCTCGCGGTTTGTGCGCTGCTGACGCGCGTGGGGTATGCGCCGGTGATGCAGATCTCCTGCCGCGACAAGAACCGGATTGCGATCCAGGGCGACATCCTCGGCGGTGCCGCGATGGGCGTCTGCAACGTGCTGTGCCTGACCGGCGACGGCGTGCAGGCCGGCGACCATCCGCAGGCCAAGCCGGTGTTCGATCTCGATTCCACGTCGCTGCTCGGCATTGCGCGCGGCCTGCGCGAAGATCATCGTTTCGAAAGCGGACGCAAGATCAGCTTCGCACCGCGCGTCCTGCTCGGCGCGGCCGAAAACCCCAACGTGTCACCCGTCCAGCATCGCGCCGTGCGCCTCGCCAAGAAGATCGCAGCGGGTGCGCAGTTCGTGCAGACGCAGTACTGCTATGACATCCCGCTGTTGCGGCGCTTCATGAGCGCAGTCGAAGACGCCGGCCTGCTCGAGCAGGTGTTCATCCTGGTGGGCATTGGCCCAATCCGCACGGCCAAGGCCGGCGAATGGATGCGCACCAATGTGCCCGGAATCCACATCCCCGACGCGACGCTCGACCGCCTCAAGGGCGCCAAGGACCAGACGCGCGAAGGCCTCAACCTCTGCGTTGACCTCATCCAGGAGATCCGCACGATCAAGGGCGTGGCCGGCGTGCACGTGATGGCGTATCGGCAGGAAGAGTCCGTCGCCGAAGTCATCGACCGCTCGGGTATTCTCGCGGGACGCATTCCCTGGTTCCCGGGCCGGGACACGCAGATCAACGAAGACAGGAAACTTTCATGACCGATACCGTCATCAGCTCGGCGAAGCGCGAGGTCGTCATCGGCTTCAACCGCCCGTTCGTCATCATCGGCGAGCGCATCAACCCGACCGGGCGCAAGCTGCTCGCCGCCGAGATGGCCGCGGGCGACTTCAGCCGCGTCGAAGCGGATGCGTTGGCGCAGGTCGCGGCCGGCGCGCACATGCTCGACGTGAACGCCGGCATTCCGCTTGCGGACGAGCCCGCGATCCTCGCCAGGGCGATCCAGCTGGTGCAGTCGATCACCGACGTGCCGCTCTCGATCGATTCATCGATTGTCGCGGCGCTCGCGGCTGGCCTCGAGGTGTACAAGGGCAAGGCGCTGGTCAATTCCGTCACCGGTGAGGAAGACCGACTCGAGACGGTGCTGCCGCTCGTGAAGAAGTACGGCGCGGCCGTCGTCGCGATTTCAAACGACGAGACCGGCATTTCCGAAGACCCCGACGTGCGCTTCGAGGTGGCGAAGAAAATCGTGCACCGCGCGATGGATTACGGCATCCCGGCGTCGGATGTCATCGTCGATCCGCTCGTGATGCCGATCGGCGCGATCAACCAGGCGGGCGTGCAGGTCATGCGGCTGGTCAAGCGCCTGCGTGACGAACTCAAGGTCAACACGACGTGCGGCGCGTCTAACATCAGTTTCGGCTTGCCCGCGCGTGACGGCATCAACAGCGGCTTCCTGACGATGGCGATCGCCTCGGGCATGACCTCCGCGATCACCAATCCGTTGCACGGCGACATCGTCAAGGCCTGCATGGCCGCGGACGTCATGATGGGTAACGACCCCGATTGCGCGCGCTGGATCCGCCGCTTTCGCGAAGTGCCGCCTCCCGGCACCGAAGGCGAGCGTGGCCGTCGAGAAGGCGGAGCGCGCCGTCGTACCGCAGGCACACCGGGTGCGGCCTGAGGCGAGCACAGCGTGACGCGGACCGATCCCCTGGTCGTCTTTACACCGTCGGGCAAGCGCGGACGCTTCCCCGTGGGCACGCCGCTGCTGACGGCCGCGCGCCAGCTCGGTGTCGACATCGATTCCGTTTGTGGCGGCCGGGCCATCTGCGGCCGCTGCCAGGTGCTCGTCGCGGAGGGTGAATTCGCCAAGCACGGCGTGCGCTCCAGCGCCGCCTCCCTGTCGCCGTTCTCGGAAACGGAGCAGCGCTATGGCACGCGCAAGGTGCTGGCCGAAGGCCGTCGTCTTTCATGCCAGGCCAAGGTCGTGGCGGACGTCGTCGTCGACGTGCCGTCCAACAGCCAGGTGCATCGC
>JANNGT010000318.1:0-3979 GCA_031404015.1 Gammaproteobacteria bacterium | reverse complement strand
ACGCGCGGGTTTGCCTGTGACCAGCCACCGCCGTGGACGAACACGATCAAGGGCCTCGGCGGCGAGTCCAGTCCCGCCCGATACAGATCCAGGTGCAGCGGTCGGTACCCCGGGATGACGCGATAGACGACGTCAGTCAATGTAACCCCCGGGTTGGACCACTGCGTCGGACGCTCGGGCATCGGGTCGTTCGGCGACAGCTTGGGCGCAATTGCGAACTCGGGCTGCGGCAGCGGCCCGGCCGCCAACGCAGGCTGTGACAACAGCAGAACGAGGAGGCCAAAGGGGCGAAACGGGCGCATCCAACGATCCTATCAGGACCTTTCATCCTCTTTCAGGAACGGACAAGGACCGCAGAGGCTCGATCCGGGAGCCTCGCTCACGGAACGGTCGGCATATCGTCGTCCGCCTCAGAGGAAGAGCTTCCATGAAAACATCAATGATCTCTGGACTTATTGTCGGCACGGCCCTGCTGCTGGGCTCGATCGGCGTTGCCTCGGCCCAAGCCTACGGCCGATCACCGGCGGCGCTCGAAGGAACCTGGGACGTCGTGATTACGCCATATGCCTGTTCGAACGCCAACGTCACGTTTCCCTCCTTCCGGTCGCGGCTCATGTTCAACGCCGGCGGCACCATGGTCGAGATGCCGTTCAACCCGAGCTTCCAGCCCGGCCAGCGCAGCCCCGGCCTTGGTACATGGGAGCGTACCGGGCCCGAGTCGTATCGCGTGGTGTTCGAGGCCTTCATCTACTTCGCCACGCTACCGCGCTACACCCGTGGCGTGCAGCGCGTTGACCAGGGCATCGAGATGCAGGGTAACGACCGCTGGACCAGCTCGGCGCTCGTCACCACTGTCGACGAGGCGGGCAGTCCGTTCAGCTCGGGCTGCATGACTGCCGCGGCCACGCGGCAGCAGTAGTCGATCTCGCGCTCGGCCCCCGTTCGTCCACGGGCGAGGGGCCGGGCGGCCGTCGCGACGACCCCTTGCGCACAGCCCGTCCGCGAATCCACGCGCTCCGCTATCATTGCCGACCCGGCGCACAGGGCGCCACATGGATGGTTGGGAGTCGGGATGAAGCAGCTTTCAGGCGCGGATTCAATGTTCCTGCAGTTCGAGCGCGGGAACAATTTCATGCACGTCGCGTCACTCGCGCTCTACGACCCGTCCACGGCGCCGGATGGCGGCGTGCGCTTCAAGGACGTGCTTAACCATTTCGCCGCGCGCATCGCCCAGTTTCCCCAGTTCCGCCGCCGGCTGGTCTCGCTGCCGTTCTCGCTCGACCGCCCGTACTGGATCGAAGCCGCCAGCATCGATGTTGAATTTCACGTGCGGCACATCGCGCTGCCGCACCCGGGCGACTGGCGGCAGTTATGCATCCAGGTCGCGCGGCTGCATTCGCGACCGCTCGACCGCAGCAAGCCGCTCTGGGAAGCGTACGTGATCGAGGGTCTGCAGAACGTCGACGGCCTGCCGCCGGGCAGCTTCGCGCTGTACACCAAGATGCATCACGCGATCGTTGACGGCGAATCAGGCACCGAGATCATGAAGGCGCTGCACTCCATGACGCCCGATCCGATCGACGTCGTGGCGGACGAGGCGGTTGGCCGCGGCTATCACGTCGACCGTGAGCCGACGCTGGTCGAGCTGTATTCGCGCGCACTGGCGCACAACGTGCAGCGCCTGCCGAACCTCGCGCGATTCTCGCTCGGCACGGCGCGCAAGGTCGCTGCACTCGGCGCCGAAGCGATGACGAAGTTCAACAACCTGGGCGAGACAGGCTTCGTCTCCAACGTGCGCGCGCTGTTGAGTGGCGATCTCAGCACGCTGCTGCCGCGCATGCCGCCGCAGACGCGCTTCAGTGGCGAGGTCTCTGCGCATCGTGTGTTCGAAGCCGTCACCCTGCCGTTGTCCGGTTTCCGCGACGTTCGCAAGCAGGTGCCAAAGGCGACCATCAACGACCAGTTCCTGTGCATCGTGGGTGGAGCGCTGCACGCCTACCTTGCGTCGAAGAACGAGCTGCCCGACGCGACCATGGTCGCGATGGTGCCGATGTCGCTGCGTGGCGCCGAGAAGGGCGCTGACGTGGGCAATCAGGTCGGTTTCACGCTGATGCCGGTGCACTCCGAGATCGAAGATCCGCTTGAGCGCCTGCGCGCCATCTGCGAGGCAGCCCAGACGTCCAAGCGGGTCACCGACGCAGTGGGCAAGGAACTCGCGCGCGACCTGCTCGACACGCTTCCCAGCATCGTGGCCGATCCGCTGCTGCGCAATGCCAAGTTACCGAAGCTTTCGCTCATCGTATCGAACGTGCGCGGACCGGACGTGCCCTTGTACATGGCGGGCGCCCGACTCGTGAATTACGCGCCGATCAGCATCGCGCTCGACGGCATGGGCCTCAACGTCACGGCCTTCAGCTACGCGGGCAACATGTGGCTCTGCGCGGTGTCGTGCCGCGAGATGCTGCCCGATCCGTCGTTCTTCGCGGAGTGCATGACCAGCGCCTTCGCGCTGATGCAGGAAGCGGCCGCCCGTGAAGCGGCGTTTGCCGTGGCGGGAGCCGCGGCCATCGCTGCACCGGTGGACGACCGCGTCATCGAAGGCAAAGTTGTCCGCAAGACAGCGCGCCGTCGAGCCGCGGCCAAGAAAAAGTCGGCGCGGCCGAAGTCCAAGGCCTGAGCATGCTGACGCGCGACCGCATGCCAGCCGACCTGCGGCGGGCGCTGCACGATGTGTTCGGCGCGTCGGTCGACGAGGTCGAACTGCGGGAGTACTCGTGGTTTGCGAAACTGCACGGGCGCGCAACCGCGACCACGCGACGCAACGTGATCTATCTGCGCGGCTCGGTCGACGACTTCTGCGCGCGGCCTGAACTCATGCTGCACGAATACTTCCACGTCGTGAAGCAATGGAACCGGGGCCGCATGAGCTTGCTCGGCTACCTGTTTGAATGGCGCAGGCGGGGTTACTGGAACAGTCGTTACGAACGGCAGGCGCGGCGCTTCGCGGCGCGGCGGCTCGCGGCGTTTCACGCTGCGTTGGCGCGTTCCGACGATGCCTCCGTCCGGATGGCGCAGCGATGACGCGATTCACTGCGGACCGCTTCGACGTGATCGTGGTGGGCGGTGGCCACGCCGGCACCGAGGCCGCGCTTGCTGCCGCACGCCGCGGCGCCCGCACGTTGCTCGTCACGCAGAGCATCGAGGCGCTCGGCCAGATGAGCTGCAATCCGGCCATCGGCGGTATTGGCAAGGGGCACCTCGTGCGCGAGATCGATGCACTCGGCGGCGCGATGGCACGCGCAATCGACCGCGCGGGCATCCAGTTCCGCACGCTCAATGCGAGCAAAGGCCCGGCGGTGCGCGCCACGCGTGCGCAGGCCGATCGCACTCTCTATAGGAAGGCGATCCGCACGATCGTCGAGAACCAGCCCAACCTCTCGCTGTTCCAGGCCGAAGTCGCTGACCTGGCGTTCGAGCAGAATCGTGTCAGCGGCATCGTGACGACCGTCGGGCTGCAGTTTGCTGCGCGTGCCGTCGTGCTGACGGTCGGCACATTCCTGGGCGGCAGGATTCACGTGGGACTCGAGCAATCGGCGGGCGGTCGCGCTGGCGACCCGCCTTCCAACCGTCTGGCCGACCGGCTGCGTGCGTTGCCACTGCGGGTAGGGCGTCTCAAGACCGGCACGCCGCCGCGCATCGACGGCCGCAGCATCGACTACACAGGCCTCGTCGTACAGGCCGGCGACGAACCCACGCCGGTGTTTTCATTCCTGGGCCGCCGCGCCGAGCATCCCGCGCAGGTGTGTTGCCACATCACGGCAACCAACGCGCGCACGCACGAGCTGATCCGCGCTGGCACGGACCGCTCGCCGATGTTCACGGGCGTGATCGAAGGCGTGGGTCCGCGCTATTGTCCATCCGTCGAAGACAAGGTGGTGCGTTTCGCCGACAAGTCGTCGCACCAGATTTTCATCGAGCC
>JANNGT010000317.1:0-3601 GCA_031404015.1 Gammaproteobacteria bacterium | reverse complement strand
AACGGCGACCAGCTGTGGTGGACCGGGAAGCCGAAGAGGGCGTAGGAGGCGGGCATGGAAAGGGGATAGGGGTTAGGGGATAGGGGATAGGGGTTAGGGGTTAGGGGTTAGGGGTTAGGGGATAGGGGTTAGGGGTTAGGGGTTAGGGGATAGGGGTTAGGGATTAGGGGTTAGGGGTTAGGGGTTAGTCGGAGGTGCAATTGGGCCCGGGGTCTAAAGCTTTGGACGTGGGAGATGAGTTGCCCGACATGGCTTCACCGCATTTCTGACTAACCCCTAACCCCTAACCCCTTTCTTTCAGCCAGCCGGCGGCGCGCTTGGCGAAGTACGTCAGGATGCCGTCGGCGCCTGCACGCTTGATGCAGGACAGCGATTCGAGCGCCACGGCCCGTTCGTCGAGCCAGCCGTTCTGCGCCGCCGCCATGTGCATCGCGTATTCGCCGCTCACCTGGTACACGAACGTCGGTGCGCCGAAGCGCTCCTTCACGCGTCGCACGATGTCGAGATACGGCATGCCGGGCTTCACCATGACCATGTCCGCGCCCTCGGCGAGGTCGAGCTCCACTTCGCGCAGCGCCTCGTCCGAATTGCACGGGTCCATCTGGTAGTTGTATTTGTTGCCCTTGCCGAGGTTGCCGGCTGAGCCCACCGCATCGCGAAACGGGCCGTAATAGCTGGAAGCGTACTTGGCCGAATACGCAAGGATGCGCGTGTGGATATGGCCGCCCGCTTCGAGTGCGTCGCGCAAGGCGCCGATGCGGCCGTCCATCATGTCGGATGGCGCGACGACGTCGGCGCCAGCCTCGGCGTGCGACAGGCCCTGCTTGACCAGCGCCTCGACCGTCACGTCGTTCATGACGTAACCCGTCTCGTCGATGATGCCGTCCTGGCCGTGCGTGGTGAACGGATCGAGTGCGACGTCGGTGATGACGCCGAGTTCCGGCACCGCTTGCTTGATCGCGCGCACGGCTCGCTGTGCGAGGCCGTTGGGATTCCAGGCTTCGCGGCCGTCGAGGCTCTTCACGTCCGCAGGAGTAACGGGAAATAGGGCGAGCGCCGGAATACCGAGCCGCGCGATTTCCTCGGCCTCGCGCACCAGCTCGTCCACGGACACGCGCTCGATACCCGGCATCGACGGGATCGCCACCCGCTGCTTCGTGCCTTCCATCACAAACATCGGGTAAATGAAGTCGTCGGGCGTGAGCGTGGTTTCGCGCATCATGCGGCGTGAGAAAGCATCGCGACGCATGCGGCGCATGCGAACGCGGGGGAACTGGCCGGGGCGGTCGGATTGGCTCATGGGTCACGCGCTTGCGTCGTAGGAATCCAGACTTTATACCCGAGCGGCACCGGCTGCGAAAAGAACGCAAAAGCCGCAGGGCCAGAGGCAGAATCGGCGTATGAGCACGAAAAAGACTGTCCCGCCGGACTTTTCGCCGGATCCGCGGCCCCGCTGCGGTTGGTCGTACTCGGGCATGAGTGCGGGCTACATCGCCTATCACGACGAGGAGTGGGGCGTTCCCGTCCACGACGACCGCAAGCTGTTCGAGTTCCTGATTCTCGAAGGCGCGCAGGCCGGGTTGAGCTGGTCGACCATCCTGAACAAGCGTGACGGCTATCGCGAGGCGTTTGCCGACTTCGATCCAGTGAAGGTCGCGCGTTTCGATGCGCGCAAGGTGGAGAAGCTGATGCTGTTTTCGGGCATCGTCCGCAATCGCCTGAAGATCGCATCGACAATCACCAATGCCCGCTGCTTCCTGGCCGTGCAGAAGGAATTCGGCAGCTTCGCCGCCTACAGCTGGGGCTTCGTGGGTGGCAAGCCGATCGTCAATCGCTGGCGTGAGATGTCACAGGTGCCGGCGAAAACCACGGAGTCGGATGCGTTCAGCAAAGACCTGCAGCGCCGCGGCTTCAAGTTCGTCGGCTCGACGATCATGTATGCGCACATGCAGGCAACGGGCATGGTGAACGACCATGTGGTGTCCTGCTTCCGGCACGACGAGGTCAGTGTCCGAGGTTAAAGCCAATCCCTTCCTGCTTCCTGTCCTTCCTGTCCTTCCTGTCCTTCCTATTCCTCCACCCACCACCCGACGCTCACGCCGCCGACGCCGTCTGGCACCAGCAGTCGATGCAGGTCGGGCAGCAACTCCGCGAGCCGCTGGTCGAGCAGCCACGGCGGATTCACGATGACGAGACCCGAGCCGCGCAACCCCACCTGGGAATCGTCAGGCATCACGCTGAGCGTGACATCGAGCACCTTGCGGATGCCCGAGGCTTCAAGGTTGCGTCGGAATCGCAGCGGCGCCGCACGCTCGGTAAGCGGATACCAGACGCAGAACGTGCCGGTCGGCCAGCGCTGGTAGCCGGTCTCGAGCGCGCCGAGGATGCGGTCGAATTCAGCGTCGGACTCGAACGGTGGATCGATCAGCACCAAGCCGCGGTTCTCGCGTGGCGGCAGCTGCGCCTTGACCGCCTCGTAGCCGTCGCTTTCAAGGATCGAGACCAGCTTCTGCCATCCCAGCGCCGAGCGCAGTGCCTGAGCCTCCCGCGCGTGCGTCTCGGCGAGGACCATGCGGTCGGTGAGTCGGCGCATCCTGGCGACGATGCTCGGTGATCCCGGATAGGCGGTGATTGCGCTGCGACCCGGACCCGCACACGCCTTGACCAACCGAACGTAGTCGGCGAGTTCCGGAGCGAGCGCGGCTTCGGGGAATTCAAGCAGCCGACCGATACCGTTCTTGTACTCGCCGCTGCGCTGCGATTCGCCCAGGCTGAGATCGTAGGTGCCGCCGCCCGCGTGCGTGTCCAGGTAGAAAAACGGCGTCGATTTCTTTTTCAGGTGCTCGACGAGCATGATGAGCACGACGTGCTTGAGCACGTCCGCGAAGTTCCCTGCATGGAACGCGTGGCGGTAATTCATGGTCTGATCGATCGATCCGAATCGGGTCGCGCAACGGAGTCACGCTGGAATGTCCACAAGAGTACTGCAGCGGAAGCGTTCGGGTTCGCTCGTTCGACCCCTTGCGCCGAGGTTGGCTGCCGCAACAATGGCCTGCACGCTGGTCGCAGGCTGCGCCATGGGGCAGGGTGTGAACCCCGCGATACCGAATAGTGTTGAAAAGGCAGGGGAAAAAGCTGCGGAAAAGGCCGTGGAGAAAGCCGTGATGAACGCACCAGCCGACATGATCGAGGCGGCGCTGACCGACGCTGCAAACCGCTCAACGACGGCGCACGCGGACATCAAGGTTGGCACCCTTGCTGCTGCTGCCGCGCGCGGTGGTGGCATCGATCATCCGGTTCTGGGCCGGGGGGATCGAGCGGTTGGCTCGCCACGTGCTGGGGCTCGACTACGTGGTGCGGGGCCGCCACAACCTGCCGTCCGGGCCGTGCATCGTCGCCGCGAACCATCAGTCGGCATGGGAGACGTTGATGATGTACCGCATCGTCTGGGACCCGTGCCTGATCCTCAAGCGCGAGCTCGCTTGGGCACCCTTCGGCTGGTATCCGATCAGGGCCGGGAGCATCGCGGTCGACCGGGCCGGCCACGCCAAGGCGCTTCGGCGCGCCTTGGCCGGCGCCAAGCGCGCCCTGGCCCGGGGCC
>JANNGT010000316.1:0-6325 GCA_031404015.1 Gammaproteobacteria bacterium | reverse complement strand
GTCCACCCCGGTGCAAGGCGACATCTTTGCGCTCGCGGAATTGCGCCTGCAGGCAGGCGCGGAGCCCGGCAACTACGAGTTGACGGCCAGGCTCCCTCGGACAGTCGACGAGGCGCCCGCACTGACGTGGCCCGCCGGCTGCCGGCAGGTTGAATACCGTCGACAGTCGCTGGGACGCGAGGCCCTGCTCTTCTACCGTGCAGAATGCGACCGCACTCCCGGATCATCTGCCGTGATTCTTGCGCCGTGGCGCATTGATGGCGCGCGGCTCACGGTCGACGGGGCCGGGGGCCCGACGACCGTTGCGCTCGCACGGTCCAGCGCCGGTGTTGTCGTGCCAATGGGCACGCTGCGTGCCGTCGATCGCGGCTGGCTGGCGCTGGCGCCAGACCTGACCTGGCAGGGGATGCGGCACATCTGGCAGGGCTGGGATCACCTGGCCTTCGTGCTGTGCCTGTGCATGCTGGCGCGCGGGTGGACGCTGCTGGGTCTCGTCACCGCTTTTACGCTTGGACATTCCGTATCGTTGGGTTTGGCTTTCTTCGACGTGCTGCGCCTGCCCGGCCCGCCCACCGAGGCACTGATTGCACTGTCGATCGTGCTCGTGGCGCGCGCAGGGCTCCTGGCAGGTACCAGCGCGCAGCGAACTGAGGCTACAGCGCGTGCGGCCGTGATCGTCACCGTCTTCGGACTCGTGCACGGGCTGGGCTTCGCGACGGCGCTGCGTGAGCTCGGCGTCGCCGACGGCGAGCGCTGGCCCGCGCTGATCTTTTTCAACCTCGGAGTCGAGGTCGGCCAGGTTGTGTTCGTGGGGCTGGTGCTTGCGACAGTGTGGCTGCTGCAGCGAACACCCATTGCCGCAGCGACGCGTCGTGCCGCACTGTATGCAACAGGCATTCTTGGCTGCTTCTGGCTTGTCGAACGTGTCGCCGGCTTCGGCTGGACTTGACCGTCAAAGCCGGCCCGGCTTCATCCTCGCAGGCGCGACCCCGCGGGGTCGTAGAGCGGTTGCAGCCTGACGGTGGCGTCGCACAGCTCTCCCAATATGTCGATCTGGAAGCGCGCACCCTCTTGCGCAAGCGCCGTCGGCACGTAGCCCGCGGCGAGGCTGCGCTCGACGCAATGCCCGTACGCACCCGAGGTCACGTAACCCACTGCCTGGCCTGCGTGCATGATCGACTCGTAGCCGACGACGTCAGCGTCGCTTGCGGCGACTTCCATCACGACGAAACGCCGCTTCGGCCCCGCCGCACGCTCGGCCAGCGCCGCGGTCCGCCCGATGAAGTCTGGCTTGGTGAAATCCACGAAGCGATCGAGCCCGGTCTCGCCGGGCGTGTAGTCGGGACGAAAGTCCTTGTTGAACGAGCCGTAGTTCTTCTCGAGTCGCAACGACGACAACGCCCGGCCCCCGAACAGCGTCAACCCCAGGTCCTCGCCTGCGCCACGCAGGTCTTCGTAGAGCGACGCAAAGTAGTCGGGAGTCGTCCAGATTTCGTAACCGAGTTCCCCCGTGAAACCTGCCCGCGTCACGATGGATGGTGCATAGCCTACGGCGGTCTCGGTCACGTCGAAGAACTTGAATGCTGCAGCCGATAGATCCCGGCGGACGAGCCGTTGCAGGATCGCGCGCGCATTCGGACCAGCGAGCGAAAAACCACACAGCGTCGATGCGACCGAGCGCACGCAGACATCTGCGGGCGGCTCGCACGACCAGAACCACCGCAGGTGGAATTCCTCGGCGAAGCCGGAGCCGACGATGAAATAGCGATCATCGGCGAGACATGCAATCGACAGATCGCCGACGATACGCCCGGCGGGATTGAGCATCGGCGCAAGGGCCAGTCGCCCCGGCTTGGGGATGCGGCACGCGAACACTTGATCGAGCCACGCCCGTGCACCGCGGCCCGTGATCTCGTACTTGCCGTAGTTGCTGGTCTCGTAGAGCCCTGCGGTGCTGCGGACTGCGCGGCATTCCTCGCGCACGATCGGGAACGCTTCGGAGCGTCGATACGTCGGAGTTTCAGCGGGCGTCATCCCCTGCGGAGCAAACCAAAGCGCATGCTCGAGGCCAAAATTGGCGCCCATCACCGCGCCCTCTGCAAGCAGCTGATCATAGATGGGCGAACGCCGCACCGGTCGCGCCGCGGGCAGCTCCTCGTTCGGGTACGCCAGCCGGAAGCGACGACTGTAATTCTCGGGCACCTTGCTCGACGTGTACTTTGGCGTTGCAAACGGCCCGAAACGCGCGACGTCCATGGACAGGATGTCCTGGCCGGGATCGCCCTCGGTCATCCACTTCGACAGAACCAGGCCGATGCCGCCGCCCTGGCTGAATCCTGCCATCACAGCGCAGGCGACCCAGTAATTGCGCAGCCCGCGCACAGGACCCACGAGCGGATTGCCGTCCGGCGCGAACGTGAAAGGTCCGTTGATCGCCTTGCGGATGCCTGCGCGGCCGAGCGCGGGAAAGTGTTCGAAGCCCACCTCGAAGTATGGCGCGAGCCGCTCGAATTCGTCGGGCAGCAGTTGCATCGAAAAGTCATCCGGAGTCTTGACCGGCGACCAGACCTTGCCGTGCGGCTCGTACGTGCCGATCAGGGCGCCGCCGCGTTCCTGCCGCATGTAGATCTCGCCGGCGTAGTCGGTGGTATTGACGAGTTCCTGTGCGCGGCCCTGCAACTCCGGGATGTCTTCGGTGATGAGGTAATGGTGTTCCATCGCGAGCACCGGCAACTCGATGCCCACCATCTGCCCGATTTCGCGGGCCCACAGGCCCGCGCAGTTCACGACGTGCTCGGCGTGGATGGTGCCCTTTTCGGTAACCACGTCCCAGGATCCGTCCGCGCGCTGGTTGAGCTGCAGGACGCGAGTGAAGCGCTCTACCGCTGCGCCCAGCTTGCGCGCCGCCTTGACGTACGCGTGCGTCGTCCCCGACGGATCACAATGTCCGCCATCCGCGCGCCACAGCGCACCGACGAAATGCTGCTTGTCGATCAGCGGATTCAGCGCGACCGCTTCGTCGAGCGTGATCATCTCGGTTTCCATGCCGAGATAACGGGCGCGGGAGCAGATCAGCTTGAGGCTGTCGAGTTCGCCCTGCGTGGCCGCCAGCATCAGGCCGCCATTGGGGTGCAGGCCGCAGGACTGGCCGGAGAGCTCCTCGATCTCGCGATACAGGTCGATGGTGTACTTCTGCAGGCGCGAGATGTTGGCCTCGCCGTTGAAGGTATGCATGCCACCGGCCGCGTGCCACGTCGACCCTGACGTGAGCTCGCTCTTCTCGAGCAGCACGACGTCGCTCCAGCCGCTGCGCGCCAGGTGATACAGCACGCTCGCGCCGACAACGCCGCCGCCGATGATGACGGCCCTGGCAGTAGACTTCATGCAATCGCTCCCTGGATGGTAGGACGATGTGACCACGCCCATCGGTCGCTGACAAGCGCGACTGACCCGCTTCGATCAACGGACTTGACGGGCCGGATGAGTACCGACACCGTGGCGAGGACTAACGCCCCGCCACGCACGGAGATACGGGTTGCCGAAGGTCTTGCACATGATCGCCTGTGGCTTGCTGCTGCTGGGCAGCTCAGGCCTGCAGGCGGCCGCGCGGCCCGTGGTGGTGTCGTCGAAGCTGTCGAGCGAGTCGGCCATGATCGGGCACATGATCCGGCTGCTGCTCGAAGACCGTGGCATTCCCACCGCCGACCGCATGACGCTTGGCGCCACCCCAATCGTGCGCAAGGCGCTGCTGACGGGCCAGGTCGACGTTTACGTCGAGTACACGGGCAACGCAGGTTTTTTCTTCAACCGTCCCGACGACCCGGCCTGGAAGGACCTGCAGCGCGGGTATGAGCTTGGCGCACAACTCGATCTGGCAGCCAATCGGATCGTCTGGCTCACCCCGGCGCAGGCGAGCAACTCCTGGGCCCTCGCAGTGCGTCGCGATGTGGCACAAGAGCACAGCCTGTCCACGATGAACGATTTCGCGCGGTGGGCGCGTACGGGCGGCAAGGTCAAGCTGGCCTGCTCGGCCGAGTTCGCCAATGCCGGCACCTTGAAATCACTCGAGAAAACATACGGCTTCCACCTGGCACCGAAGCAGAAGATCGTGCTGGCGGGTGGCGAGACGGCCGCGACGATCGGCGCCGCCGCTGCGCGCACCAACGACGTCAACACGGCCATGGTCTACGGCACCGACGGCGGCATTGCGGCCGCCGACCTGGTCCTGCTCGACGATGACAAGATGGACCAGCCCATCTACGCCCCGGTGCCGACCATCCGCGAGGCCGTGCTCGAGGCGCACCCCGAGATCGCAGACATCGTACGGCCGCTCATGCAGAGCTTCACGCGCGAGTCGCTGCAAGCCCTCAATGCACGCGTGCAGATCGACGGCGAGTCGGCGGCCGAGGTCGCCGCAGACTACCTGCGGTCGCAGCGCTACTTCCGCGCGGGGGAGCCGCGTTGACGCCATCACGCCTGCGCTCGATCGATCCGCTCGGCGCACTGCTCACGCTGGTGGGGTTGCTCGCTTTTGTGCTGCTGCCGATGATCGTGTTCAAGGCGAATCGCATCATGCCGGGAGAGCCGCAGGCCCTGCTGGAACACCTTGCCACATGGGGCCGCGCCGGGCTGCCCGCGGTGCTGTTCGCGACGGCCTGCGTCGCCCTCTGGAGTCGTGACCCGCGGCTGCGCATGCTGTTCGCGCTCGGGGGGATTGCGGGTCTGGCACTGGCGCTTGCAGCGGCTGCCGATGCGCTGACGCCGACGGGCAATCGTGTCGTTCGCGTCGCGCCGGGCGCTGGCTTCTGGATCGTCCTGATCTCGCTGGGCTTGCTCGCCACGGATGCGCTCACCCGGCTTCGCCCGGGGCCCGTGCTGCGGATTCTCGTGCTCGCAGGGTTCCTGTTGGCGGCATGGGGGGCGTTGCGCTCCGGCCTGTTCGACAGCCTGTCGATCATGCGCGAGTACGCCGTCAATGCAGACCGCTTCGCGCATGAAGGCCAGCGTCATCTGCTGCTCGCGCTGGGCTCGATGCTGGCCGCGGTGTTCGTCGCCCTGCCGACCGGAGTCATGTGTCATCGCGTGCCCCGTTTGCGGGCCGGCGTGCTCGGCACGCTGAACCTCGTGCAGACGATCCCCTCCATCGCGCTGTTCGGCATCCTGATGGCACCGCTCGCGGCGCTCGCGCTGGCGTTCCCCCTGCTGGCGTCGCTGGGAATCAGCGGCATCGGCGCGGCGCCCGCTGCGATCGCGCTGTTCCTGTACTCGCTGCTGCCGATCGTTGCCAACACTGCGATCGGCCTGGGACGCGTTGCGCCCGCGGCTGTCGATGCAGCCCGCGGCATGGGCCTGACCGACGGGCAGGTGCTGCGCGAGATCGAGTTGCCGCTGGCGTTGCCGACGGTCCTGACCGGCATCCGCATCGTGCTCGTGCAGAACATCGGCCTGGTCACGATCGCCGCGCTGATCGGTGGCGGCGGCTTCGGCGTGTTCGTGTTCCAGGGCATCGGCCAGACCGCGATCGACCTGGTGCTGCTCGGCGCAATCCCCACGGTCGTGCTCGCCTTCTCCGCCGCCGTCGTGCTCGACGCGTTGACTGACCTGACCCGCAGGGTGCCCGCATGATCCAGGTTGAGCGCATCTGCAAACGCTACGGCGAATCGACAGTCGTCGACGACGTGTCGATGGTGATCGAGCCGCGCACGATCACGACGATCGTCGGCACGTCCGGTTCCGGCAAGTCGACGCTGCTGCGCATGATCAACCGCCTGGTCGAGCCCAGCTCGGGGCGCGTGCTGATCGACGGCACGGACACCACGGCCGAGCCCGCGCACCTGCTGCGGCGTCGCATCGGCTATGCGATCCAGGGACTCGGGCTGTTTCCACACCGCACGGTGGCCGAGAACATCGCGACCGTGCCGAAGCTGCTGGGCTGGACACAGGACCGCATCGACCAGCGTGTCATCGAACTGCTCGAGTTGTTCCAGCTCGAGCCGGACGCGTTCGGGACGAAGTATCCGCACGAGTTATCGGGCGGCCAGCAGCAGCGCGTAGGCGTGGCGCGCGCACTCGCCGCGAAGCCGAACGTCCTGCTGATGGACGAACCCTTCGGCGCGCTCGATCCCATCATCCGCAACAAGGCACAGGACGACCTGCTTGGCATCCAGCGGCGCTTCGGCACCACGATCATCCTGGTGACTCACGACATCGATGAGGCGTTTCGCCTGGGTGACCGTGTGGCCGTCATGAGTCCGGGACGGCTGTTGCAGCACGACCGGCCGGGGGTACTGATCACGCGGCCGGCGGACCCGTTCGTTTCGCAATT
>JANNGT010000315.1:0-18406 GCA_031404015.1 Gammaproteobacteria bacterium | reverse complement strand
ACCGATCCCCGCCTCGTTGCACAGCGCGAGCACGGCAGATACTTCGTGGGTGCTGGCCGGGCAGGCAATGAACGGCGTCGCACCTCGATAGATTCCGCGAAAATCGACGAGGAAGCGTTCCATGTCGGCGGGAGCATCGATGCAGCCCGCCGGGCCCAGCAGGGTGCGCACGCCTTGCTGGGCAGCTGCTTTGGATCCGGATGGCGCGTCCTGCATCCGGGCATGGTACTGCCATGGCTGCAGGCCTGCGAGCGTCCGGGCGCGCGTTATGCACCCGCCGGTTTAGGCCGCGTGATCCTGCCGATGACGATCGATGCGACCACGGCGACGATCAGCACGCCTATGGATATCACGGGGTTCGTCATCAGCGAAGGCACGAACAGCAGCACCAGCGCGAAGCCGAGCATCATGAAGCCGGAGATCAGCTTGAGCAGCCGGCCTTCAGCCTCGCTCAACTTGCGTGCGCCCATCGTTTTCGTGAACACGGTGACGATGACCAGGAGCGGGATCACGTAGATCACGTTGTAGGCCGCGAGCCAGGCGTAGTACTGCCATGTTTCAAGGTCGTGCGCCCTGGTCAGGGTCAGCGTGTAGACCATGGGGAAGCCTGCCGTGCACAACAGCTCGTACGAGTTCGCAACGATCGCTAGCAGCACCGTGCCTACGAGCATCGGGCCCATGCTGCCGTTCGTTACGACCTCGCGCATACGCTTGAACAGCCCAGGCTTCGCCGCATCGGGGATCGAGAGACTCGGCCCCGCCTTGAACCAGAAATAGTCCTTGATGTTCAGCACGGCAACGAAGAGCGCCACGAGGCCTGCGATGAAGGTGATCACGCGCAGCTCGCCGGCGATCAGGAACACGTTGAGCCAGGCGGCCATGAACACGAAGTACACCAGGCCCGAGAACAGGACGAACGTGCCGCCGACGATGGCCATGCGCGTGCGGCTCCTGGCGTGCACGAGCAGGCTCAGCAGGAACAGCAGCACGAAGAACGCGCACGGGTTGAAGGCATCCATTCCGGCCAGCACGACGGTGAGTATGGGCAGTGACAGCGCCTTGGCGTCGACGGTGCCCAGGAATGGCACGCTGACCGTCGTGCCCGCCTTTTCCTCAGCGGCCGACGCCCCGGTTGCGCCGCCGGAGCCGTCGGGTGCCGCCGTGGCGTCCGGCGCCCCCGGGTTCGTCAGGCGGCGCTCGTGGCAAGCCGTGAGCGCCTCCGCCAGTTGCTTGCCAGTGGTTTCTGCCGTGTCGTAACCGATCACCACCTGGCGGCAGAAGACGAAGCCAGGGGTGGACAGTGCCTCGACGCCCAATGACTTTGCGGTGTTGAAGTAGAGGCGCGCATGTTCCCGGTTGTCCTTGACCGAGTACCGCTTCACCTGGAGCCATGGGTTGTCACGCGCGAACTGCTCGAGCCACGGCTTGGCTGCCTGGCAGTGCGGGCAGGTAGGTGAATAGAAATAGAGCAGCGTCACCGACCCTGGTTCCGACCCGTACCAGAAGGCGTCCGACTGCGGGCTGACGTCAGGAAGGGGCGCATCCTGGGCGACCGACGGTCCGGCGCACAGCAACGCCACTGCGAGGACGACGACGCGAAAGAACGTAACGACCAACGACATTCGCCCTACCCCATAACGCTGCGATGCTCGGATTCTAGCGACTCAATCGCCAGACTCGCTCCGGTGTTCTACCGATGCCGATAGCGGCTGTTACGTCACTTGGCGCGCGGCAGGCGCGACGGCGGTGGCGCCAGGCGGCCCGGCTCGGGCGGGGAGGTCAGCAACCAGTCGGGATTGGGCAACTCGCTGAAAATCTCGCGCAATGCTTCGCCCCAACGCTCGCGGATGCGATGGAAGTACTCGTTGGTCGAGTCGATGTCGACGTGGCTGCTGACGCGGCATTCGTCGCGGCGCACGATCACCAGGTCGAGCGGCAGGCCCACGGACAGGTTGGAACGAATCGTCGAATCCATCGAGATCAGCGCGCACTTGGCCGCTTCGCTGAGCGCCATACTGCGGCGGATGACGCGATCGATGATCGGTTTGCCGTACTTCGACTCGCCGATCTGGAAGTACGACGTATCGGGCGTGGCTTCGACGAAATTGCCCGCGGCATAGATGTGGAACAGGCGTGGGGTCTCGCCCTTGATCTGGCCGCCGAGGATGAACGAGGCGTTGAATTCGATGCCCTGCAAGCGCAGCGCCTCCGCGTCGCGCTGGTGCATTTCGCGCATGGCGCTGCCGACGCACCGCGCCGCCTCGAACAGGTTCGGGCAATTGAGCAGATTGGCGTCACTCTGCGAGCTCATGCGCTCGGCGAGCAGGTTCAGCGCGCCCTGCGTGATGGCGAGGTTACCGGCAGACATCAGCACGACCACGCGCTCGCCTGCGCGCTCGAAGACCGTCGTCTTGCGGAACGTGTTGATCTGGTCGACGCCCGCGTTGGTGCGCGAGTCCGACAGAAAAACGAGGCCCGCATCCAGCAGCATGGCGACGCAATAGGTCATGTGTGATCCGGGGCTGCGGTGAGGAAAGGAATGGTAGGCCCGCCGCGATGCCGCCGCAAAGCGCGATCCCGGTGGCAGTGATTCACTGTTGCTGATGGCCGTTGGCCTGTGCAGGCGCGGTCATGCCAACCGCCGCCAGTTTGACTGCAACACTGAGCCGCTCGCGGCCGCCGCCACGGCGCACGCCGCGAACGGGCGCAGCGTCGAGGTAATCGCGACCGACTGCGAGCCGGCAATGCGCGTCACCGGCCGCTTCGCCGTGCGTCACGTCGAGGCTCAGCCAGCCGTCGTCCCCGCCAAGCCACGCGTCGACCCAGGCATGGCTCGCCACCTCGCCCGTCGTGCCGGTGTAGACATAACCGCTCACGTAGCGCGCGGGAATGCCGGCCGCGCGACAGCACGCGAGGTACACATGTGCCAGGTCCTGGCATACACCGAAGCCAAGTTCGATCGCTTCGGCAGCCGAATGGCTCACGTCGGTCACGCCAGGTTCGTACTGGACGGCCTGCCGCACCCCTGCGACCAGGTCCATCAACGTATCGGGCGTCGGCGGATGCCGACCGAGATGGCGGTCCGCGATCTGGCGCAGGCTCGCGTTGGCGCGGGTCAACGGTGTCGGCGCGAGGAAGGCGAGTTGCGACAGTTCGCCGTTCAGGGGAGGCATCGTGCGGTTCCCGGCGCCGTCCGGAGCGATGTCCGCAACGCCCTCGACGACGATGCGCAACTCGCGATGCGGTGCTTCCACCGTCACGACGTGTGTCAGGTTGCCATAGGTATCCACCTGGTCCAGCCGTTCGCCGGGCGCGGAGATGCGCCACGACAGCACGCGCTGGCCGCGCTCGGCGCGAGGCGTGAGCTTCAGCGACTGGATGCTGTAGCTCACGGTGTCTTCGTAGACGTAGCAGGTCTCGTGACGGATGTGCAGTTGCATGCGTCCCCCTTGGCAGTGATCAGGCGGGCACGACGTGGCCGAGGAAGTCGCGTCCGATACGATCGTTCAGGTCCCTTACGCGCTCGATCACGTCCTGCAGCAACGCGTCGGCCCCGTTCGCACCTGGCGTATCGAGCGTGCCGAACCGCAACATCGCATGCAGGACGCCGGCCCGGCGCTGCGTTTCGCCCGACTGCGTGTTGCACACGGCGGTGAGGTTGTCGAAGACGAGTTCGGCGGAGCGCAGCAGCGAGCGCGGCACGTCTGGTCGAAACGCCGCGAACTCGACGACGTGCAGGGGCGTTACGTGGTCGCGCGAAACACGGCGGAAAATCTCATAGGCGGAGAGCGCGCGCAGCAGCACGGTCCACGGCAGGTAGTCATGCGTGACGGGCTCGCCCGAGTTGTCGGTCGCCTCGCAGGCGAGTCGAATGCGCAGCAGCCGGGCGACGCCGTCCGCGCGCTCCAGGAACGTGCCCATCTGCATGAAATGATAGCCCTCGTCGCGGAGCATCGACCCGAGCACCACCCCACGGGCGAGGTGCGCGCGATACTTGACCCATTCGATGAATTCCGCGACGTTGCGCGCAGTGTAGCGGCTCGGCGCATTGCCGCGCGCCTCGAGCCACGTCGCGTTGAAGGTTTCCCACATCTCGCTCGATATGCTGCCGCGCACTGCGCGTGCGTTCTCACGTGCCGCGCGCAGGCACATGAGGATGCTGGAGGGGTTGTCGCGGTCGTAAGCCAGGTAGTCGATCACGCGATGTGCCTCAAAATCATCGCCGCACCGCGCTGCATATTCGTCGGCGAAGCCCAGCGTGGCGAGTGTGCGACTCCAGCCCGCGCCTTCGCTCGCCGACTTGCGCGGCAGCAGTGACAGCCGGTACTGCACGTCCAGTGTGCGCGCAAGGTTTTCCGCGCGCTCGGCGTAACGTCCCAGCCAGTAGACGTGATCGGCGGTGCGGCTCAGCACGCGTCAGTCCTCCAGCACCCAGGTGTCTTTGGTGCCGCCGCCCTGCGACGAATTCACGACCAGCGACCCGGCCCGCAGCGCGACGCGCGTGAGCCCACCGGGGACGACGGTGATCTCCTTGCCCGACAGCACGAACGGCCGCAGATCAATGTGGCGCGGCGCCACGCCCTGCTCGACGAAGGTGGGGCAGGTGGAAAGCGCAAGCGTCGGCTGCGCGATGTATTTCTCGGGCGCGGCGAGGATGCGCAAGCGAAAATCCTCACGCTCGGCAGCGGAGGCCGTCGGGCCGACCAGCATGCCGTAGCCGCCGGCACCATGGACTTCCTTGACGACCAGTTCGTCCAGGTGGGCGAGTGTATAGGCGAGGTCATCGGGCCTGCGCAGCACGCGGGTCGGCACGTTCGCCAGCAGCGGTTCCTCGCCGAGGTAGAAGCGCACCATGTCAGGCACGTACGGATAGATAGACTTGTCGTCGGCAATGCCGGTGCCGATCGCGTTGGCCACGGTGACACGACCGGCCCGATACGCGGACATCAGTCCGGGCACGCCCAGTGCAGAGTCGGAGCGGAACACGAGCGGGTCGAGAAAGTCATCGTCGACCCGGCGATAGATCACGTCGACGCGTTGCGGACCCTGCGTGGTGCGCATGTAGACGAAGCCGCCACGCACGAACAGGTCCTGTCCCTCGACGAGTTCGACGCCCATCTGCTGGGCCAGGAATGCGTGTTCGAAGTACGCACTGTTGTGGGCGCCGGGCGTGAGCACGACGACCACGGGCTCCGCGACGCCCGCCGGTGCCACACTCGCCAGATTGTGGCGCAGACGGTCGGGATAATGTTCGACAGGGGCAACCCGGTTCAGCGCAAAGAGCTCGGGAAACAGACGCATCATCATCTTGCGGTCTTCGAGCATGTACGAGACGCCCGACGGCACGCGCAGGTTGTCCTCCAGTACGTAAAACTCGCCCTGGCCCGCCCGGACCACGTCGATGCCTGCGATGTGCGCGTAGATGCCGCCGGGGACGTCGAGTCCCTGCATCTCCGGGCGATACTGGTTGTTGCAGAAGATCTGCTCAGCTCCGAGCACGCCGGCGCGCAAAATGTCCTGGCCGTGGTAGATGTCCGCGATGAAGGCGTTGAGCGCCTGCACGCGCTGGCGCAGGCCGGCGGCAAGCTTGCGCCAATCGTCCGCGGACAGGATGCGGGGCACGATGTCGAACGGGATCAGTCGCTCGTTGCCGTCCTGTTCGCCGTATACGGCAAACGTGATGCCCACGCGATGGAAGAGGCTGTCGGCTTCGGCGCGTTTCTGCCGCAGCGCGTCCTCGGGCTCACGGATCAGCCAGTCCGAGTAGACGGCGTACGGCTCCCGCACCTGCCCATCGGCGGTGTACATCTCATCGTAAGGCGCGGCAGTCGTGGCTCGGGATTCCATCGTGCATCGGCAACGGGTTCGCTACGCCCAAGCGAGAATCATGCCAAGCCAGATTGGCCCAAATCGGGAAGTCTACGCACTGAAGAGGAGCGCGCTGGGGGCCGCCCCGAGTGAGGCGGGCTAATTTGGTGCAGGTCGTGCTGTGGCGAGGCACGACGCACCGGAAGCATCAATCAGGGTGGCCGGCCAGTAACCCTGGCGCGGCTTGCTCAGTACCGGCCGTGCGTCTTGTACAGGTAATTGGTGAGTTCCGCCGTCTGCATCGACAGGCGCCGCTGCAGCTCGTGCACGACGCGCACGATGGCGCGCATCACCCGGTAGACCAGTTGCGGGTTTGAGTCGAGGAGTCCCTCGAGATCGCTCCGGCTAAGGCCCAGCACGCGGGTGCCGTTCTCCGCGACGAGCGATGCGTAGCGCGTGGCGCCGTCCAGGAACGAAAGCTCGCCGACGACGTCGCCGGGCCGCAACACGCTCAGTATCACTTCGTTGTCCGTGCCGGCGGCCTTCACGACCGTGATGCTGCCGCTTGCCACCACGTAGAGGTGATCGTCGCTGTCGCCTTCGCGTACCAGCACTTCGCCCTGCGCCAGGTCGCGCAGAGACATCACGGCCGCCAGTGCCTGCTTCTGCTCCAGGGTCATCTCGACGGCCAGCTTGGAGCGGCTGAGGGCTTCGAGGATGGCGGCTGATGACATGGCAGGCTCCGGCACAGGTTGGACTGGCTCCGGATTGTCGGCGGATGGCGTCGCCGCTGCCAGTAGGGGAATCCCGCGCCCGGGGATTCGCTCACCAGTGCCCAGTACGACTCAGGTGGG
Organism: Gammaproteobacteria bacterium; assembly: GCA_031404015.1. GTDB lineage: Bacteria > Pseudomonadota > Gammaproteobacteria > Steroidobacterales > Steroidobacteraceae > RPQJ01. The sequence continues at coordinate 11,744 of JANNGT010000315.1, read as the reverse complement.
CGCGGGCAACCGGCACCGCGGCTTCGTCAGCAGCATCTGCACGTCACCGATCTGCCGCTCGAGAAACCCGCCTTCGCAATAGCAAAGATAGAACTCCCACATGCGGATGAAGCTGTCGGGGTAGCCGAGCTGGCGCACTTCGGGCAGCCTCGCCATGAAGTTCTCGCGCCACTTGCGCAGCGTGGTTGCGTAGTGCGGACCGATGTCCTCGAGGTGATACACCTTCATGTCCGTTGCGCGACGCAGCGAATCGGCAATCGCCGTGACGGACGGAATGAAACTGCCCGGGAATATGCAGCGCTGGATGAAGTCGACAGACTTGAGCGCCTGCTCGTACACCTGGTCCTGGATCGTGATCGCCTGCAGCAGCATCGCGCCGTCCGGCTGCAGCAGCGACGAGCACTTGGCGGTGTACGTGTCGAGGAACTGGTGGCCCACGGCCTCGATCATTTCGACGGACACGAGCTTGTCGTACGTGCCCGTCAGGTTGCGGTAGTCCTCGAGCAGCAGTGTCACCTGGCCACTCTGCAGCAATCCTGCCGCCTCGAAACGCTGGCGGGCAAAGTCGTGCTGCTCGCGCGAGATGGTCGTCGTGGTGACCTTGCAGCCGTACTCCTGTGCTGCGTGCAGCGCGAGGCCACCCCAGCCAGTGCCGATTTCGACCAGATGATCGGCGGGCGACAGCTGCAGGCGGCGGCAAATGCGATCGAGCTTCGCGACCTGCGCCTGGTGCAGGCTGGTGTGTTCGTCCGCGAACACGGCGCAGGAGTACATCATCGTCTCGTCGAGGAACAGCGCAAACAGGTCGTTGCCCAGGTCGTAATGCGCTGCGATGTTGCGGCGACTGCCGTCGAAGCTGTTGCGGTTGAACCAATGCAGCACCCGCCGGAGCGGGTCGCTGAGGTACGACGCGGCGCCCTCGAACTTTTCCATCGCCGCACGATTGGCAACGAAGATGCGCACGAGCGCGGTCAGGTCGTCGGTGCGCCAGAGTCCGCGGATGTAGGCCTCGCCGCCGCCGACAGTCCCGCCAAACGCGGCATCGGCGAACGTCTGCGGGTGCAGCACCTCGAGCGTCGCGTGCAGGTCACAAGCAGGCGTGCGGCGACCGAATACGTGACGCTCAGCGGTCGCGGGCACCACGACCGTGAGTTCGCCGTGCTCCAGGCGCGCGAGCGACTGCAGGAACAGGCGCTTGCCGAGCCGTTGCAGCAAGGACGTGTCGCCGGCTTGTGCCGGCATTGGCAGCGCGTCGACAGCGTGAATGATGCTGGCGGTTGCGTCTTCAGTGTTGCTCATGGCACGGTCTCGATGGGGTCGATGCGTCCGGCTTGATGCCTGTGGCCGTCGCCTGTCTTGTCCGGATGCGTGAAGACGGGCGTGCGCTTCAGCCACAGCCGCAGCGCGTGCCAGTAGATGGCGAAGCTGACCTTGAACGTGACCAGCGGAAACCGCGCCAGCGACGCGGCCAGCGTGCGCCCGGTGATCGGTTGCCGGCGCAGCGTGAGCGTGGCATCGAACACCTTGCGGTCGTCCCGCAGGTTTTCCATGTGCACGGCCAGTGCCGCATCCGGGCGCGTGAAGCGCCAGTCGTAATCGAGGTTCATCGGCATGAACGGCGAAACGTGGAAGTCCTTGCTGAATTCGAACTGCAGCCTGTCCGGCGTGCCACGATTCGCCGCTTGTGACAGAACGTAGCAGTGCCGCTCGCCCCAGGGCGTGTTATTGATCTCGGCGACGATCGCAACGAGGTCGCGGTCCGCCGCGTCGAAGCAATAATAGAAATTGACCGGGTTGAAACCGTAGCCGAAGTGCCGCGGGTGCGTCAGCAACCGGATGGGCCCGTCCGCGGTGATTCCGGCACGCGCGTGGACCAGCTCACGTATGCATTCCGCCAGATCGCGCGCAGGATCGCCGTAGTGATCGGCGCGATGCCAACGCGCGACTCCGCGGCGCTTGCTGGCCGACCACAGCCACCGGCCCGCGAAGACGGTCTCGGTCTCCGCGAGGTCGAGGTACAGCAACGCCAGCCGGTAGCGGAACGCGTGTCCCGCCGGCTCGATGCGCCGGTGCCTAACCGACCCGTGATAGAGGCAGCTGTGCACGTTCGAGGTCCGCGGCGAAGTGCGCGAGCGCAGCCTGTGCGCTCACGACCCCGTCTTCATGAAAGCCTGAGCGCCAGTACGCGCCGCAGAAATAGGTGCGCTGCGCACCGTTCAATTCGCGGTGGCGTGCCTGTGCGGCAACGCCCGCCGGCGTGTAAACCGGGTGATCGTACTGGAACGTGCGCAGGATGCGCGATTCGTCGATGGCAGCGCGGTGATTGAGCGTCACCAGGAAGCGCGTCGGCGCATCGTGCAGGCCCTGCAGGACGTTCATGTCGTACGTGAGCGCAACGGGTTCCTGCGGATCGCGCAGCAGGTGATAGTTCCACGCTGCCTGCGCCAGCCTGCGACGCGGCAGGATGCTCGCGTCCGTGTGCAGGATCGCCTCGTTGGCTGCGTAGGGCATTGCGCCGAGCACTGCATGCTCCGCTCGCGTGGGGGCGTCGAGCAGGCCGAGCGCCTGATTCGAGTGGCAGGCGAGAAAGACCTGGTCGAACGTGTCGACCTCGCCTGAGCGAGTGCGGACGAGCACGTGGTCCGGCGTACGTCGGATCGAAGCGATCGGCGTGGACAACCGCACGCGGGCTCGCGACGCCTGCAGCAACGCACGCACGTATTGACGCGAACCGCCACGCACCGTCTGCCACACCGGGCGATCGTCGATGTTCAGGAACCCGTGCCGGTCGAAGAAACCGATGAAGAACCGCGCCGGAAAGTGCAGCATCGCGGACGCTTCGGCCGACCAGATCGCGCGCCCCATCGGCACGATGTAGTGCTCGACGAACTGCCGGGAATAGTTGCCTGCCGCAATGAACTCACCGAGCGTCACGTCCGGGGTCGCCGGCGTGGCGAGCCACGCCCGTGCGCGTGCATTGAAGCGCAGGATGTCGGCGATCATGCGCAGGAAGGACGGCCGCACGATGTTGCGGCGCTGTGCGAACAGCGAGTTGAGCGAGGTACCGTTGTACTCGAGCCCGCTGCGCTCGCAGCGCAGACTGAAGCTCATGTCCGACGTCTGCCACGGCACGCCAAGCTCGCGCAGCATCCCGATGAAGTTGGGGTAGGTCCAGTCGTTGAAAACGATGAAGCCCGTGTCGACTGCCCACGACCGGCCGTCCGCTTCGACATCGACCGTGTTGGTGTGACCGCCGGCGTAAGCGGCGGCCTCGTACAACGTCACCTGGTGTTCGCCCGACAGTCGCCAGGCGGTATACAGGCCCGCGACGCCCGCTCCGACGACGGCGATTCTCATGCGGGAGTCGAGGCGCGCACGGCGCGTATGCGCTCCGGCACCGGCGTCAGGTCCCAGATCACGCCGAGTGCCGCAAGTCCGCGCAGCAGGTAGTACGTGATGTCGATCTCCCACCAGTAAAAGCCCTGGCGCACGGCGCTCGGGTAATGGTGATGATTGTTGTGCCAGCCTTCGCCGAGCGTGATCAGCGCCAGCACGGCATTGTTGCGGCTGTCGTCACGCGTGGGGTAGCGACGCGAGCCCCAGCCATGGCACAGCGAGTTGATGGTGTACGTGCCGTGATAGCACAGCACCGTCGAAACGAAAAAGCCCCAGACGAGCATCTGCCCGCCCGTGGCGCCGAGGCCGGGGGCAAACCGCTCGAGCGCCATGCCTGTCAGCAGCAAACCCAGCGCGAGCGTGAAAGGCACCAGGATGTCGAACCGGTCCAGCCAGCGCAGCTCCTTATACTCCAGGAGGTCGCGCACGCGACGCAGGTCGGGCTGGAAGTGCCGCTTTGAGAGAAACCAGCCCATGTGAGCCCAGACAAAGCCGCGTTGCAGCGGCGAGTGCGTGTCCTGTGGTTTGTCGGAGAACGCATGGTGGTGGCGGTGATGCGCAGCCCACCAGATCGGGCCCCGTTGTGCGGCGGACGCACCCAGCAACGCAAACGCGAACTGCGCCGGACGCGACGTCTTGAACGAGCGGTGTGAAAAATAGCGATGGTAAAAACCCGTGATCGCAAACATGCGGACGACATACAAGCCGAGGCAGGTCAGGATCGCCGTCGTGCTGACGCCGACGTAAAACACCCACAGGCAAGCCAGGTGCAGGAGGGCGAAAGGGATGATGCGCGCCCAGTCGACGCTGTCCGCTGCGGTCTGCGGAATTGCGCTGCCCGCCACGGGATCGCCCGCGTCGAACCACAGTCGCAGCAGGCGCAGCCAGCCGCTGTCGGTGGGATCGCTCAAGGAAGTTCACTCACCGCCGCGCGGCGCTGCGCTCGAGACCGAGCAACTGCACGCGGAGGTCGCCCACGACGCTGCGCGAATCGAGCCAGATCGCCAGGAAAGCCGGGCCGAAGTCAGGATCATCGATTTCCCCCATGAAGCCGCTGCCATCGTAAAAGCGCGTGGACTCGCCGGGCAACACGACGGTGGTTACGTTGTCGCCCGGGCTCACGTCAGACCAGAAACCGCGCAGGGAGGCGAGCCAGCGTTCGCGCTGGGCGGGCTCCACCGAGCCGAGCAACCGCCACGCGGTGCTCGTGATGCGCAGCAACTCATCGCGCGAGAAACTCCGCTGGTACCAGAGGCTGAGCGCTACCGGCTCGCCGGCTGAATACCCACTGAAGCGGCCGGGCCCGTTCCAGAGACTGGCTTGGTACACCGGTCGGCCCAGCCAGCTGAGTTCGCCCGCCCCCACGCGATGCAACTGGTAGTCACTCTTGAGCACGGACTCGGGCAGCGTCGACGCCACCGCGGTCGGCGCATTCAAAACGAGCAGCGCCGCCAACGCAAGCGCCCGGGGAAGCGAGCGAAGTATGGGAGACGACGAGCTTGGCATAGCCACGCTTTTCGGCGGGCTGGGAAGCCCGGATTCAGGCGATGCCGGACGCCACGGGTTCCTTGATCGTCGCGTACGCCCCCAGGGCCGCGTCGCGGCTGGCGGGGAAGTCGACAACAGGCCGTGGATACGTGACGCCCAGCGTCACCCCTGCCTGCGCCAGCACCTCGGGCGGCGCCTGCCACGGGCGATGAAGCCACTTGTCGTCCAGGGCAGCGAGCTCTGGCAGCCAGAGCCGCAGGTAGCGCCGCTCCGGGTCGTAGCGCTCAGCCTGCAGCACTGGATTGAAGATTCGGAAGTAGGGCGCCGCGTCGGCGCCGCACCCCGCGGTCCATTGCCAGCCGAGGGTGTTCGCGGCCAGGTCTGCATCGACCAGTGTGTCCCAGAACCACCGCGCGCCGGCCTGCCAGGGCTGCAGCAGGTTCTTGGTCAGGAGTGAGGCGACGATCATGCGCACACGGTTGTGCATCCAGCCGGTGGTCCAGAGTTCGCGCATGCCGGCGTCAACGATGGGATAGCCCGTACGGCCGCGCTGCCACGCGTCGAGCAGCGCTGGGTTTTCGGCCCATGGAAAGCGCTCGAAACGCGCGTCGAGCGGGTGCTCCGGCGTGTGCGGGTAATGGTGCAGCAGGTGATACGCGAATTCGCGCCAGCCGACTTCCTTGATGAAAGTGTCAGCTGATTTGTGCGCTGCCGGCTGATCGCGCACGGCGTTGCGTGCCGCGACCAGTGCTTGCCGCGGACTGATCTCGCCAAAATGCAGGTGCGGAGACAGTCTCGAACTGGCCGGTTGGTCGGGACGGTTGCGCCCCTCGTCATAGCCACCTATCCAGGCGTCGCAGAATGATTCGAGCCGCCTGTGGGCGCCGGCCTCACCGGGCGTCCAGTGAGCGTAGAACGGCGAATCCCAACGGATGTGCGGGAGCAAGCCCAGTTCTGTCAGCGGCACGCTCGCGGGTGGAGTCGCTGGACCGCGCACCCGCTTGGGCGCGGCGAGCGGTGCGGGCTGCTGGTCCAGACGCGGCAGGCAAGCGCGCCAGAACGGCGTGAACACGCGGTAGGGCCCGCCCTGGCCGGTGCGCACTTCCCACGGCTCGTGCAACAGCGCCGAGTTGTAGCTCTCGCACTCGAGGCCGAGCGCACGCAGTTCCGCCTTGACCTTGGTATCGCGGGCGACCGTCGCGGGATCGTACAGGCGGTTCCACACCACGCGTGCAGCGCCCACTTCCTGCGCCAGTTGCGCCAGCGCTGCGATCGTGGGACCGCGTCGCAGGAGCAACGCCGCGCCGCGCCGTCGCAAGTCGTCGTCGAGGGCCTGCAAACTTTCGTGCAGCCACCAGCGACTGGCTGCGCCCGGTGCCCATGGCGCTTCGTCTGCCGGAGCGTGCACGTAGACCGGCACGATGCGATCGCTTTCCGCGACCGCCGCGGCCAGTGCGGGATTGTCGGACAGACGCAGGTCGCGCCTGAACCAGACGAGCGTGGTGATGTCGCTCATGTCGCGGGTGCCTTCATGCGGATGACGTGCCAGCGGAGCGCAGATGCCGCGCCTGCGCCGCGATCGCGCTGCGCTGGGCCGGTGTCAGGCGCGCGAGGTTGCGCACCTGCAGCGCGAGCCGCGGGTGACGCTCGAATCGAGCTTCGTGCCGCGCGAGGAAATCCCAGTAAAGGGTCGTAAACGGGCACGCTGCCGGACCAGTGGATTGTTCCGGCCGATAGCGGCAGCGCGAGCAGTAATCGCTCATGCGCGAAATGTACTTGCCCGACGCCACGTAGGGTTTCGAAGCGAGCAGGCCGCCGTCCGCGTACTGCGACATGCCCAGCGTGTTCGGTAATTCCACCCATTCCACCGCGTCCACGTAAACCGACAGGTACCACTCGTGCACCGCGCGCGGTCGCACGCCCCACAACAGCGCGAAGAGGCCGGTCACCATGAGGCGCTGGATATGGTGCGCGTAACCGTATTCGAGAGTCTGGCCGATGGTCTCGCGCAGGCAGGCCATGTCCGTTGCGCCTGTCCAGTAGAACTCTGGCAGCGCCGCGTCCGCCTCGAGCGAATTCGATTCCAGATACTGCGGCATCTCGCGCCAATACACCCCGCGCACGTACTCGCGCCATCCTGCGATCTGCCGAATGAAGCCTTCCACTGCTGCGAGGTCCGCTGCGCCCGAGCGGTAGGCGGACTCGGCCGCTGCGCACACTTCGCGCGGCGACAACAGCTTCAGGTTCAGGGCCGCGGCCAAGCGGGAGTGATAAAGGAATGGCTCGCCCGTCCACATCGCGTCCTGCCAGCGGCCAAAGTCGCGCAGCCGATGCGCAATGAAGTCGTCGAGCGCGCGCAGCGCATCTGCGCGGGTGACAGGCAAGTCGAAGCGGGCGAGTGATCCCGGATGGCGCGCAAAGCGACGCTCGACCAGCGCGAGGACTTCTGCGGTCAACGAGTCAGGCGCGAAACTGAGCGAGGGCGGCACCAGCCCCGGCCCGCGCGAGGCGAAGGTCTCGCGATTCTCGGCGTCGAAGTTCCAGCGACCCCCGCAAGGTTCGTCGCCGTCCAGCAGCAGTCGTTCGCGCTGCCGCACCCAGCGGTAGAAATATTCGAGCCGCAGGCTGCGGCGCTTGCCAGCCCACTCCGAGAAGTCCTGCGGCTTGCAGAAAAAATGATCGTCCTCGCGCAGCTCGTGCGCGATGCCCGACGTGGCCAGTGCGCCCTCGAGTTCCACCAGCACCCGATGCTCGCCGGGTCGCACGTAAATGACGCGCTGCGGCCGCAGACGCGTCAGGTCCAGTAACAGTGCTGCGCCAAGCGATTCCGCCGCATGCGACTCGAGCTCGGCGTAGTGGACGGCATGACCCGTCGCCCGCAGTTCGTCGCGGAAATGTCGCATCGCCGATAGAAACAGCGCGATGCGCGCCTTGTGCGAGGGTACGTGCTCGCTTTCGTGCGCGACCTCGGCCATCCATACGGCGTCCTGCTCCTGATCGAAGCCTGCGAACGCGGAGCTCGCTGCCGCGAGTTGGTCACCGAGGATCAGGACGAGATTGCGCATGGACCCGAACGTTCGCAGCTGGGCGAGATCGGGATGCACTATGAGGCATCAGCACAGTGCGTCGGTAAAAAAAGGCCGCGCCCCGACCGGAGCGCGGCCTTGTGACACTACCAGCGTGGGCGGAATCAGCTGGCCGAATTGCGCAGCGCAGCGATGCGCTCTTCGAGCGGCGGGTGCGACATGAACAGGCGCTTCAGGCCGCCCACCTTCTGCCCGCCGGAGATGCCGAACGCCGCCATCTTCTCGGGCAACGGGCCAGTGTGGCGCTGCTGCAGCCTTTCGAGGGCGCCGATCATGGCCTGGCGACCCGCGAGCGTCGCGCCGCCCTTGTCGGCGCGGAATTCACGCTGGCGCGAGAAGTGCATGACGATGATCGAGGCGAGCATGCCGAACACGATGTCACCAATTATGGTCGTAACCCAATACGCGGGCCCGTGCCCCGACTCGGTCTTGAAAATGACGCGATCCACCGTGTGCCCGACGACGCGCGACAGGAAGATCACGAACGTGTTCACGACGCCCTGGATCAGCGTGAGCGTGACCATGTCCCCGTTGGCGACGTGACTGACTTCGTGCGCCAGCACCGCCTCTGCTTCCTTCGGCGACATGCTGCTGAGCAGCCCGGTGCTGACCGCGACGAGCGACGCGTCACGGCGCGCGCCGGTGGCAAACGCGTTGGGCTCCGGCGAATCGAAGATGCCTACTTCCGGCATGCCGATGCCGGCCGCCTGGGCCTGCGTGCGCACCGTGCTGAGCAGCCAGCTTTCCATCTGGTTGGCCGGATTGGTGATGACGCGCACGCCCATCATGCGCTTGGCCGACCACTTCGACATTGCCAGCGACACGAACGAGCCAATGAAGCCGACGAGGGCCGCGAAAATCAGCAGCGCGCCCAGATTGAGATCCACGCCGTTGGCATCGAGGATGCCTTCGAAACCGATGAGCCGCAGCACGATCCCGAGCAGGACCACGACGGCGAGGTTGGTAGCGAGGAACAGCAGAATCCGTTTCATCTTTGCGTCTCTCCAGCGGTTATCCCGCAACGATCCATTCGCTTGGGGTGATCTCGGAGGTTTCAATGCCTGCCGCATCTGGCGTGGCGCCGTCACCCGGCTTCGGTACATAATAACAGAAGATAAAAACCGGAACCGTCGTTCGGACGACGCGGGCCGGTTCCCCCGCCCCAACGAGGTGTCCGATGACCGCAAGCCCTTCCCGGCACTGGACTTTCCTGAGTAATCACGCCCATGTCCTGGTGTGCCTTGCCCTGGATCCGGACGCGCGGCTGCGGGACGTCGCACTCAGCGTCGGCATCACGGAGCGTGCGGTACAGAAAATCGTGACAGACCTCGAGCAAGCGGGCGTACTGGTGCGCGAGCGGGCAGGCCGCCGCAATTCTTACCGGCTCAATCTCGAGGTGCCCTTGCGACACGCGCTCGAATCGCACAAGACCGTCGGCACGCTGCTGACGCTGGTGCTCGACCGCGCCGGTCTCAAGCGCGTGCGCACAGCCTGAAGCCGGTCAAGCCCCAGTCGCGTCGAGGCCGGTCAGGTCGAGGACGACCTTGACCATCCCGCCCGAATGGGGCTCCGTGCTGGCGTGGAAACCGAAGCGTCGCGCCCATGACGCAATGCGGGCGTTTTCGGCCAGCGTCGAGCCTTCGAGGAAGTCGATGTTGCGCTTTCGGGCTGCAAGCACCAGCGTGCGCATTAATTCCGAGCCGAGGCCGCGGCCCTGCCAGTCGTCGGCAACCACGATGGCGCACTCCGCGCGACGCGTGCCGTCGATCCTGGCGTAGCGGCTCACGCCAACGAGGGCGTCGCCCGCTGCAGCAGTCGTCAGCGCGCCCACGGCAAGATTGTCGTAGTAATCGAGGTCGAGCAATCGCTCGAGATCACGGTCGCTGGCGCTGCTCGCATAATACTGCAGCCTGAGGTACAGCGTTCGCGCGGAAAGCCCTTCGAGGAAGCTTCGCTCGCGCGCGAGGTCGTCAGGCCGCAGGGGACGGATCACCAGCGGAGTCGCACCCGCGGGTTGCCAGGTGCGCACGATTTCGTTCGGATAAAACGTCACTCGCGGTCGCGATACTCGTCGTCGTCTTCGTCCAGGTCGTCATCGTCGTCGTCGTCGTCCCAGTCGTCGTCTTCGTCGTCTTCGTCGTCTTCCCAGTCCTCGTCCTCGTCCTCGTCGTCATCTTCTTTCGTGACGTCATCGACCCAGCCTTCCGGGGCAACGGCGAGTTCCAGATCCATTTCGTTCCATTGGTCCAGGTCTATCTCGCGGATTTCGCGATCGGGCCATTGAATGCGAATGATTTCTTCGTCAGGGTCGACCGCAAGCACCTGGAACGACTCCTCGTTGTCGAGGTCTTCGTACCATTGGCCTGCCTGCGGTTCGTAATCACGGCTCACGGGGAAATCCTCTACGTCAACGCCGCCTTTCGACGGCATCCAGATGCGAACAACTATACGGTCGCGCGAGCGCGGCAGGCAACCGAATACGGCTATATGCTGCACTGCCGCAAATCACGTACACTCAGGACAATCTGGCTGAACCGAGGACTGCACCGTGCACACGTACCGCGCTCCGCTGCGAGACATCCGCTTCGTCGTCCACGACGTCCTCGATTTCGAACAGAATTACCGTGCGTACGGCCGCGAAGACCTCAATCGCGAGTTGCTCGAAGGCATCCTGGAGCAGGGCGCGCGCTTCGCCGAAGACGTCCTGGCGCCGACCAACCGAGTCGGTGACGTGCACGGACTGGTGTTCGAGAACGGCGAGGTCAAGACCCCGCCCGGCTTCAAGGAAGCCTACGACCGGTATTGCGCCGATGGTTGGGGCACGATGACGGCGGCGCCCGAGTGGGGCGGTCAGGGGCTGCCCGGCGGGTTCTCGCTCGCGTTCGGCGAGATGCTGGTATCCGGCAACATGGCCTGGCGCATGTACTCGGGGCTGTCCGAAAGCGCGGCGCTCACGATTGCAGCCCATGGCAGCGATGCGCTTAAGCAAACCTACCTGCCAAAGATGATCGGCGGCGAATGGTCCGGCACGATGTGCCTCACCGAGGCGCACAGCGGCACCGACCTCGGGCTGCTCAAGACGAAGGCAGAGCCGCAGGCCGACGGCAGCTACGCAATCACCGGCACCAAGATCTTCATCAGCGCGGGTGAGCACGATCTCACGAAGAACATCGTGCACCTCGTGCTGGCCCGGTTGCCTGACTCGCCACCGGGCACGCGCGGCATCAGCCTCTTTGTCGTGCCGAAGTTCCGGCCCGATGCGCAGGGGAATGCCGGCGAACGCAGCCGCGGCCGAGGTCGATCCGGAGCACCTCGATGTTCGCGTAGGTGATTCCGCCCTTGAACACGCGTCCGCCGATCTCGCGATCCGGGCCCATCCCGAGGCCGGTGATCCTGGTGTCCGTGAGCGTGCCGGTGTCGTCGGCCAGGCTGTCGCTGTTCAGGACGACGAAGATGTCGGTCTGCTCGGGCTCCTGCGTGAGCAGGTTCGGGTTCGCGTCGGGGACAAACGTATCTGCGTTGTTCTCGCCGACCCAGACGACGGGCGCGGGGATCGTCGTGTCGCCGTCCGGATCCTCCCCGCCTTCGATCGTCAGCGGACCGCGAATCCCGGCCGTGGTGAGGGCCTGCGGCGCGAAGACCTGGACGGCGTCGCCGTCGACCACGCTGTCGTCGTATGCGACCACCGTGACCGTCTGATCGACGTTCCAGTTTCCGGACGTGAAGGTCAGCTCCAGCTCGGAGACGTGGGCGCCGCCCGCACCGACGAACCGC
>JANNGT010000314.1:0-35387 GCA_031404015.1 Gammaproteobacteria bacterium | reverse complement strand
TGCATGAGGCCTACCGCGCCTGCGCTGGATGCGGCATCCGCGCGGAACAGGCTCTCCTGTCGAATGATGGCGTAGATCAGCGCTTCGGGCAGGCCCGTGCTGCGACTGGCCCGGCGTACGTCGGTGTCGAACGGGCGCGGGAACAGCACGTCGTAGTCGTTGAATAACTTCTGGCGTGCGGCGGTGGCGATTGCCTGGTGGTGCCAGCCCCAGCGCGAGGCGAGGCCCACCGCCTGCACTTGTCGTGCTGCGGGAAGGGCGTCGTAACCATCGCGCCATTCCGCGGCGGCCTCGGTGTCCATCTGCAGGCGCAGCAGCTCGCGCGTGCGCATGAAGGCGGGTTCGGCGGCCAACGCATCGATGGCGACGTCGTTCAGGCCGAGTGGTTCGATCCGCGGCTGGTAACGGCGATCGAGGCGCGCAGATGCGTGCACCGCATACCAGTTGTCGGTCGGGAGCACGAGCGCATACAGCTCGCGTGCACGGGCGAAGTCGCCGAGCTTCTCGCTGGCGCGCGCTGACCAGAACTGCCACCGCGGCTGGTTACGCAGCGCGTCCGGCATCGCTGCGATCGCGAGTGCGGCTTCTTTCCAGTCCCCCGCCCAGAGCGCTGCGCGCGCGTGCCATTCATGCGCGCGCTCATCGAAGTCGTCCTCGTGCACCACGCGGAAGAACTCCAGCGCGCGCGGTTCGCGGCTCCAGGCGAGTGCAAGTGCCACTGATAACGCATAGGGACTGGCATTGCGCCCCTCCAGCCGGCGCGACTGGACCAGCGCCGGATAATCAGTCGCTGCGCGCACGGCATCGGCGCGTGCGTATCGCAACCAGCCATCGGCGAGCGCATCCGCAGCGACCGATCGTTCGGGCGCGGCCAGCAGCGCCTGAATTTCGCGCGCAGGTTGCTCGATGAGCGCAGCCCACTGCAGCAGCGGCGCCGCCCGCCCTGGCGGCAGCGAACGGGCAAGGTAACGCGCCAGGCTGGCATCGCCTGCGCCCAAGGCAAGCCGGGCGCGGCGTTCCGTCAGCACGTCGCCGGGGCCGCCGCGCGCTGCCCACCATGCCAAAGCCGGATCACAGGTATCGGGGAGGGCTTTGGGGGTCAGCCATGTCGCTGTGAGGTCGTCGGCCAGGCCGTCCGTCGCCCCGGTCGCGATGCGTGCTGCCAGCCAGTGGCAACGCAAGCGGGCCTGCGTATCCCGCTCGGGTCGGTATTGTTCCAGGAAGCGTTCCCACGACTTCCGGTCCGCCAGGCTCTGCAGCCAGTCCGCACGCAGCGCACGCGTGACCGGTAGGTCCCCCTCGTGGGCGAGGAAGGCAGCGATGGCGTCGTCGACTGACAGGCTCTGGCCGGCGGGCGTCAGTGAGCTTGGAGGGAGCAATGCCAACTGCCTGCCGAGGCGCGCGGCCTGCAGGTAGGGGTAAAGGGGATAACGTTGCAGCGCCTCGGAATCCCCACCCGCGGGCGGGGCGGGGTCGATCGGCACCGCGGCCAAGGCTGCCTGAAAGACCGCCCGCACGTTGGCACGGGTCGCTTCGAGCGCCTCGTCCGCACGAGCGTGCGCGGTCAAGCAGAGCGCGGCGACGAGCAGTGAGGACAGCAGGCGCGGCGCAGTCGGCATGGGGGTCCGTCCAGTATGGCGGGGGGACGTTACCGCATCGCAACAATGAAAGGCCGCTTTTTTCGGGAGGCACCGCCCCCTTGAGTAAGTCGCTGTCTTAAAGGCCCTCACCCGGCCTGTCGGCCGCCCTCTCCCGCAAGCGGGAGAGGTGAATCCCCCATTACAAATTCTGTTGCGGTGCCGCAAACTTGGCCGCTCTGGCTCCGCCCCTCCGCGGCGCCGTGAACCTGACCCAGGGAGAGACTCATGCTTTACACGGGACCCGCCTTCAGCGCTGCGGCGCTGGGCGATGGCATCGTCGAACTGAAGTTCGACCTCGCCGGCGAATCGGTCAACAAGCTCAATGCCGTCGCGCTGCAGGACTTTGCAGCGGCCACGCAGGCGATCGCGCAGGACCCCGGCGTGAAGGGTGTCGTCGTCACATCAGGCAAGTCCGTGTTCATCGTGGGTGCCGACATCACGGAGTTCGGTGCGATGTTCGCGGCGGGCGAGGAAAGCATCGCCAGGTCCGTGCTCGAAGTGAACCATCGGCTCAGCGCGTTTGAGGACCTGCCGGTCCCGACCGTGATCGCCATCAATGGCGTCTGCCTCGGCGGCGGCCTCGAACTGGCGCTGGCGGGTGACTACCGCGTGATGTCGACCGCGGCCTCGGTGGGGTTCCCCGAAGTGAAGCTCGGCATCTTCCCGGGCTTCGGTGGTTCGGTTCGGCTGCCGCGCATCATCGGCATCGACAACGCCGTGGAGTGGATCTGCGCCGGTGCGGACAAGAAGCCCGACATGGCGCTGAAGGACGGCGCGGTCGATGCCGTCGTCGCACCGGAGCAGCTCCGCGACGCCGCACTCGCCATGGTCAAGCAGTGCATCGCCGGTAAGCTCGACTGGCAAGGCCGGCGTGCGGCCAAGCTCGCGCCACTGAAGCTCAACAAGATGGAACTGACGATGGCGTTCACGTCGTCGATGGCCTTGGTGGGCGCGCAGGCGGGGCCCAACTACCCGGCGCCAATGCTGGCGCTGAAGAACATGCAGGAAGCCGCCACGCTCGGCCGCGACGCAGCGCTCGAAGTCGAGGCGAAGTATTTCGCCAAGGCTGCGGTCACGCCGCAGGCCAATGCGCTCGTCGGCGTCTTCCTCGCGGACCAGGGCGTCAAGAAGGCGGCCAGCCAATGGGAAAAGAAGAGCAAGCGTGAGATCAAGCAGGCGGCCGTGCTCGGCGCCGGCATCATGGGCGGCGGCATTGCCTACCAGGCGGCGCTGAAGGGCACGCCGATCATTATGAAGGACATCAAGGAAGAGCAGCTCGCGCTCGGCATGAACGAGGCCGGCAAGCTGCTCGCCAAGTCGGTCGAGCGCGGCAAGTCGACGCCCGCGAAAATGACTGAAACGCTCGGCCGCATCCGGCCGACGCTGAACTACGGCGATTTCGGCGCGGTCGACATCATCATCGAGGCGGTCGTGGAGAACCCCAAGGTGAAGAAAGCAGTGCTGTCCGAGGTCGAAGGCCTCGTACGCGACGACACGATCATCGCGTCCAACACGTCGACGATCTCAATCAGCCTCCTGGCGGAGAGCCTCAAGCGCCCGCAGAACTTCGTCGGCATGCACTTCTTCAATCCGGTGCACATGATGCCGCTGGTGGAAGTGATCCGTGGCAAGCAGTCGTCGGACGAAGCTGTTGCAGCGACCGTCAAGCTCGCGAGCCGGATGGGCAAGACGCCGGTCGTCGTGAACGACTGCCCGGGCTTTTTCGTCAACCGCGTGCTGTTCCCGTACTTCGCGGGCTTCCACATGCTCATGCGCGACGGCGCGGACTTCCAGGCCATCGACAAGGCGATGGAAAGGTTCGGCTGGCCGATGGGGCCCGCGTACCTGATGGACGTGGTCGGCATGGACACCGGCGTGCATGCGGCCGAAGTCATGGCGCAGGGGTTTCCGGACCGCATGCGCCACGACTGGCGCAACGCGACCGAGGTGCTGGTCGAGCACCAACGCTACGGCCAGAAGAACGGCAAGGGCTATTACGTTTACGCGCCCGACAAGAAGGGCAAGCCGAAGAAGACGGTCGACCCGACCACGTACGAGCTGATCAAGGACGTGGTCGCGCCGCGTAAGGAATTCACGCCTGAGGAGATCGTCGCGCGCTGCATGGTGCCGATGTTCAACGAGGTGGCACGCTGCCTCGAGGAAAAGATCGTCGCCTCGCCGCACGAGGCGGACATGTCGCTGCTTTACGGCGTGGGCTTCCCGCCGTTCCGCGGCGGCGCGTGCCGCTACATCGACCAGACCGGCGTGGCGAACTTTGTCGCGCTCGCGGACAAGTACGCGTCGCTCGGCAAGCTCTACGAAGCGCCGCAACTGCTGCGCGACATGGCCGCTTCCGGCAAGAAGTTCTACGGCTGACCGCGGCCCCTACGGAATAACGGAGAGATCAAGATGAGTCTCAATCCCCGCGATGTCGTCATCATCGATGGCGTCCGCACTGCGATGGGCCGCTCGAAGGGCGGCATGTTCCGCAACGTCCGCGCCGAGGCGCTCTCGGCCGAGTTGATCAAGGCGCTGTTCCGCCGCAATCCCGGCCTCGACATGCACGAAGTCGAGGACGTGATCTGGGGCTGCGTGAACCAGACGCTCGAGCAGGGCATGAACATTGCCCGCAACGCGCTGTTGCTGGCGGGCCTGCCGCACACGGTGCCGGGCCAGACGGTCAACCGGCTCTGCGGGTCCTCGATGCAGGCGCTGCACACGGCCGCGGCGCAGATCATGACGGGCCAGGGCGACGTGTTCGTGATCGGCGGCGTCGAGCATATGGGCCACGTCGGCATGATGCACGGCATCGACCTGAACCCCGCGGCGTCGACGCAATACGCCAAGGCATCGAACATGATGGGCCTGACCGCCGAGATGCTCGGCCGCATGCACGGCATCACGCGCGAGATGCAGGACAAGTTTGCAGCTCGCTCGCACGCGAAGGCCTGGGAGGCGACGCAGACCGGCCGCTACAAGAACGAGATCATCGGCATCGAAGGTCACGATGCAATCGGCGCGCGCGTGCTGTGCGAGATCGACGAAGTGATCCGCCCCGAGACGACGGTCGAGACGCTGGCTGCGTTGCCGCCCGCGTTCGATCCCAAGGGCGGCACGGTGACCGCGGGCTCATCCTCGGCGATTTCCGACGGCGCCTCAGCGATGCTCGTGATGAGTTACGAGCGCGCGCAGGCGCTCGGCCTCAAGCCGCGCGCGAAGATCCGCGCGATGGCCGTGGCGGGCTGCGATCCCGCGATCATGGGTTACGGCCCGGTGCCGGCGACGAAGAAGGCGCTCAAGCGCGCGGGCCTCAAGCTGGAAGACATCCAGATTGCGGAACTCAACGAGGCATTTGCGGCGCAGTCGTTGCCGGTGATCAAGGACCTCGGCCTCATGGACACGTTCGAGGAGAAGGTGAACCTGAACGGCGGCGCGATCGCGCTGGGCCACCCACTGGGCTGCTCGGGTGCGCGCATCACCACGTCGCTGGTCAACGTGATGGAGCAGCAGGGCGCGACACTGGGCGTGGCCACGATGTGCATCGGCCTCGGCCAGGGCATCAGCACCATTCTCGAGCGCACCTGACCTCTTCTCCCTCTCCCGCGAAAGCGGGAGAGGGCGGGGTGAGGGCTGCCGCGTGAGAACGGCATGGTGAGCGCCCTGTCCTACGGCTGCCTGCGGTAAGTTTCGCGCATGCCCATCCCATCCTGCGGCTTTCCGCCCATCGCCGCCCCCGACTCGCGCGTGCTCATCCTGGGTTCGCTGCCGGGTGCGGCCTCGCTGGCGGCACGCCAGTATTACGCGCAGCCGCACAATGCCTTCTGGCGCATCATGGGCGAACTGTTCGATGCCGGACCCGACGTCGCCTACGCTCAGCGTGCCGATCGGCTGAGCAGCAGCGGTATCGCGCTGTGGGACGTGTGCAGGGAAGCGGTGCGTCCTGGCAGCCTCGACGCCGCCATCGACCGTGATTCGATCGTGCTCAATGATTTCAGCAACTTCTTCGCGGTGCACCCGCACATCGCGTACGTGTGCGCCAACGGCACGACCGCCAGCCAGCTTTACTTGCGGCGGGTCATGCCCGGGCTGCTCCCAGCAACGGCGGCTCTGCCGTTGCATCGTCTACCATCGACCAGTCCAGCGCATGCATCGTTGCGATACGCGCAGAAGCTGGAGCGCTGGCGCCTCCTGCAGGAACTACTGGCACAGTGAAAAACATCAGTTTGCTTGCAGGCACGCGGCTCGAGCGCGGCAGAACGGTCGCGGCTCCGGGTGGTCTCGCCTGCCTGCTCCTGTCGGCGCTGCTGCTCACTGCCTGCGTCGGCGTCACGCGCGCGCCCTCGCGCGCCAGCATTCCGGAACCGGCCGCGGGAGCGCTCGACGTATACGTGGCGGGCGATATTGCTTATTGCGGTGGTCGCGACCCAGCCGACTCCATGGCCGCTCGCACTGCCAGGCTATTGCCTGCTGGCGCACTGGTGCTGGGGCTGGGCGACATGGCGTATCCACTGGCCGACGCCGCCATGCTTGCGTCGTGTTACGAGCCGACGTGGGGCAGCCATCGCGCGACGACGCTGGCCGTGCCCGGCAACCACGACTATGTCGGCGGCAAAGCAATCGCCTACCTGGATTATTTCGGTGGCCCCGCGACATCCCAGAACGGCAATTTCATTGCATACACGCGGCGCTTGAACGACCGCTGGTTGCTGATCGGCCTCGACAGCAACGCCGCGGGCACTGCGCTCGATGCGCAGTACCGCTGGCTGCAACAGGCGCTGGCGCAGGAAGCGGAGCGCGGCGCCATGCCCCGATGCACAGCGGTCATGTGGCATGCGCCATTGTTTTCGTCCGGGCTGCATCGGGGCGCCGGCGATCACATGCGACCGTTCTGGAAACTGCTCGACGAGCATGGCGCAGACGTCGTGCTGAGTGGCCACGAACACATGTACGAGCGTTTCGGGCCGCTCGATGCCGGCGGGCAAGCGCCTGCCAGCGGTGGCCTGGCGCCGCGACAGTTCGTGGTGGGCACTGGAGGGGCTCCGCTCTATGGCTTCTGGCGACCGCCCTATCGCAGTGAGGCGCGCGTACTGCGGCACGGCGTGCTGCGGCTTTCACTGGAGCAGGACAGCTACACGTGGCGGTTCATCGACGTGGATGGAACTGTGCGCGACGCCGGGACCGCGCGCTGTCGCGCCGCAGCGAACTGAGGTAACGTGCCGCCGAGGCGGCAATGACCGCCGCTGACAATCTGCGCAAGGGGAGCTCATGACTACGTTCGCCGACTGGGTCAAAGCGATCGATTCGTTCGTTTGGGGCCCGGCGATGCTGGTGCTGATACTCGGCACGGGCTTCTACCTGCAGGTGCGTCTCGGCGGCATGCCGATCCGCAAGATCGGCGCCGGCCTGCGGCTGGTCTGGAACAGCCGCGGTGGCGATGCAGCACATGGCGAAGTGAGTCCTTACTCCGCACTCATGACCTGCCTGGCCGCGACGATCGGCGTCGGCAACATCGCGGGCGTCGCCACGGCCGTTGCGCTCGGTGGCCCCGGCGCCGTGTTCTGGATGTGGATGACGGCGCTCGTCGGCATGGCCACCAAGTACGCCGAGGTGCTGCTGGCCGTGCATTACCGCGAGCGCGACGACAAGGGTCGCTTCGTCGGCGGCCCGATGTATGCGATCCGCAACGGCCTCGGCCCGCGCTGGGCGTGGCTCGGCACCCTGTTCGCGCTGTTCGGCGGTTTTGCGGGTTTCGGCATCGGCAACATGGTGCAGTCGAACAGCATCGCTGCGGCAATGCAGGGCTCGTTCGGCATCAGCCCGATGGTGACCGGCATCGTGCTCACCGTGATCACGGGCGCCGTCATTCTGGGCGGCATCAAGCGCATCGCCTCCGTTGCGAATTGGCTCGTGCCATTCATGGCAGTGGGCTACGTGCTCGCGGCACTGGTCGTGCTGGCGGTCCACTGGCAGCAGATTCCACACGCGTTCGCGCTGATCTTCGAGACCGCGTTCACGGGCACGGCAGCGGTGGGCGGATTCACGGGCGCGGCCATGATCGCCGCGATCCGTTACGGCGTCGCGCGCGGCATCTTCTCGAACGAAGCCGGTCTCGGCACGGCTGGCATAGCGCAAGCGGCGGGCATGAGCAACGATCCCGTGCGCAGCGGCATGATCGGCATGATGGGCACGTTTTTCGACACCATCATCGTCTGCACGATGACGGGGCTGGCAATAGTCGTCTCGGGCGCCTGGCAGTCGGGTGAGACTGGCGCTGCACTGACACAGCTCGCGTTCCAGTCGGCGATGCCCGGCATCGGCGACGAGATCGTCGCCATCGCACTTGGCATTTTCGCGCTCACCACCATCCTGGGCTGGGCTTATTACGGCGAGCGCTGCTGGCATTTTCTCGTCGGCGACTGGACCATCATGCCGTACCGCATCGTGTGGACGGTCATGGTGTTCTTCGGTGCCGTGACGCAGCTCGATCTCGCATGGACCATCGCGGATACGCTCAACGCACTCATGGCGATCCCGAACCTGATCGCGCTGCTTGCGCTGTCGCCGGTGGTCGTGCAGCTGACGCGTGCGGGCATGACCCGGGCGTTGGCCGCTGAACCGGCTGCGTGACGTTACTGCGGCTTCCAGACGCCTACGCGGCGTGGATCGGCGCCGGCCTCGAACACCGGCGGCGACCCGCGCACGGCCACACCATGCAGTCCGGATTCCTCGCCACGTCCTGACTTGAGCACGATGCCTTTCGCCGCGAGTTGCGCGGCAAGTTCGGGCGAGATGCGCGGCATCTCCCCGTAGAAGTCTGCGCCGCGTGCGATCACGTTGGGCAGGTTGATCGCCTCCTGCAGCGGCAGGTCCCAGGCAAGCAGTCCGACCAGCGCCTTCGCGTTGTACGCAAGGATCGCGGATCCGCCAGGCGACCCCAACGCTGCGACGAACGAGCCGTCGTCGCGACGCAGCACGATCACGGGCGCCATCGACGAACGCGGGCGCTTGCCGCCCGCCACCGCGTTGGCCACCTTGCGGCCGGATTCGTCGACCGCGGTGAAAGAGAAATCGGTGAGCTGGTTATTGAGGAAAAAGCCGCCGACCGCACGGCCGGAGCCGAACAGCGACTCCACGGAAGTCGTCATCGACACAACGTCGCCTTGATCGTCGACGACCACGAAGTGACTGGTGCCCGGCACGTCCGCCGTCGCATCGCGTCCCGACCACGTCATGACCGCGCCGGGCGGCGTGCCTGCAACCGGTGCCGTTGCCGCCGCGCGATCGCCTATGAGCCGCGCGCGATCGTCGAGGTAGCGCGAGTCGAGCATGCCTTCGACGGGCACTGCGACAAACCGCGGATCCGCCACGTACTGATCGCGGTCCGCGTACATGAGCCTGTGCGCTTCGGCAAACACGAGCCATGCCTGTGGATCTTCCGGCCCCCGCGACGCGATGTCCGTGCGCTCGAGCAAGCCCAGCACCTGCAGTACGCCGACACCGCTTGAGGGTGGGGGCGGCACGCAGACCAGATAAACACGATAGGGTTTGCACAGCGGCTTCGATTCGCCGGGTTGGAAGGCTGCGAGATCTGCGAGCGAGAGCGTGCCCGGGCGCGGTTCAGCACGCGTTCGCTCCACGATCTTTGCGGCCAAAGGTCCCTCGAGCAGAGCACGCGGACCGCGCGCCGCAATCGTGCGCAGGGTCGCGGCGTAGGCTGGGTTGCGCAGCGTGTCGCCGGCCTTGACCAGCGTGCCATCGGCGTTCGTAAACAGGGCGCGTGCGTCGGGGAGCGTGGCTTGCGCGAACGTGCTGTTGGCGAAGCGCCCCAGTCGCTGCGGCACGACGAAGCCCGCATCGGCCTGCCGAATTGGCTCGCCAAAAAGGTCCTTCCACGGCAGTCGCCCGTGCTTCGAGTGCACGAGGCCCAGCATCGCCACTGCGCCGGGCGCGCCGGTCGACCGACCGCTGGTGACCGCGTCGACATAGGTCAGCGGCTTGCCCAGCTCGTCGAGAAACATGCCAGGCGTGGCACCGACAGGCGCGGTCTCCCGCCCGTCGAAGGCGGTGACTGCGTGAGTCTGCGCGTCGTAATACAACATGAAGGCGCCACCGCCGAGACCGGAGCTCTGCGGCTCGACGAGGCCCAGCGCAGCCTGCACGGCGACGGCTGCATCCGCCGCGCCGCCTCCGGCTCGCAGCACGGCGAGTCCCGCAGCCACCGCGTACGGGTTGGCCGCGACGACGCCGGGCGTCAGCTGCCCAGGCTCGGAGTCGTATGCTGTCGGCTGCGCTGGAACTTCGGCGTCGGCAGGTGTCGGGACGTTGCGGCAGGCCGCAGCGCCCAGTGCCAGCCCGAACAGCAGGACGAAACGCGCGGGGCGCACGTGGAAAAGGTCTCGGATGGGCATGAAGGGAGGCGTGGACGATGGGAGGGACACGACAATAGACTGTACTGCCGCCCAACGTCGAGACGGCCCGCAGGAGGCACATGGAAGGTCGGTCGCCCGCATTTGTCCAGTCGCTGCCGTTCTCGGAGGCGTGCGAGCGCAACAAAGGTCCGATCCTCGCAGTCCTGCAGCGCTGGCTGGGACGCCAGGCTGGGCTCACACTCGAAATCGGCTCGGGCACCGGCCAGCACGCCGTGCATTTCGCCCGCCAGCTCCCGCGGCTGAGCTGGCAGCCGACCGAGCAGCTTGAAAACCTTGCAACGTTGGCGGCACGCGTCGAGCTGGAAGGCCCCAGCAACCTGCTCGTTCCGCTCGAACTCGATGTCGAACAGACGGCTTGGCCCACCGACAGCGACAGCGTGGACGCAGTGTTCACGGCCAATACGCTGCACATCGTGGGCTGGCGGCAAGTGCAAGCCTTGTTCCGCGGCGTCGGCCGCGTGCTGCGGGACGACGGGTTGCTCGTGGTCTACGGTCCGTTTTGCTATGCCGGCCAATACACCGCGCACAGCAATGCGGCCTTCGACGACATGCTGCGGCAGCGTGATCCAGCGAGCGGCATCCGGGATTTTGAGGCAGTCGACGCGCTCGCCACAGGCCAAGGACTGCGCCTGGTCGAGGACTGTGCGATGCCGGCGAACAACCAGACACTGGTGTGGAGACGCACGTAAGCGGAAGGCCGGTAAGGGAGTCGCTGCTAGCGGGGTGCGCGGGCGGCAGCTGGTCAGGCAGATGCAGACAGTTTGCCTGTGGCCATCGCGCGACGCTCGAGGAAAGCGGCGAGGGCCTCGAATAAGCTGAGCGCAGCGAACAATCTACGTGTGAACTTCGTTCCAAAGCGGTCGCATTCTTTGTACAGAACGCATGCCGTTGGTGCAATTTATGCGCACCGATCCGCGCGTGTGCGTGGCGGAACCACGGTACACACCCATGGACCTCGCTCATATTTTAGATTCGGCAAAAAGCGGCAATCGCGACGCGGCATGGCAACTCGGCGACCTGTATCGCGAAGCCACGCGCGGCGTGAAGTACAGTCCGCGGTCGGCCTTCCGCTGGTACGCCGAAAGC
This sequence comes from Gammaproteobacteria bacterium, assembly GCA_031404015.1. Taxonomy (GTDB): domain Bacteria; phylum Pseudomonadota; class Gammaproteobacteria; order Steroidobacterales; family Steroidobacteraceae; genus RPQJ01. The sequence continues at coordinate 24,232 of JANNGT010000314.1, read as the reverse complement.
GCGCTCGCGGGATCTGCCACGGGCCAGAACAACGTGGGCGCCTCGTACGAAAACGGCATGGGCTGTGCGCAGAGCTTTGCGCAGGCCGCGAAGTGGTACCGGCTTGCGGCGCAGCAGGGACTCGGCGTCGCGATGTCGAACCTCGCTTTTCTGTATCTCAACGGTTATGGCGTACGCGCGGACAAGGCTGAGGCGCTGCGCTGGTTCACGCAGGGCGCAGCCGCCGGCTGCAGCAAGTCGAAGCGCATGATCAAGTCGGTGCTGGGCGAGGAGTGACCGCGCCACCCGCGCTCAGTAGCGCGGGTCGTACATCTCCGCGCGGATGGCCTGCTCGATGTTCGCGGGCGCTTCGATCGACGCCAGGCCATCGCGCAATGCGATCTCCGCCACGTCAGCGGCGATGCGCGCGGAAACGTCCCGCACGGCGTGCAACGGCGGGAACAGGCTGCCCTGGTCCAGGTCAGCCTGCGAGGTGCAGCGTGCCAGCGTGCGTGCCGCCGCCAGGAACATCGTATCAGTCACGCGCGTGGCGCCCACGACGACCAGTGCGAGTCCCACGCCCGGGAAGATGTACGAGTTGTTGCCCTGCCGTGGCACGAAGTGTCGGCCATCCGCAAGGGTCACCGCGTCGAACGGGCTGCCTGAGGCGTAGAGCGCGCGGCCGTCCGACCATTCATAGGCCTGCTGCGCCGTGCACTCCGCTTTTGAGGTGGGGTTCGACAATGCAAAGACGATGGGACGTTCATTCAGTCGAGTCATTTCGCGCACGACTTCTTCGCTGAACGTGTTGGGCACGGCGCCCACGCCTATGATCGCCGTAGGCCGCAGTGCGCGCACCGCGCCGATAAAGTCGCGGATCGGACCGTGCACGTGCGCGTACGGCCGTTTGTGCTCGGCCAGTTCATTGCCGCGGCTCGCGACGACGAGCCCCTTCGAGTCGACCATCCAGCAGCGTGCGCGCGCCGCCGTCTCGCTGAGACCTGCCTCGACCATGGCGCTCACGAGCAGATCGGAGATGCCGGTGGCGGCCTCGCCGGCGCCGAGGCACAGGAACTTCTGCTCCGTCATCGGCTTGCCCGTCACGCGCAGCGCCGAAAGGATTCCCGCCACCGCGACGGCCGCCGTGCCCTGGATGTCGTCATTGAAACAACTCACGCGATTCCGGTACCGGCGCAGCAAGCGGAACGCATTGTGATTGGCGAAGTCCTCGAACTGGACGATCACGCCCGGGAACACGTCCTGCGTCGCGACGATGAACTCCTCGACCAGCGAGTCGTACGCGTCCCCGGTGAGGCGGCGCTGGCGCAATCCCAGGTACAAGGGATCTTCCAGCAGCGCCTCGTTGTTGGTGCCGACGTCCAGCATGATTGGCAGGCACTTCCATGGATGCAGGCCCGCGCACGCGGTGTACAGCGACAGCTTGCCGATCGGGATGGCCATGCCGTTTGCGCCGAGGTCGCCGAGGCCGAGGATGCGCTCGCCGTCGGTCACGACGATCATCGCCGTTTCGCGGTGCCGCCAGTTGCGCATGATCTGCGCGATGCGCCCGCGATCGCTGGCCGTGATGAACAGGCCGCGCGGCCGTCGATAAATGTGGCCGAACTGCTGGCAGGCTAGACCGACCGTGGGCGTGTAGATGATCGGCATCATCGTGTCCGCGTGTTCCATCACGACACGAAAAAACAGCGCCTCGTTCCGGTCGAGCAGGCTCGACAGCATGATGTACTTCGACAGCGGCGTCTGCAGCCAGTGGAAGTTCTCCAGCACGCGTGCGAGCTGTTCGTCCTGTGTCGCGACGTGCGGTGGCAGCAGGCCGCGCAGCCCGAGCACGTCGCGTTCCTGCTCGCTGAAGGCAGTGCCTTTATTCAAGGCAGGATCCCGCAGCAGCGCCAGGCCGCGCGGGTACCATTCGGGTATGGCAGGGAGTGTGCGTTTGGGCATCGGCGAGTCCGTGGAGGCAGGCACGCGCGATGCTAGTGGGCGCTGCGCGCCCGTCAACGCGGGGAAGTCCTTAGGCCGCCTGCGTCAGGACGGCGTCTTCATCTGCGACTGGCAGTAATTCGGCAGTCCGACGCGATCGATGAGCTGCAACTGCGTCTCGAGGAAGTCGATGTGTTCCTCCTCGGATTCGAGGATGTCCTCGAGCAGTTCGCGACTGACGTAATCACCGACCGTTTCGCAGTGCGCGATCGCCGCCTTGAGGTCCGGGTGGGCGATCTGCTCGAGCTTCAGGTCGCACTCGAGCACTTCGCGCACGTCCTCGCCGATCATCAGCTTGCCGAGCGCCTGCAGGTTGGGCAGGCCTTCCAGGAACAGGATGCGTTCGATCAGCTTGTCGGCGTGCTTCATCTCGTCGATCGACTCGTGGTGAGTGTAATCGCCGAGCTTGTCGAGCCCCCAGTTCTTGAGCATGCGCGCATGCAGGAAGTACTGGTTGATCGCAGTGAGTTCGTTCTTGAGGATCTTGTTGAGGTGCGCGATGACGTCGACGTCGCCCTTCATGTCGGGACACTCCGGCAGGCTTGTGGGGCCGCTTGCGCGGCGCTTGGCTGGTCAGGAAGCCTGCGGCGGAGAAGGGCGGGAAGCAAGCTTTTCGCCGTCGAGCATCTCGCGGGCGCAGGGTTCACAGGCGCCGCAACAGGTGGCGACACCGGTGCAGGATTGCAGCTGCTCGAACGAGCGCGCTCCCTCATTGATCGCCTGCTGCAGGCGGTTTTCCGAAATCCCGTGGCAGAGACACACGTACATGGTCTGGTACCTCTTCGAGGCTGAAATCCTAGAACATGACTGACCTTAATGCAAATGATTCGCATTTAGGTATAAACCGATATGCGGCGAGACCCCACCGCAAACGAGTCGGCGGCCGCAGTCCTGCGGGCCGGGGTGCCGATGAGATAGGCATCGTCTGACAGCACTGCGGTTCGCTCGCCTCCGGACGTGGCGCATGGCGCGACTGACAATGCCTGGGTGAAAGGACTCAACATCTCGGCTGCGAGCCAGGAATGGCCGCGCACTGCACCCCACCGCGCGCGCTCGGTTTCGGGCCCGGCGTCGACCAGAATCCTTGTGCTCACTTCGGGCCTCGGCAGTGGCCACGTGCGTGCTGCCGAGGGGCTGGTCACGGCGCTGCGCCGGCTCGAGCCGGACGCGAACCTGCGCCAGGTTGATTTCTGGTCGCTCATGAATCCCGGTGTCGCCGCGTCGATCAAGCGCAAGTACCTGAGCCTCGTGCTCGACCATCCCGATCTCTATGCGCGCCTGCATCATCTCGACGAAGGCTCGTGGCGCCGCGTGATCGAAAACGACATTGCGCCGCCGGCGGAGGTGCTCGAGCTCATTGAGCGCTTCGCTGCAAACGTCGGCAGCGGACCGCACTCGATGGCGAGCCTGCTCGACTGGGCACTGGGTCCATACCCCTCCGACCTGCTGTTCTTCCCGACCGCGTGCGCCGCGCTGCCCACGAATCGCAGCGAGCGTGCCGGCAACAGCATCGCGCTGCTGCGCCAGGCGCTGCTGAAGTGGGCATTCATGCGGCTGCAAAGCCGCATGGAGCAGCGCCTGCAGGAATTCGCACCCGACGTCGTGATCGCGACGCAGATGGTGCCGGCGGCGCTCGTTTCTGCACTCAAGCAATCGTCCCGACGGTGGCGAGGCTTGCCGCTGATCGGCGTGCTGACCGATTTCGGCGCGCACGACTACTGGTCGCAGCCGGGCGTGGACCTGTACTGCCTGCCGCATGAAGACGTCATGACGGTCTCCGCCCGGTCGCGCTCGCTGGCGCGATTCGGGGCTCGTGTCAGCGCGACCGGTGTGCCGTTGATGCCAGGCTTCGAGCAGCCATCCACGCAAGCGATGGCCCGCGCCAGGATCGGGCTCGAGGGTGCTGGCGACCGGCCGGTGGTGCTGGTGCTCGGCGGCGGGCTCGGGCTGGGTCTCGAAGACCTGGTCGCGCCGCTGCATGCGCAGTTGCCCGATTGCACACTCGTCGTGATGGCGGGGCGCAACGCCGATGTGCGGCAGCGTCTCGCTGGCGTTGCGGCCTCGGAGCGCGTCCACGTCCGCGGCTGGACCGAACACATGGAAAACTACATCACCGCAGCGGATGTGGTGGTTGGCAAGCCGGGCGGACTTACGGTTGCCGAAGTGCTCGCGTGCGGTCGGCCACTGCTCGTCACGCGTTCGCTGCAAGGCCAGGAAAGCTTCAACGTGCAGTTCCTGGAGCGTCGGCGCGTGGGCGCGTTGGTGACCGAGCAGGAGCTCCCGGGCAGGCTTGCGGACTGGTTGGGCGATCCGCAGCGCCTCGCCACGCTGCAGCAAAGTGCGTTCGACACGGGCCGCCGGCAAGGGGCCTCGCGCATTGCCAATCTCGCGCTCGACCTGGCGCAGCGTCGCCCGACGGCGGGTATCGCACCGCTGCCGGAGGCGGGATGACCGCCCCGTCACCGCAACGATCCGCAGGCAACCTGCTCCGTCGCGCAATTGAACGCATCGATGAGCGCTATCGCAAGCGCTTACAGCTCACGCCGGTGGGGCCCTTGCTTTACGTCGGCCTCGAGCGGCACGAGGGTGCAAGCTTCGCCCTTCCCGACGGCACGGTCATCGGCTCCGGCGAACTGGTGGGTCGGCTGCACTTCAATAATGCCCGCGCCGCGGCCGTCGAGGCCACAAGCCGTGGGCAAGCCGGTATCCGCTTCGCCCGCCTCTTGCGCAATTCGTTCGCCGAGCTGGCGCAGCGCTCGCGTGACGAGACGCAGTTGCACAACGTGCAGCTCTTCGAGGGCATCACGTGGCTGCGAGCGCACGGGCGCGGCGTGGGCTTTGCAGCCGACCCCCTGCCGCAGGGTCCGCGCCTGTGGCTGCTGTCTGCGTATTTCCGGCTGCTGATCTGGGCCTTCGCGCCAGTCGCGACTCGCGCTGCGATGAACGACGTGCGACCGCATCGATTCCGCATTTCACGACGCGCGCTGCAGGAAAGTTTTGGCAGCACGCCCAAGCCGCAGCGGAACGTGGGCGGGGACGCAACCGTGGCCGCGCGCATCGCGTGATGTTCGCCGCAGCGGACGCCGCGCACGATGCGTACAGTGTCGTGCGTCGCTTGTCCGCGACGAGCCGCGCAATCTACCTGACGTTCGACGACGGGCCCGATCCTCACTGGACGCCAAGACTGCTTGACGTGCTCGCGCGCTACCAGGCGCGAGCGACATTCTTCGTCGTCGGCCAGTATGCGCAGAGCAATGGCCCGCTGTTGCGTCGCGTGCATGGGGCGGGGCACGCCATCGGCAATCATGCCTGGAGCCACCGCCATCCGTGGCTGCTCGGTCCGGTCGGCGCGCACCAGGAAATACGCAACGGTGCGGACGCCGTCGCGCAGACGCTCGGCCGGCAGCCCGACTGGTTCCGACCCCCGCACGGACGGCTGAGTCCCTGGCTCGTCGCTGCGGCGCGAGCCGAGCAGCAGCGCATCGCGTTGTGGAGCGTGAGCGCAAAGGATTGGGGGCCGTTTGGCTCGCCCGATCGAATCGTCCGCCGTCTCGCAGCAGTGCGCGCGGGCGACATCGTCCTGATGCACGACGGTGCCCGGCTCGAGAACCGTCCGGCCAGCACGCTCCGGGCGCTCCCCGCGTTGCTCGAGCGGCTGCAGCGCGATGGCATCGCGCCTGCGTCGTTGCCGGACGCTACACTGGCGACATGAATGATCAGGGTTCGGGTCGGCCTCCCGATTTCGAAGACGACGACCAGGAGAAGCGACGCGCGCAAGCACTGCAGCGCGCATTCATGGATCGTGCGCGTCGCGCCGTCGAGCGTGAAAACGAGCCCGTCGCACGTCCGTTCGGACACCGCGTCGTGGCCGTCGTCGTGGCGTTGGCCGTAACGTTGACGATCGTCTTCGTGTTCGATGCGTTCCTGACCAGCATGCAGAAAGTGATGCGAATGATGGACGAGCAGGAAGCGCGGCAGCAGCAGGAAGCGATAGAGAAGAAAAAGAAGGAGCCGATGCCGGCGTACGTGGTGCCGTCGAGTTAGGCGTCGTTGCGGCGGGCGCGGCGACGCGCGTGGATCACGAGCGACACCAGCCAGACTGCGCCGAACGCCAACGCTTCCTTGCGGGTCGCGGTCTGCACGGCAATCCATCCGATCAATGCACAGGTGATCAGCGGTATGAGCGGGCCGCCGGGTAACAGCAGCGGTGCGCGGTCACTGACCACGTTCTTGCGTCGCAAGGCCAGCACGGAAAGCGCGACCATGACGTAAATGCCGAGCGCGGCGAGGCTGGCCACCACCATCAACTGCGCAAACGTGCCACTCGCGGACACCGCGAGCACGAGCACGCCGAACGTGATGATCGCAGCGTGTGGAGTGCGATGCGCAGGGTGCACCGCAGCGAGCCAGGCCGGCAGTGAACCGTCACGTGCCATCGCGTACAGCGTGCGTGGCGCGGCGAGCACTGCACCGGTGGTCCAGCCCAGCATCGAGATCGTCGCGCCGGCCAGCAGCAGCGTAGCGCCGATGCCCCCTGCAAAAGTGCGTGCTGCCGTCGCGAGGGGGGCCACCATGTCCTCGCCCAGGGCGGGGCCGAGCAGGCCGGTCGCAACCGCCTGTACCGCGAGGTAAAGAACCGTCGCGATGGCCAGTGCCAGCATCGTCGCGAGCGGCACCGTGCGTGCCGCGTCGCGTACTTCACCGGAGGGCATCAGTGCCGACTCCACGCCCATGAAGGCAAAGATCAGCATGCCAGATGCGGCAGCGAGCGCCGCTGGCGTTGGCAGCTCGTCGATCGACAGGTACGACGGGTGCATGAACCACATCCCGACGAGCACGAAACCCAGCAGGGGCACGAGCTTCGCGACGGTCGACCATTCGACGATCCGCCCGCCCAGTCGCACGCCGCGCACATTGGCGGTCACGAGCACCGCGACCAGCGCAATCGTGAGCACGAGCGGCCACGCTGCATGCTGCAGCCCCACCAGTCGTGCAGCCGTGCGGCCGAGCAGCGCAAAAATCGCACCGGCCGCGGCAATCTGCCCAACATTGAGCAGGATGCCCGCCACCAGCCCGAAATACGGGCCAAGGCCCGCATCAATATACGCGTAGGGCCCGCCGGTTGCGGTCACCCGACTGCCGGCCTCGGCAAAATTGAGCACGACGCATGCCATGACGATGGCGCAAGCCACGTATGCGATGGGTGCAGCGGTGCCCAGTTGGGCCGCAGCGATGGCCGGCACGACGAAGATGCCGCTGCCCACCGTGTAATTCACGATGTGCGCCGTGAGCTGGCGCAACCCGAGTTCGCGGACGAGTTGCCTGTCGGTATCCATGCGCGCCCCCGGACTCGTCAGAAACAGAACTGCGGATCGTCGTCGTCGCCGCCGTACTCCGCGCCCGCCCGTGCCAGCGCAATCCACTGCGCCGTCGTGAGCCTCGCCGGACGGTACGCCGCCGGGCGCACGATGCGCAGGCTGCGCTCGGATGCCACGATCAACCCGCAGTCCTCCGGGATCTCGGCTGGCTCCGCGATGCCCTCTGCGATCACGTAGTGAAAGGATTGCGAATACGACTGGTACCCCCGGCGCTTCGAATCGTTCTTGAGGTCGCCGAGCAGGTCCGGGCGCCGCACTTTGATCTCGTGCACCGTCGGGTGCAAGCGCATGCTGGATGTCACGTGCCGCAGGGAGAATACGTCTGGCTTCGACAGCGCCCATGCGTCATCGATGCGGGTGCGCAACGCCAGGCCGCGAAACACCAGCCGCTTCTGCGACATGAGCCACCGCGCCACTCTTTCCACCAGCGCTTCGTGCTCGGCATGCGCGCTGCGATTGCGTTCGAGCTGGCGGGCCAGCAACGCAATGCCGGCGTCGGTCACGGCGATCGATTCGAGTGCCCCGCCTGCGACGCTCGCGCGGCGGACGAGGCCGCGCTCGAGCAAATCCAGCTCGATATTGTCCTGGCACGGCCACCCGGCCGAGCGGAAGTACTGGCGGAGCCGGCGCAAATGATTGCGCGACAGCCCCTCGGGCTCGGGGCTCGACGCTGACACGGTGGTTCTGCGCTTCATGCGAAACGGCGGCGGCTGGCAGGCTATGCTAAAGGCTGGCACATTATCTTCAAAGAAAACGTCTTGATGCAGATTCTCCGCAAGGCCTGCCTGGCGCTGCTCCGCGTGTTCGGCTGGCGCACTTCGTTCACCCCGTTTCCCGAGCCGCGCGGACTGATCATGGTGTATCCGCACACGTCCAACTGGGACTTCCCGCTCGGCGTGCTGTTCAAGATCGGCTGCAACCTGGACGCGCACTGGATGGGCAAGGACCAGATGTTCCGCTGGCCCTTCGGCCGACTGCTGGTCGCGATCGGGGGCGTGCCGATCAACCGGCGTGAGCGCACGGGATTCGTCGCGGAGATGACGGTCGAGATGCAGCGCCGCGAGCAACTGTGGATCGCGGTGGCCCCAGAGGGCACGCGTGCCTACGCGGAGTACCTGAAATCGGGGTTCTACCAGCTCGCGCTGGCTGCCGACGTGCCCGTTGGGCTTGGGTACATTGATTACGGCAAGCGAGTGGTCGGCATCGACCACTACGTGCGCATGACCGGCGACGAGGAGCGCGACCTGCAGGTGCTGCGCGATTTCTACGTCACCATCCAGCCCAGGAAGCCGGCCAATGTGGGTGGACTCCGGTTTCGCAAGCGAGGGCCCTAAGGAGCATTACGAATGGGCTGCGGTGCGGGGCAGGCGAACAATGTGCCTCCAGGGATCAGGGGTCCGTGTCGTGTCCTCAAGCAACACAATTCAACCTCCGGTGGGGCCGGAAGTAACGTCAGGCGCGAAGTCCAACGCGAGCACGAACAGGTTTGCCTTCATCCTGCATCCGTTGAGCGTCGATTACCTCGCGCACCATCCCCGATATCGCTGGACTCGTCACCTGCCGCGCGGCCTGGTCGAAAGCGGCGCCGCGCACATGAACGCAGCGCGCGTTGGTCAGGTCACAGGCGGCGTCTCGCCTGCCACCGGCCAGTCCGTGTCCGGCCTGATCTATGCGCTGGGCGCGACACCACGGCAGATGCTGAGCCGCCCACCCGAGTTCACGTATCGAAGACTGGACCACGCCGTTCGCGACGCGGCTGCACACGGTGCCCGGATCGTCGGCCTGGGCGCGTTCACGAAGGTGGTGGGTGATGCCGGGGTCACCGTCGCGCGTCGTGCGCCGATTCCAGTCACGACCGGCAACAGCCTGACGATCGCGGCGACGCTCGAGACCGCAAAACTGACGGCGCGCCGCATGGGCTGGGCAGACCTTGTGCATGCACGCGCGATGATCGTCGGTGCGACCGGTTCGATCGGGTCGGTGTGTTCACGCTTGCTCGCAGCCGCGGTTCGCGACGTCGTGCTGGTCTCGATCGAACCCGAGCGGCTCGTTGCGCTCAAGGAAAAAATACTGGCCGAAACGCCGGGAGCCCGCGTCGAAATCGACACGACCACCGGCCGTCACGTCGCAGACTGTGACCTGATCGTGACGGCGACATCCGCGTTCGGCCAGCGCGTGCTCGATGTGAGCCAGTGCAAGCCGGGCGCCGTGATTCTCGACGTCGCGCTGCCGCCCGACATTTCTGCAGAAGAAGCCGCGACACGACCCGACGTGCTGGTCGTCGAGAGCGGCGAAGTGCTGATCCCAGGTCCTGTCAACTTCAGCTTCAACATCGGCCTGCCGCCCGGCGTGGCGTATGCCTGTCTCGCCGAGGCCGCGTTGCTGGCGATGGAAGGCCGCTTCGAGTGCTTTACGCTGGGTCGCGACGTCCCGCCCGCGAGCGTCAAGGAAATATACCGGCTGTTCCGCAAGCACGGTTTCCAGATCGCACCGTTGCGCACGTTCGGCGAACCCCTCGACGACGCGCTCGTAGCGGAAAAAAATGCCCGTGCCGAGGAGTTGCGCCGCGATCCCGCGCTGTTGCAGCGAGTCAAGCTCGAGGCCGCAGCCAAAATCGCGCGCATTCCGCCGCGAGCCAAAGGGGTGGCCGCGGGCCCGGCTCCGAATCGTTGAGTCGCGCGAAGGATGGTCAGGCCGCCCGGGCCGCTGTATACCCATCCCTGGTTCTGCTCGAAGGCGTTTTTTCCATGCATGCACGTTTCAGTGTCGGGCTCATCGCAGCCGCGTTGTTGGCGTTGGTGGCCGGCTGTGTCGACGTCCCCGCAGGCATCGATCCAGTGCAGGGTTTCCAGGTCGAGCGCTACATGGGCCGCTGGTATGAGGTGGCGCGGCTCGACCACAGGTTCGAACGCGGCCTTGAACAGGTCTCGGCCACTTATGCGCTCAACGACAACGGCACCGTGTCGGTGCTCAACAAAGGTTATCGCCGGGAAAAATCGGAGTGGACCGAAGCCGAGGGCACGGCGAAATTCCTCGGCAAGCCGGACGTGGCCGCCCTCAAGGTCTCGTTCTTTGGCCCCTTCTACGGCGGCTATAACGTCGTCGACCTTGACCCCGACTACCAACATGCCTTGATCGCGGGCCCGGATCGTTCGTACCTCTGGATCCTGTCGCGCACTCCGACGCCGCCGCCAGAAGTCGTCGAGCGGCTGGTCGCCAAGGCGAAGTCACTCGGGTTCGACACGTCCCAGCTGATCTTCGTCAAGCATTGATCCGTTCCCACCGAGCAGGGCCCCGACCGCGATGACCATTGCGCTGCTGATCTTCGTCGCCACGATCGTGGTGAGCCTCATCGCCCTGTACGTATCGCCGCCCTTGCTGGACCGGCTCGCGTTCCGCCCGTACGAAGTGAGCCGCAAGGGGCACTACCACACGTTCATCACGCATGGCTTCGTGCATGGCGACCTGATGCACCTGATCTTCAACATGATGACGTTCTACTTCTTCGCGTTCATGCTCCAGGGCAGGATCGGGGGCGTCGCCTTCGGCGTGCTCTACTTCGCGGGCCTGGTGCTGGCCGTCAGCACGACCTTCTTCAAGCATCGCGGCGATCCCGCCTACGGCTCGGTCGGCGCGTCGGGCGCGATCTCGGCCGTGCTGTTCGCGGCCATCGTGTATTTCCCGACCATGTCCCTTTTCATCCTGCCAATTCCGTTTCCGATTCCGGCGCCGCTGTTTGCAGTCATGTACGTCGCGTACTCCTGGTACGCCACCGGGGGCGGACGGTTCTCTGGTGGACCGGGTGGGCAGCGCATCAATCACGATGCTCACCTGATTGGCGCGCTGGTTGGGCTGGTGTTCGTGCTGGTGACCGATCCTGGCGCCTACATGGAACTGCAGCGCGTTGTCTTCGGCTGATTGCGAAACCGCGAACCCGGTCCGGGTGTGTAGGATAAAGCCGCGACCGCTGCGCGCGCGCGCAACGTCACGCTATATTCGGTTCGCTTGGCTAACCACGGAGAGCCCCATGCGTAACCGATTTTTTGTCTATGTACTTTGCATCGCGCTGCTGAACCTGGGTTCGCCACAGGTTGCGCAGGCCGCCCTGGTCGGCACATCGCAGGCGGTGGCTGCCGCCGATGCGCGCGCGCACGACATCGCCTTGGTGACGTCGACACTGGCGCGTGAGCAGGTGCGCGAGCAGATGGCGGCGCTTGGCGTCGATCCGGCGGCGGTCGAAGCGCGCGTCGCCCGCCTCACGGATGCGGAACTGCGGACGCTGGCCGAGCGCATGGACCAGATGCCCGCCGGCGGTGACGCGCTCGCCATCGTCGGCATCGTCTTCGTGATCCTGATCATTCTCGAACTCGTCGGCGTCATCGATATCTTCAAGAAGGCCTGAGCGATGGCCCCGGGCTGCGCGTTGATTCGATACGCACAGCTCGCGGGCCTCGTCATGGCAGCCGGACTCGTGGGCTGTGCGGGTCAATCGGAGTTCGTCCGGCTGCCTGCGGATTTGCCTGCCAGCGTCGAACTCGCCGACACGCCATTCCATCCGCAGACCGAACATCAATGCGGGCCTGCTGCGCTCGCAACCGTGCTCGGCGCGGCAGGGCGCGACGCGCATCCGAGGGACCTCGCCGCCGAGGTGTACCTGCCGGGTCGGCAGGGTTCGCTGCAGCCTGAGCTGACCGCGGCCGCACGCTCCCGCGGGGTGCTCGTCTATGAAACCGGTACGACGTTGCAGGACCTGCTCGCGCAAGTCGCTGCAGGTCGGCCTGTACTCGTGCTGCAGCAACTCGGCGCAGGCCCGTGGCCTTACTGGCATTACGCCGTTGTGATCGGATACGACCGGGATCGCGGGCAAGTGTTGCTGCGCTCCGGCGTCGACGCACGGCTGGAGCAACGCGCGGTCGTGTTCGAGTCGACGTGGGATCGCGGCGGGCGGTGGGCGATAGTCATGGTGGAGCCCGGCCAATTGCCGGCGCAGCCGGATTTGCCGCGCTACATGCAGGCTGCAGCGGCGCTGGAAGCGACCGCGCCCGAGGCCGCTGCCAAGGCCTACCGCGCGGCGGCTGAGCATTGGCCCGACGCAGCGTTGCCTCGCGTGGGGCTTGGCAACATCGCAGCGGGGCAGGGAGCCTGGGCGGACGCCGAACGCTGGTACCGGGCCGCCAATGCGAACAGTCCCGCCGACGCCGCTGCACTCAACAATCATGCCGAGTCACTCGCGCGACTGGGCTGCACCACCGCAGCCCGGCACGCGTTGAGCGCGGGTGTCCCGCGCGTGGCGCCAGGCGACCCGTTGCGGCCGGCCCTGGAGCAGACGGCGCGCGAGATTGCGGCCTTGGCGCCAACCACCGGACGAGCCGAGCCAGCAACCTGCGACCAGTTCACAAGCCGCTAAGGTCGGTTGCGGAAATTCGCAGGCTTCCGGTTTAAACTTTGTCCATGACCTTGCGCGAGCGAGTCGAGGAACTCTTTCCGGACTGGGACCACTGGTACCCGAGCCTGTTTGATGCGGCCGTGGACCTGGGCGTCATCCGCGCGCGCGTGTGCGACCCATCGTCGCTGCTGCTGTCGAACCGCCATGCCGGCGTGCGTGCGGCGGCCGAACTCGCGCATCGCAAGCGCTGGAGCGCGGAAGAGAACGAACCCGAGGAGTGACTGGCGGCCGGATTGACTGTGCGTGGTCAAACGGCCCGGCCGGTCGGCTGTGACTGGACGCTGCTGCCGCGCTCGTCGCGGTAAAGCCGCAGGATGAACTGGCCTGCGGGCCGCGCGCGCAATTCCTCCACTTGTGCACGCCAGAGCGGGTCGGCGATATCGGCAAGGGCGATGCGGCGGCCGCGCAAACGATTGCCCGGGTATTCGGGCGGCAGCACGGCGAGCGCGCCGAGGCTGGCGAATGCGATGTCAGCGAACGTCAACGTTGCGCCGGTCAGGTACGTGCGTCCGTCTGCGAGCAGGCGGTCGACTTCGTCGAACGTCTCGCGCGTGCGCTGCAACGCGCGCGCGGCGCGCGCCGGTGTCACGCCCAGCATCCTGCGGACGGCAAAGGCCAGCACGGGCCGCAACACCTGCAGCAGCGCGCGTTGCCAGCGCGGAATCACGGATTCTTCGCTCCCCCAGGAGCGATAGCTCAGGTTGGTATCGCGCAGCAGGTGATCGTACAGCCAGACACGCACGTCGTTGCCAAGGCGCTGGTCGAACGCCGCCTCGAGTTCCAGCGCGGCCGGCGTCGGTTCCAGGAACCAGGTGCGGTCACCAGGCAGCCGTCCTGCGTGTTCACCCCAGAGGTAACGCAGGATGCGCGAAGAGCCGCTGACCCGGGTGAGTCCCGGTGGCACCTCGAGCCACGGGACCGTGCGGCCCGTCAGCAGCACACCGAGTACACCGACATTCGGAACTTCGTCGTACGGCACGCCCAGGCGATCGAGGCACCAGCGTGCCTTCTCGGCGTAATGCGAGAACGTGATTGTGTGGAGTCGCAGCGGCCGCTCGGGTTGGCGCAATGCACGCAACGACACGAACAGGCGCGCAGCGACTCCGAGGACCATCACGGCGATGGCAGCGCCGGTTGCGGCGGCCAAGCCCCAGCCCGCGGACGCGACCACGACCGGCAGCGCGTACAGGACAAGCAGGTGCAGGGTGCGGGGATCGCGCAGGCGCATGCATGCAGTCTACTGCGGCATGACGTTGCTCGCCTCGTGACAGCTTGCAGATACGTGCGCGCGGATGATTTCGACGAGCCGCTGCGTGGCCGGCCCCGCAGCGACACGGTCCGCATACACGAGGTAAAGCGTGGCGTAACGCTCGGCGCCTTCGGTCAACGGCAGTTGCTTGAGCGCGCCGGTCGCCAGCTCGTCACGAATGTTTTCTTCGGCGAACCACGCGAAGCCCAGGCCCATGCACGCGGAGCGGATCTGGGTCGCCTTGTTCGAGACGGTCCAGCGCTGCTCGTTGAGCCAGCCCCCGGAGCGATTGCGGCGAGCGCCCGAATCGCGCACAACCAGATGACGATGCGCGCGCAGGTCATCGAGCTCGACGGGCCGGCCGAGCAGGTGCAACGGATGTGCCGGCGCGGCCGCGCACACGAAGCGCACCTGCATCAGCGCATCGCCGATGAATCCGCCCGGCACGAGCGTGCCAATGGTCAGGTCGACGCGGCCCTCGGTCAGGGCTTCCTCGACGCCGCCGAGCACCGCCTCGAACAGTTCGATGCGGATTTCGGGGTGCTCGCGACCGAAGTCGGCAAGCGCGCGCAGCAGCAGCCAGGTCGGGAAGATGACCTCGACCGCAAGCCGCACCTCGGCCTCCCAACCCTGGGCCAGCCCTGCGGCCGAGCGCTCGATGCGCACTGCGTCGTCGAGCAGCGACTTGCCCCGTCGATACAGCACCTGGCCGGCGGGCGTCAGTGCAGAACGTCGGCCTTGCCGCTCGAACACCTTCAGGCCGAGCAGGTCTTCGAGCTTCTTGATCGTGTACGTGACGGTCGATTGCGTGCGGTGCAGGCGCGCGGAAGCCTGTTCGTAACCGCCTTGCTCGACGATGGCGACAAGGGCGGCCCACTGATCGAGCGTGATCCGGGGGGATGGCATATATCGATCCGATCGATTAGTTGTATCGAAAATACCGCCTTTTTTATTCAACTGCTAGATATAGAGTGAATCCACGGAAGTTAACCCGTAACGTTTCATTCGATTACAACGAGGCAACGACAATGAAAACCTGGGAAAACACAGCCGAACTCGCCGGCCGCGTCCTGCTCGCCGCCATGTTCCTGCTCGCAGGCATCGGCAAGATTTCCGGCTACGCCGGCACGCAAGCCTACATGGGCTCGATGGGCGTGCCTGGTGGGCTATTGCCATTGGTCATCGCGCTCGAAGTGCTGGGGGCCATCGCCATCATCGTCGGCTATCGCACCCGCCTGGTTGCCGCGGCACTTGCTGGGTTCACGCTGGCGGCGGGATTCCTCTTCCACGGCGGAGCAGACCAGATGCAGCAGATCCTGTTACTGAAGAACGTCGCGATCACCGGTGCGTTCCTGTTGCTGGTTGCGCGCGGCGCGGGCGCCTGGTCAATGGATGCGCGGCAGTCACGGCTGACGGCCCCGGCTGTCGCCGTCTAGGGAGCCACCATGAGCACGTCACGCAAGCTGCAAGCCGTCATCGAATCGGTGGCGGCCTCCGATGGCGCCGGCGTCAAGCTGCGACGCAGTCTGGGCAGTCGCCAGAACCTGCGGTTCGATCCGTTCCTGATGCTCGACGAGTTCTTCTCGGATAATCCTGACGACTACCTCGCAGGGTTTCCCTCGCACCCGCACCGCGGCTTCGAGACGGTGACCTACATGCTCGACGGGCACATGCGGCACGAGGACAGCTTCGGCAACCGCGGCGACTTAGGGCCTGGCGACGTGCAGTGGATGACGGCCGCCCGCGGCATCATCCACTCCGAGATGCCGCAACAAGCGGCGGGGCGCATGCGCGGATTCCAGCTCTGGATCAACCTGCCTGCACGCGAGAAGATGAAGCCGGCCGCGTATCGCGATATTCCAGCACCGCAGATTCCGACAGCGGTCCTCGCGGGCGGCGGTGAAGTGCGTGTCATCGCGGGCGATTTCGACCAGCCAGGCACGCGGGTCTCGGGACCGATCGGTGGTCTCAGCACTGCGCCGCTTTATTTCGACGTGCGACTGCCCGCAGGCATCAGTACAACGATTCCAACCCCGCTATCCCACAACGTGTTCCTGTACGTGTACGAAGGCGACGCGGTGGTCGGCGACGATGGTCGCGCATTGCCGTTCCGCGCGGCAGGCCTGCTGACGCCCGGCGCGCAGGTCCGCATCGAGGCGGGCGCGCAAGGCGTGCGGTTGCTGTTGCTGGCGGGCAAGCCGATCGGCGAGCCGGTCGTGCAGTACGGGCCGTTCGTCATGAACACGCCCGAGGAAATCCAGCAAGCGTTGAGCGATTACCAGCGCGGCCAGCTCGCCGTCGCAAGCTGAACCGACCAACGCTCACGACCACGCGCGATGCGTCCTGTCGCGATACGGCCCGTGCGTGCGGTAATGCCGCGCCGCGCACCACTCGAGGAAACGCGCAACCGCATGCACGGTCTCCATGGACCGGTGCGATACGGCCGTGTCCCACGCGTGTTGCGCGCCTGGCAGTTCCGCGTAAATCACGGGCTCGCGCGACACGCCACGCAAACGCCCGACGAATTCGCGCGCACCGGTTGCCGGTGCCAGCGAATCGTGCGCGCCGTGCAACACGAAAAACGGCGGCGCGTGTTCGTGGACCCGGGCCACCGGCGACACGGCGTCCCAAGCCGCCAGTTCGCCCACGGTGGACCCAGGCATCACGTTCGTTCCAAGCCATCGCAGTCGGGCGCGTCTGCCGGGGAACAACTGCGCACGGTCCGCCAGGTCGTACACCCCGTGCAGCGCGACGCAGGCGGCCGGCCGCGTGTCGACCTGCTCGAAGCCGGGTTGCAGGTCCCGCTGGTCATAGGTCAGTGCCAGCAGCGAAGCGAGGTGAGCGCCAGCGCCACTGCCCGTCACTGCGACGAAGCCCGGGTCGCCCCCCAACGCGGCGGCGTGGCCGCGAATCCACGCGAGCGCGCTTTTGCAATCGATCAGGTGCGCCGGCATGCGTGCCGCGGGACTCAATCGATAGCTCGGCGCGATGACGAGCCAACCGAGCGAGGCGAGGTGATGCAGCAGCGGCAGCGATTGCCGTCGCCGGTTACCCGCCACCCAGTCGCCGCCATGCAGGTGCAGGAGAACCGGCGCAGCGGAGCAGCCTGTCGCAAGCCGGTAGACGTCCAGGGTGTTACGTTCGTGTCCACCTGGATACGGCACGTCGACGATGCGCTCCAGTTTGCGCGGGCGTGGGCGGGGCATCGACAGCAGCATGGGCACGGCGCGTGGGGGCGCCGCCACGCCGGGACGGCGCGTCCGGTCGATGCCTTCCGCGTAGGCCTTGCCCAGTTCACTGCGCAACGCGGCTTCGAGCACGGCGCGTGCGCGACGCGCGCGTCGCTGCACGATGAGCAGCCCGGCGACTGATGCAACCAGCAGGAGCGCTGCAAACTCAGTCGGTTCCGCGCGGGAGTCGAGCGCGCTGCGCGTGACGAGCACCGCCGCAAGCGCAACCAGCGCGGCGAGCCAAGGCGCGAATTCGCTCGCCAGCCAGCCCAGCGCAAACCAGGCCCTGTTGCCCGCCAGCAAGCCTGCGCGAGGTGGCACCAGCGCCGCCGCGGTCAGCGTGATTGCAGCCAGGCCGAAGCCCGGCAGGAGCCATTGCGTTTCCATGCGCACCTGCGGGCATCCATGCCCGCGAGTAAGAACAAAGCCTAACGAGTAAGACGATACATGAGCAGGGCCGCTCGCTTGGTCTGCAGCGGCAGTGAATCAAGAGCTACAAATTCGCCGGGCGCGTGGTCGTTGTCGCCAACGGTCCCGAGGCCATCGAGACAGGCAAGCCGCCCATCGCCGCAGACGAAAGCGATGTCGCCGGCGCCGCGCTCGATGGGCGGTTGCGCGACGATCGGTCCTGCACCGAGGTCACGGCTCACTGCATCGAGCACACCGAGGATGCGTTCACTGCCCGGGTTCGGCGCCATCGAAGGATATTCATTTTCGACGAACAGTTCCGCGGAGGTCTGCGGCAGGCTCGCGGCAGCGATCGCGAGCATCTTCTTGCGCGTCGCCTCGAACTGCTCTGCGCCCAGGTAACGGATGTCGCCTGTGACGCGCACCTCGCGCGGTATCACGTTGACCTTGCCGAGCGCAGTGCCGCTCTTGCTTGCGTCGTCATAGGTCACGTTGGTGCCGCCCACGATCACGGACGGGTTGTACGTGAGATTCGCTGCGCGCAGTTCCGTGCGGAACTGGTCGATGATCCGCGCGGCCTCGAAGATGGCGCCGTAGCCCCGCTCGTCGCCGAAGACGCCGGACGAGTGGCCCTGCACGCCTTTGACGTGCAGACGCCACGTGCCGATGCCACGCCGGCCGATGACCGCCTTGCCCGGCGCACCGCTTTCAAACGCCAGCGCGATGTCGGACTCTGCGGCGGCTGCGAACAGGGCCTCACGCGCGACCGCTTGTGGCGAGCCCGTGTCTTCTTCGTCGCCCGTGAACACCACGGTGACGTTCATCGACTGCAACTGGCCGGTGCCGTGCAGCGCCCGCAGCGCCTCGAGCGCAACCAGGTTGCCGCCCTTCATGTCCGAGGTGCCCGTGCCGAAAGCACGCACACCCTCGCGGCGAAAGGCTTCCCCCTGCAGCACCGTATCCAGGTGCCCGATGAGCAGCAGGCGCGGCCCGCTGCCGCTGCCAGTGTGAGTCGCAACGAAGTGTCCCGCGCGTTGCATCGCCGCGGGCATTGCGACCCAGTCCGTCTTGAATCCCAACGCCTGGAACTCGCGCGCGTAAATGTCGCCGACCGCACGCACTCCCGCCACGTTCTCCGTGGCGCTCTGCACGTTGACCGTCTCTTCGAGCAGGCTGATCGCAGCCGCGGCTCGCGCATCGATCGCCGCGACAACGCGTTGCTCGTTCGACGAGATCGACGCCGCGTGCACGGGCGACGCCACCGCCAGGGCAGCGCAGAGCAGGAGCAGGAGTAAACGCGGCGCAGGGATCACGCGGGCACCTCACTGATACTTGGCGAGATTACCTTGCCGACCGCCAGCGCGGAAATGGCTGAGGGAGCAGGCGCAGGGTGCGGCGCTCTGACGTGTGTGTCGGTCAGTGCGGCAGCAGCGGTGGCACGCCGATGAAGCGCTGGTGTGCCCATGCGACGACCAGGACATAGACGACCAGGCCACCGACCACGGCGAGCGCATCGTTGCGCAGTGACCGCGTCGCAGCGACGCTGGGCTGGGACGCGGCACGCTTGCCGACTGCAATCCTGTCGGCGACGGCCCATGCGAGGAACCCGCCGAACAGCAGCACGTCCGCGAGATTGCCGTTGACGAGCAGGTGCGAAAGGGCCCAGGCCTTCGTTGCCGCAAGCATCGGGTGCTTGACCGCTGCCTTGATGCGGCCGGGCAGGTAGACCGCAAACAACAGGGGAAAGACGGGGAGCATCAGCAACGCGGCCACGTGCCGCATCCATGCCGGCGTCGTGTACAGCACGACCGGATCGGCTCGCGCCATACCATAGCCGTGCACGAGCATGACGAAGCCGACGACCGACGCAAGCGCGTAAACAGCTTTCCACGACGCGTCGCCCAGACGCGCGGCCATCTCGTTGCGCCACGCCGGCGCAGCGATCGCAATGGAATGAACGCCGAGAAACAGCAACAGGCCAGCGACGAGATAGGTCATGAGGTCTCCCCGGATTGCGGCGCGAGTCTAGCGGACATTGGGCCCGGCGGGCGCGATGGCTGCTTGATCAGACGGCGCACCTCGACGTTCCAGCGCTGCAGCAGGTCCGCTGCGAAATCCGAAAACACGCGGACCTTCGCCAGCTGGTGACCGGCCGACGGGTAGACCAGCGAGATCGGCGGGCCCGGCACCACGAAATCCTCGAGGATCAGCTTGAGTTCACCGCGGCCGACGTATTCGGCAACGATGAGGTCGGCCGTGTGCGTGATGCCGAGGCCTGCGGCCGCGGCGATGATCGGGCCCTCGGCGGAGTTGAACAGCATCGAGAATTTCAGGCCGAGCCGCTTCTGCGTGTACGGCGGGGGATATGTCCATTCCGGCGGCCCGCCTGACGCTGCGGTGAGTCCCAGCAACCTGTGGCCCCGCAGCTCGTCCGGCGTTTGCGGTTCGCCATGGTCCTGCAGGTAGGCAGGCGCTGCGCACGTCACGATGTTGACTTGCGACACGCGCCGCGCCGCGAGCCCGGCCTGCCTGATGGGACCGACGCGCAGCGCGACATCCACGCGTTCGGCGACGAGATCGACGACCCGGTCGTTGAGACGCAGGTCGAGTTCGATCAGCGGATAACGCCGCGTGAACTCCGGCAAGGCAGGGAGCAGCAGGTAACGGCCGAATACGACGGGCACGTCGACGCGCAGCTTGCCTTGCGGTTTCGAGCGCGTCGCGCGCACGGTCTCTTCTGCATCGTGCAGTTCCTCGAGGATCCGGCGCGTGCGGCGCAGGAATTCCGTGCCCTCCGCGGTCAGCGTGACGCGTCGTGTCGTGCGATTGAGCAGCCGGGCTCCAAGGTGTTTTTCCAGCGCGGCAACGTGCGCGCTTACGGCAGGACGGGAAATGTCGAGTTCATCCGCCGCTTGCCCGAACGACCCACGCTCGGCGACCCGGGCAAAAACCTTCATGGCAAGCAGCTGGTCCATCTGCCGATTGTTCTGAAATCCAGAATAGAGTGCAACGGTTATTCGCATTTATCGAAGTAAAACCGTGGCGTACCTTGAGCCTCACAAAAGCAGGAGGTTCCCATGTTCAATCGCAAGCAGTCCCAGGTTTCCCTCTTCAACATCGCCATCGGCTCTGGCCTGGTGGTGTCCGTCGCCTTCGTCGTCACGATCCTCGTCGAAGCCGTTGCGGGCATGCAGAGCTTCATCTGAGGTTCGGGGCGCGCACCCGCAACGCGTCCCGTCCTCAATCCTGCGACGTTGGATTCGAATAATAACAATTAAAACAGCAAGTTATATTGTTGCTGCACCGCAGCAGAAAGTGCGCTAGGCTAGCTCTGACCGCTTGGCTATGAGTCGACCAGTTTCCCCGCCAACACCCCCTCTGGCGGGTCCGGCAGCCGACTCGGGCCGGGCGGCCACGGAGGAAAAAATGGATCGAGTCAAAGACACTTTCCCTTGGGCAGTCGCGGTCGCTTTGGCTTGTGCGGCAGCAACGGCCTTCATCGTTCTTGCCCACGCCTTGCAGGACTGGCAGTTGACGATGGGCTGAAGGTCCGGCGACACGAACCGGCGGTCGGCCGTAGTAGGCTGCAACCCGCCTACTACCGCCCGCAGAGTCGCACCGATGTCCGGTTCACCCGCCGACGAATCCCTCGATCCCGACGATTGGGACGCGCTGCGCAAGCTCGCGCACCAGGCCATCGACGACGGTTTCGATTACCTGCAGCACGCCCGGGATCGCCCGGTCTGGCAACCCACGCCTGAGCGCGTGGTGGCAAGGCTGCAGGGGCCGGCCCCGCGCCTGCCGCAGGGAGCCGAGTCGGCGTACCGCGAGTTCAAGGAAGTCGTGATGCCCTATGCCATGGGCAATACGCACCCGCGATTCTGGTCCTGGTTCATGGGCAACGGGACGCCGTTCGCCGCGGTCGGCGATTTCCTGGCCGCCGTGCTCAACCCGAACATGGGCGGCGGCAATCACATCCCCAACCATGTCGAGGCGCAGGTGGTGGCCTGGTGCAAGGAGATTGTCGGCTTGCCCGCGGAGGCCAGCGGGCTGCTTGTGAGCGGCGGCTCCATGGCCAACTTCGTTGGCCTTGCCGTGGCGCGCAATTCCCGCGCGGGCATCGACGTGCGCACGGAGGGCGTCGCGGCCATCCCGCGGGCGCTCGTCACCTACGCCTCGGTCGAAGTGCACAGCTGCGTGCAGAAGGCAATCGAGGCGCTTGGTCTTGGCGCGAGATCGCTGCGCAAGGTGCCGGTCAATGCGAACTTCGAAATCGACGTGGCTGCGCTGGAAAGCATGATCGCCGAGGACCGCGTGGCCGGGCGGCAACCGTTCTGCGTGATCGGCAACGCGGCGACGATCAACACGGGCGCCACTGACGATCTGGACGCGCTTGCCACGGTGTGCGAGCGGGAGCACCTGTGGTTTCACGTCGACGGCGCGATCGGCGCGCTGCTCGCGCTCGCGCCGGCCCATCGGCACCTGGTCCGCGGCATGGAGCGCGCCGACTCGGTCACGCTCGACCTGCACAAATGGCTGCACATCCCGTTCGAAGCGGCATGCGTACTCGTGCGTGACCGCAAGGCGCATCGCGAGGCGTTCGCGCTGACGCCCGAGTACCTGGAAAAAACCGAGCGCGGCCTCGCAAGCGGCGCGCTGTGGTTCAGCGAATACGGACTGCAGCTTTCACGCGGCTTCCGCGCGCTGAAAGTCTGGCTGTCGATCAAGGAACACGGCCTGGATCGCTTCGGGCGCCTGATCGACCGCAACTGCGCGCAGGCGCGCGAACTCGCGGCGCTGGTCGACGCCGAGCCCGATCTCGAATTGCTGGCGCCGGTTGCGACCAACATCGTCTGTTTTCGCTACAACCCGGGTGGTCTCGGCGATGCCCAGCTGAACTCGCTGAATGAAGAGCTGTTGATCCGGCTGCACGAAAGCGGCCTCGCGGCGCCGTCGTACACGACGCTGCACGGCCGCTATTGCCTGCGCGCGGCGATCGTCAACTTCCGCACGACGAGCGACGACCTGTCGCTCTTCACGAATGCAGTGCGCGAGATCGGGGCAGCGTTGCCGCGCCCGTAGGCGCGGCCGATAAGTCAGGCAGCGAGGTGCAGCATCTGGCGCGCCTCGGCTGGCGTTGCGCATGCACGTCCCGTATCGCGGGCAATGGCGACGATCGCGTCGATCAGTTCGCCATTGCTGCGGGCCTTGCGCCCGTCGGGCAGGTAGAACGTGTCCTCGAGGCCCGTGCGCAGATTGCCACCGAGTTCCGCCGTGCGTCGATGCAGCGGCCAGACGTTCTCGCGTCCGATCGCCGTCACCTGCCACGTTGCGGCCGGGGGCAGCAGGCCGATCAGGATCGGCAGCAGCGCCGGGTCCGCAGGCATGCCCGACTCCACGCCCATCACGAAGTTCAGGTCGGGGTGGCCTTGATACAGTCCGGATCGTACGAACATCCCGACGCTGCGCACGATGCCGACGTCGAAGCATTCGAACTCGGGCAATGCCTGCGTCTCGGTCATGACCTGCAGGAACGCCGCGACTTTCTCGACCGGGTTGTCGAACAGCATCGGCGGCCAGGCCCAGCGTCCGTCGCTGCGCACCTTGAGGTAATTCAGCGAGCCTGCGTTGGCGGCTGCGATCTCGGGGCGCACCGCCCTGATGCAGGCGACCGGTCCGGAAATGTCGGGTCCGACGATGCCCGTCGACTGGTTGAAGACGATGCCGGGGCAAGCCTCGCGGATGGCGTGTGCAATCTCGACGGCGACGACCGGATCCCAACAGGGCAGGTGGCCTTTTCCTGCCGTCTGCTGGCGGAAATGCACGTGCACGACGCTCGCACCGGCGTCGTACGCGGCACGCGCCTCGCGGGCCATCTGTTCCGGCGTCACTGGCACGTCATGCTGCGCGGGATCCGTCAGCACGCCCGTGAGCGCGCACGTGACCACCACTTTCTGCGTCATGCGGAATCTCCTTCGTAGCGCACTAGCACCTGTCCCGGGGCGACCTGGTCTCCTGCGGCCACGCCCACCAGTGCGATCCGGCCCGCACGCAACGCGCGCACCTCGTGCTCCATCTTCATGGCTTCCAGTACGACCAGGCGGTCGCCCGTCGCGACCGACGCCCCCTGGACCACCGGCACCTCGACCACGCGACCATTCATCGTCGCGCGGACCTCGCTCCCTGCCGTGCCCGCGACCTCGGTCGTCCGCGCGGGTTCGCGCCGCAAGCAGTCGAAGGCTAAATCGCCGCCCGGCGTGTGCAGCCAGAGCGTGGATGCTGACCACGCGTAGCGATAATCCAGTCGCTCGCCGTCGACGATGGCATGAGCGAACTGTCTTGCGTCAGCTGGTACGCCCAGCACTTCATGGCGACCGCCCGCGTGCTCGATGCGCGCGCTGCACGGCGTGATGTACAGGCAACCGCGCACCTCCAGCAGGGACGATGCATGAGCCGCCGGCGCTTGCCAACGCAATCGCCAAGGCTGCGGCAACGGTCGCCCTGTCGACCAATGACGCCAGGGTGACGGTGTGCACTCGGC